>JAFRLF010000022.1 GCA_017431365.1 Clostridia bacterium | reverse complement strand
GGCGATGTCCACGGGATTGATCTGCCCGCGGGAGAAGACCTCCACGCCCACTTGGCCGCCGACGACTTCCAGCTGCTTGATGGCCGCGGGGCGGTAGACGTCGCAGGCCACGAGGAGGGGCTTTTTCCCCTGCTTCTTGAGCATGTTGCCGAGCTTCGCCGCCATGGTGGTCTTGCCGGCGCCCTGCAGGCCGCACAGCATGTAGATGGTGGGCGCCTTGGGCGAATATGTCAGGCGCGCGTTCGTGCCGCCGATCAGCTGGGTCAGCTCGTCGTTGACCAGCTTGATGACCTGCTGCCCGGGCGTGAGGTTCTCGAGAACCTCCGTCCCTACGGCCTTGTCCGTAACGCGCTTGATGAAATCCTTGACCACGGCATAGTTAACGTCGGCCTCGAGCAGCGCCATGCGTATTTCACGCATCGCGGACTTGACATCCTGCTCGGTCAGCTTGCCCTTGCCGCGCAGTTTGCCGAAAGCGGCTTCGATCTTGCTGGTCAGTCCTTCAAATGCCATGGCTCTGTTTCACCTCTCGATGTTCAGAATGTGGTTAAGCGTCTCCAGCGCCTGCCGGAGCGCCTCGCGGTCCGCTTCGTCGCGTCCACTGATGGAGCTGAGAATCTCCCGGCACGCGGCGACCTCGCCCGTCATGGCACGATAGCGCGCGAGAAGCCCCAGCGCCTTTTCGTAATCCCTGAGCTGCGCCTCGGCGGCCTTTACGGCCTCGTGCGCGCCCTGACGCGTCATGCCAAGGGCGTCGGCGACCTCCTGCAGGGTCATATCGTCCTCACAGTAGAGGCGCAGCGCCTCGCGCTGGCGCGCTGTGAGCAGCGGAGCGTAAAAGTCGCTCAACCAGCCCAGCTCCACGCGTCGCTCCATGCGCAGCCCCTCCCAAACGCGTCGTACACAACGAGGCATATTATAGGCAGAGAAATCCGGCTTGTCAAGCGTTTTTACTTGACAAGCCGGATTTTAACGTTGCGATGACAGGAGAAGCGCGTCAGCCGATGACCTTTTCCGCCACCTCGGCCACGTGCTCGGCGGTGAAGTCGTAGTGCTTGAACAGAAGCTTCGCGGGAGCCGAAGCGCCGTACTGGTCAAGGCCGATGACCTGTCCGTCCAGACCGACGTACTTGTGCCAGCCGAAGGTCGCCGCGGCTTCCACGGCCACGCGGGCGCGAACGGCCTTGGGCAGGACGGACTCCTTGTACTCCTCGGGCTGCTCGTCGAACAGTTCGAACGACGGCATGGACACCACGCGGGCGTCGACGCCCTTTTCCTTCAGCAGGTCCTTAGCGCCCATGCACTGCTCGACTTCGGAGCCGGAGGCCATGAGGATGACGTCGGGGATCGGCTTCTCGCTGTCGGAGAGGATGTAGCCGCCCTTCAGCGCGGCCTTGCCGCTGTTCTCGTACAGGGGGAGGTTCTGGCGGGTCAGCACCAGGGACACGGGCCGCTTGCCCGCCATGGCGCAGTACCAGCCCGCGGCCGTCTCCTTGCTGTCGGCGGGACGGAAGACGATCATCCCGGGCATGGCCCTCAGGCCGGCCAGGTGCTCAACGGGCTGATGAGTGGGGCCGTCCTCGCCCACACCGATGGAATCGTGCGTCAGGATATACGGAATCGGCAGGCCCATCAGCGCGCTCAGCCGCATCGCGTTCTTCATGTAATCGGAGAAGACGAAGAACGTCGCGCAGTACGGCCTGAGGCCGCCGTGCAGGTAGATGCCATTACAGATGGCCGCCATCGCGTGTTCGCGCACGCCGAAGTGCAGGTTCGCGCCCGTGCGGTCCTCGGCGGAGAAATCGCCGCGGCCCTTCATGTTGGACTTGTTGGAAGGCGCCAGGTCGGCGGAGCCGCCGATCATGTTGGGGATCACCTTGCACAGGCGGTTCAATACCTCGCCGGAGGAAGCGCGGGTGGCGGTGGATCCTTCGAACTTCCAGTAGGACTCGTCGTTGAGCAGGTCCACCGGCAGCTCGCCGCTGAACCATGCTTCGTACTCGGCGGCCAGTTCGGGATACGCCTTCTTGTAGGCGTCGTAGAGTTCGCACCACGCGGCGCGCGCGGCGGCGCCCTTCTCAGCTACGGCGGCGGTGGTCTCGTACACCTCGGCGGGGACACCGAAGGGCTCTTCACAGGGCCACTCAAGGGCCTTCTTGGTGGCTTCTACGTTGTCCGCGCCGAGAGGCTCGCCGTGAGAGGACGCCATCCCGGCCTTGGGAGAGCCATAGCCGATGGTGGTGTGGCATACGATCAGGGTGGGCTTGTCGGAATCCTTGGCCAGTTCGACGGCGTCGTTGACTTTGCGCCAGCAGTTGCCGTTGGCCACGTCGATGACGTTCCAGCCGTAGGCGCGGAAGCGGGCGGGCACGTCCTCGCGGAAGGCGATGTCCGTGTTGCCCTCGATGGAGATCTCGTTGTCGTCGTACAGCCAGATGAGCTTATTCAGCTTCAACGTGCCGGCCAGAGAGGCCGCCTCGTGGCTGATACCCTCCATCAGGCAGCCGTCGCCGCAGATGGCGTAGGTATAGTGATCGACGATGTTGAAGCCCTCGCGGTTGAAATGTGCCGCCAGGTAGCTCTCGGCCAGAGCCATGCCGACAGAGTTGCTGATGCCCTGACCCAGAGGGCCGGTGGTCGTCTCGACGCCGACGGTGTGGCCGTATTCGGGATGGCCGGGCGTCAGAGAGCCGAACTGACGGAAGGATTTGAGATCGTCGATGGTCAGGCCGAAGCCGAACAGGTGCAGAAGCGAGTACATCAGCATGGAACCGTGCCCGGAGGACAGGACGAAGCGGTCGCGGTTGCACCACTTGGGATGCTTCGGGTCGTACGTCATCTGCTTGCCCCACAGCGCGTAAGCCATGGCGGCCGAGCCCATGGGCATGCCGGGATGGCCGGAATTGGCCTTTTGCACAGCCTCGGCGGAGAGGATGCGAATGGCGTTGACGACGAGTTTGTCATTTGAGATCATGGGAATCTCTTCCTTTCTATGTGTCGTTTGTTCTTTGCGTCGTTACGGTTCATACCGGGTTCCGATCAGCCGCTTCGCGTGAAAAGTCAGCCGTCGACCGCCCGTTCAAGCGGCGTCAGGTCGAGAGCCTTTTCATCCTTCAGGAAGGCGCGCAGCTCAGACAGCATGATCTTTACCCCGCCGGGGACGTCGGATTCGACGTTCAGCGGCATGACCGGGTCGTGTACGGACAGGCGCAGAAGCATCCATCCGTTATCATGGCCGCCGTTCAGGTCAAAGCTGACGCGCACGCCCTCGCGATTGTCCGGCGCCAGATGCCAGGCGGGATCCTCCTCGGCATGAGCAGTCAGGGCGGAAATGATTCTTTCCCCCGCGGCTCTGAAATCGCCGTCGAGGATATTCATCCTCAGTTCGGCGCTCTCGACGGGTTCTTCAAGGTCCTGAATCAGCGAGCCGAGGGTCAACCCCTGCGCCTTCATCTTTACAGCCTCGCAGATCAGGCGCGTCACCAGATACATGCCGTCGTCGAGGAAGTAATTCTCCCTGAGCGCGGCGTGGCCGCTGGTCTCGATGGCCAGCGGGCAGGCTATGCCTTCGCCGTTCAGGCGTTGCGCCTCGCTGATGACGTTGCGGTATCCCCTCTTGAAGCGGTAGTGCACGCCGCCCTTCCGGGCGATAAACTTCGCCAGACCGGAAGACGTCACAGAATCCGTCACGATGACCTGACCGCTCTCCTCTTTGAGCAGGACGGCGGAAATCAGGGCGATCAGGCGATTGCGGTTGATTTCGTTCCCCTTCTCGTCCACGATGGCGGCGCGGTCACAGTCCGTGTCGAAGATGACACCCAGATCCGCGCCGGCTTCGCGCACCGCGCGGCAGACAGCCGCCATGGCCGTCTCGTCCTCCGGGTGGGGGATGTGGTTTGGGAAGCGCCCGTCCGGGTCCAGGTATTGGCTGCCGGAGGTATCGGCGCCCAGACTGCGGAGCCAGGCCTCGTAAAAGCCGCCCGCGCCGTTGCCGGCGTCCACCACCACGTGCAATCCGGAAAACGGCTTGTCCGAAGCGGTGTCCAGGCGCTTTTTCACGATGTCCGTCAGCTGCCCGCTGTAAATGGACAAAAAGTCGCACGCACAGACGCGGGATACGGGCAGCTTAAGCGTCCGGGCGTCTTCCAGGATCTGGGAGATGTCCGCGCCGGATAGCCCGCCCTCGCGGCTGATCAGCTTGAAGCCGTTGCGATACCAGGGGTGGTGGCTGGCCGTCACCATCACGGCGCCGTCGCACGCCGTCTCGGGCGAGATGGTCGTCATGAACATGGCGGGCGTGGAGCACAGGCCGCAGTCCAGCGCCATGACGCCCGCGCGGGTCAGTCCGCGGACGATCCCCGCCGACAATGAAACCCCTGTCAGCCGGGAGTCGTGTCCCACGGCCACCTTCAGCGAAGCGACGTCGCGCCCCATATGCGCGGCCAGCCAGCCGGCAAAGGCGGAGCCAACGCGTTCGGCCACTTCGTCGGACAGAAGGGGCTGTACGCCGTCGTGCGCCATCGCGTCCCCCCGGATATCCGAACCGCTCTTCAGCTTCAGCCAGTCCTCGGCGCTAAGAGCGCCGTTTGTCAAAACATCAGACATATGTGATCTCCTCCCTGCCGCCGCGTCACGCGGCCTTCAGTTCGATATCATCAAATACGCCGGCCTGCCGCACGCTTACGCGCCCCAGGCGCATGAGTTCCAGCATCGCCATGAACATGGCGACCACCTCGGCCCGGCAGACCGTCTCGTCGAAGAGCGCGCTGAATGTGACGGGACCGCGGCGCACCGCGGCCTGCAGCCGGCTCATGCATCCCTGCACCGTGAAACTGTCGCGCCGGATTTCCCGCAGGTGAACCTGGGATTCATGGTTCTGCGCCCGGCTGAGCACCCGCAGAAAAGCCCGGGTCAGGCCGTCAAGCGTCAGGCCGGTCAGCTCATACTCCGGCGGCGGCAGAGGATACTCCTCCGGAAGCTTGCTCAGCATCAGGGCCGCGGTCTCCTCCAGCTTTTTCAGATCCTCGCACGTTTGCTTGAAGGCCTTGTATTCGGTCAGCTGCCGGATCAGCGCCTGCTCCGGCGTCTCCTCGTCGGGATCCTCCGGCGACGGCGGCTTGGGCAGCAGAGCCCGGGATTTGATTTCAACCAGCGTGGCGGCCATCTGTAAAAACTCGCTCGCCGCGTCCATGTCAAGCTCGTCCACGCCCTGCATGTACTCGAGATACTGCTCGGTGATCTGCGAGACGAAGATGTCCTTGATGTCGATCTGCGCCTTTGTGATGAGCGAGAGCAGCAGGTCGAGCGGCCCGTCAAACTGCTTCAGAGAAACGACGTATGCCATGCCTCACCCCTATACGATGCCGACGGTGCGGCAAAACTGCAAAAGGGCGTTGATCAGGCCCGAATAAGCCCAGCTCTTGACGGCGTAAAGCGGCTTGTCGAGGAGGCCCGTCCAGAGCAGCGCCAGCAGGATCATCTGTCCGATCCGCGCGGCCTGAGGCGAGGCAAAGAGCGATTTGCGAAGGATCAGATCGTTGATCACGTGATAGCCGTCCAGCGGCGGCACGGGCAGGAGATTGAACACGGCCAGGCTCAGATTGAGCCATATAAAATTCTCCACGATGATCATGACGTAATACATCGTGCCGGAGCTGAGGTTGACGTGCCCGTACGCGCTCAAGATGAACAGCGCGACCAGCACGACGCAGCCGAAGGCGAACTGAATGAGGTTCATCGTGATCCCGGCGATGGAGACGAAAAAATCGTCCCGCCGGGGATGCTTGTAGTAACGGGGGTTGATGGGCACGGGCTTCGCCCATCCAAGGCCGATCACCAGCATGCTGATAAAGCCGATCGGGTCGATGTGCTTGCGCGGATCAACGGTCAGCCGACCCAGCATGGAAGGCGTCGGGTCGCCGAGCTTTGTGGCGACAAACGCATGCCCCCACTCGTGCAACACCAGCGCCGGCAGGATCGCCGGCAGCAGCAAGAGCAGGTTTTTCAGATATCCGAGCGGGTCGTTCAATAGCGCGCTGATGCCCATATAGCCTCCTCCTGACAGCGTATCGCGTCAGGTTCTGTGTGTGTTTACATTATACGCCAACGCGGAGGCCTTTTCAAGGGAGAGAATACAATTTTGACACGGCCCGAGACGGGCGAACCCGGAAACTGACGATAAAACCTGACAGCAAAAATCATATCAAAGTAAAGCTATCCCGTGAAAAAGCCGCTTGCAATGATCTTCGCCGTCACGGCCGCGGCAAAATCCCCTGCCGGATGGGTTTTTTATATCCTGTCCAGGCGGATCGAGGCGATGTCCCCCTGCAGCGCGCAGGTCTGGGTTTTATCGGTCAGACGCGTTTGCTGCCCGTCCGCGATGACCGTCTGCCGAGTCAGGTGCCTTGCAAGGATCGTAGGCGTTTCGGGATGGGCGTCCCGCTCCGCCGGACGGGAAAAGCTGGCAAATTCCACGCCGTCACAATGCTCCTCGATGTCCAGAAGGGCGTCAGGCCTGTTCTCCGACGGGGTAAACCAGACCGTCATATTCTCAATGCGCACATCTGACACGTCCCCCACCCCGTTGGGCGCGCTGCTCTCCACCAGCAGGGGCGAGCGACAGTACCTGAGCGCGTCCATGTTGACGGCCATGCACCGGCAGCCCGCCGTCAGATTCTCGATTCGGATATGCCGGATCGGGGAGGTGATGGAGGCCATGCGTATCGCGGTGTGGCAATCTTCAGCGAATATGTTCCGGCATACGATGTTCTCGATCGGGCCGCAGGTCAATCCACGGTTTTCCTGCCTCTGAATGGAATCGTCGGCGTTAAAGGCCAGAAGGTCGTCGTTGGTCTGCCCCTTCGTTACGGCCCGCATGTTTTCAACCAGCCCGTCCCGGCAGTACCCTCCGAAATGCAGCCCGTCCTGATTCGGGCCGGGGACATCAGACGCAAAGCGTATATCCCTGATCTCAAAACCACGGACGCGTCCAAGCCGGATATAATATCCCACCGGATTGGCGACAGTCAGATTGGCGAGCTTTAATCCCTTTACCGTCACGAAGTTGAGGCAGGTCCCGCTGGGCGAGCCGATCTCAAAGATTTCGCCCGGCTTTTTGTTGTTCGGCCGGCCATAACCGCCGTCCCAGACGCCGCCCTCTAAGGTGATGTCCTCGTTTCCGTCCTCCGTGTCGGCGTTGGTCAGGAGGAAATCCCCCTGTCTCATGGGCCGACTGGGGGCGAAGATCACGCGGGTAGCCTCTTCCGCGTGAATGTGACGGTGCGAAGGCACCTTCAGCGGATCGCTCACAAGATACGTCCCCGCGGGAATGCAGATGTCCCTCGCTCCCGCGTCGAGAGCGGCCTGTATGGCCGGATAGTCGTTGCAAGCGCCGTCTCCCGCGGCGCCAAAGGTGCGAACGTCGATCATATCCAATCCGTCCCCTCATTCATCATTCATAGCCGCTATGGCGCGGGTGTATACCTGACGCCCGGGCTTTCGCTCTGCCGACGAAACAGTGTACTTTTCGTCCAGCATCATAATCCCACTTGGCATTGTAATTGCGAACCCGTCCCCTGTCAATATAATCGACAGCCCTGTCCCACCTTTGAACAAGCGCAACACATCCGTACGACGGGCAAAACCGTTTCTCAGCGCGGGACGCCGGGTAAAATTTCTGTGCACGATTGACACCGATACCCAAAACCGGTATAATTTTCAGGTAACCGCGCGGAGCGGGCTTTTGAAATGCCGTCATGGCTGCCTGCGTCCGGCGAGACTTTGTAAGGAGGTGCAACCAAAATGTATGCAATCGTGAAAACCGGCGGCAAGCAGTACCGCGTGCAGCAGGGCGACACCATCTATGTCGAGAAGATCGAGGCCAACGAGGGCGACACCGTCAATTTTGACGTGCTGATGCTCGGCAAGGACGAAGGCGCGATCATCGGGGCTCCTGTGGTCACCGGCGCGAAGGTCGAGGGCAAGGTGCTCGGCCAGGTCAAGAGCGCGAAGGTCGTCGTGTACAAGTACAAGGCCAAGAAGAACGAGCGCAAAAAGCAGGGCCATCGTCAGCCCTACACCAAGGTTGAAATCACGGCCATCCAGGGCTGACATGATTCGCGCAGCCTTTTTCCGTGAAGGTGAACGACTCACCGGGTTTGAATGCGAGGGGCACGCCGGATACGCGGAAAGCGGTTCCGACATCGTCTGCGCCGGGGTCAGCGCGCTGCTGACAGCCTGCGCCAACGCCATCGAAGCGCTGGTTGGGGCTGCGCCCGAGATCCGGACGAACGAGGAAATCGGCTATCTGAAGCTGACTCTCCCGCGCGGGATCACGCCCAGGCAGAGCGAGGACGCAAGTCTTCTACTGAAGGCAGCCCGGCTGGGTCTGGAGGATATCAACCGACAATATCCCGACAATGTGCGGGTCATTACGAAAGACAGGAGGTCATGCACATGATGATCATGAATTTGCAGCTGTTCGCTCATAAAAAAGGAATGGGCAGCTCCCGCAACGGCCGTGACTCTCATGCCCAGCGCCTGGGTGTGAAGCGTGCCGACGGTCAGTTCGTGCTTGCGGGCAACATTCTCGTGCGTCAGCGCGGCACCGTCATCCATCCCGGCCTGAACGTGGGCATCGGCGATGACGACACCCTCTACGCGAAGATGGACGGTATCGTCCGCTTCGAGCGCAAGGACAAGACGCGCAAGCAGGTCAGCATCTACCCCAAGGCTGAGGTCGCCGCTGACTGAACAAATTGAACCCATACGCGCCGCCCGGCTTTACCGGGCGGTTGTTCTTATTTGATGAGAAAAGAGGCGTTATTTCATGACGGACATCACGCACGTTTCCCTGCGTCCGGTTGCGGAACAGCTCGTAAAGACCTTTGAATCGGGCGGAAAGCTCCTGCTCTGCGGAAACGGCGGCTCCGCGGCGGACTGCGCCCACATCACAGGCGAGCTCGTCAAGGGCTTCAAAAAGAGGCGTCCCCTGCCTTCCACGCTGCAAGCGGCAATCGGCACGAACCGGCTGCAATTGGGGCTGCCCGCCATCGACCTGACGGCCAACAGCGCGCTCATCGCCGCGGTCAACAACGATCAGGGCGGCGAATACGTCTACGCGCAGCAGGTCATGGCCTACGGCCGTCCGGGCGACGCGCTGATCGGCATCTCCACCTCGGGAAACGCGAAAAACGTCATATGGGCCGTGAAGGCCGCGAAGGCGCTGGGGCTCTACACCGTCGGCATGACGGGAACAAGTGGCGGCGCACTTGAAACTCTTTGCGATCTGACCCTCAAATCCGACGAGACGGAGACCTATCTCGTTCAGGAGGATCACCTCATGTTTTATCACAGGCTGTGCCTCATGATCGAAGAGGCGATGTTCGCCGAGTGACCCTCTTGCGGAGCGCGTCCAAAAATTACACATCCGTGATAGAAAGAGCGCGTTTTCGCGTCATAGAATGTACGGGTTGCATATCACTCAAAGCGTACAATAAAAAGGAGTCTTATTCTTGATCACGAAAAGGGAAGATCTGAGAAACATCGCCATCATCGCCCACGTTGACCACGGCAAGACCACCCTGGTAGACGAAATGCTCAAACAGGGCGGCGTCTTCCGTGAAAACCAGCAGGTCGCCGACCGCGTCATGGACTCAAATGACCTCGAACGCGAGCGCGGCATCACGATCCTGTCAAAAAACACGGCGGTACACTATAAAGGCGTCAAGATCAACATCGTCGACACGCCCGGCCACGCCGATTTCGGCGGCGAAGTCGAGCGCGTCCTGAAGATGGTCAACGGCGTGCTGCTGCTCGTGGACTCGTTTGAGGGCCCGATGCCCCAGACCCGCTTCGTCCTCAAGAAGGCGCTGGAGCTTGACCTCCCCGTGATCATCGTCGTGAACAAGATGGACCGTCCCGACGCCCGCTGCGCCGAGGTCGTGGACGAGACGCTGGAACTCCTGCTCGACCTGGACGCCAGCGACGAGCAGCTTGACAGCCCGATCGTCTTCGCTTCCGGCCGCTCCGGCACCGCCACCCTCGACTACAACAATCCCACTCCGGACCTGCGGCCCCTGTTCGACACGATCCTCGAGCACATTCCCGCGCCCGAGGGCGACGTGGACGCTCCGGCGCAGGTGCTCATATCGACCATCGACTACAACGATTACGTGGGCCGCATCGGCGTGGGGCGCATCGAGCGTGGCAAGCTCACCGCCAACCAGATGGCCGTGCGCTGCGTTTACGGCAAGGATGACGTCTCCGCCCCCACGCGCCTCAACGGTCTCTTCTGCTTTGACGGCCTGAAGCGCGTCCCCGTGGAAGAGGCTAGCATGGGCGACATCGTCGCCATCACCGGCTTCGAGGACGTGATGATCGGCGACACGATCTGCCAGCTGGGATACGCCGAACCTCTCCCCTTTATCAAGATCTCCGAACCCACGGTGAGCATGACCTTCTGCGTCAACGACAGTCCCTTCGCCGGCACCGAGGGCCAGTACGTCACCTCCCGCCATCTGAGGGCGCGCCTTTTCAAGGAAATGCAGACCGACGTCTCCCTGCGGGTCGAGGACACGGAAACCACGGACGCGTTCAAGGTCTCGGGCCGGGGTGAGCTGCATCTGTCCATCCTCATCGAGACCATGCGCCGCCAGGGATACGAGTTCCAGGTCACCAAGCCCGTCGTGCTCTTCCGCGAGATCGACGGACGCAAGTGTGAGCCCATGGAGCGCGTCATCGTGGACGTGCCGAGCGAATACGCCGGCAGTGTCATCGAAAAGCTGGGCCGCCGCCGCGGCACGATGGAATCCATGAGCGGACAGGATCGCGTCAGGCTCGAGTTCCGCATCCCCTCGCGCGGGCTGTTCGGCTATCGCAGCGAGTTCCTGACCGACACTCGCGGCGAGGGCGTCATGAGCGCGGTGTTCGACGGATACGAGCCGGTGAAGGGCGACATTCCCACCCGCACGGTGGGGTCACTCGTCGCCTTCGAGACCGGCGACACCACGAGCTACGCCATGTTCGACATACAGGACCGCGGACTTCTGTTCATCTATCCGCAGACAAAGGTGTATACCGGCATGATCGTCGGGCGCAACAGCCGCCCCGGCGACATCGACGTCAACGTCTGCAAAAAGAAGCATCTGACCTCGATCCGCAACGCCGCCGGCGCCGAGGAAGCCCTGAAGATCACCAACGTGCGCATTCCCACCCTCGAGGAGGCACTCGAGTTCATTGACGACGACGAACTCGTCGAGATCACGCCCCGCTCCATCCGCATGAGGAAGCGCGAGCTGAACGTTGAAAAGAGAAAGAAAGCCTTCTCCCGCCTGAAGGGCTCCGCGGCGCAGTAAAACCGCCATGCAGATCACCGACATCGCGCTCAGAAACTTCCGCAATTACGCGCAGGCGGCTTTTCATCCCTGCGCGGGCGTCACAGCCCTCGTGGGCGACAACGGTCAGGGGAAGACGGCCCTTCTCGAGGCCGTCGTGCTGTGCTGCATGGGCCGCAGTCACCGCACGCCCCGGGACAGGGAGCTCGTCCGTCTCGGCGAGGAGACGGGCCGGGTGACCGTCACGGCCCAGCGGCGCGACGGCCGGCACGATGTAGATATGCTGCTGAACCGAAGTGCCCGAAAAACCGTCAAAGTAAACGGAAACACGCTGAGCCGCTCCGGCGAGCTGATGGGTCATGTCAGCGGCGTGCTCTTCGCGCCGGAAAATCTTCGCCTTGTGAAGGACGGACCGGAGGAACGGCGTCGCTTCCTCGACATGGCGATCAGCCAGATCAGGCCCTCTTACTATTACGCGCTGCAGCGGTACACCCACGCCCTGACACAGCGCAATAAACTCCTGCGCGACATACAGGACAGAGCGGAGCTGCTGCGCACGCTGGACGCCTGGGACGAACAGCTGGCGCAGCACGGCGCCATCGTGATGTCGGCACGGGCTCAATACATTCAAAAATGCGCGGCCATCGCCAACGAGGCGCACAGCGATATCTCCGGCGAGAAGGAAAAGCTCGACGTCCGGTACGAGCCGTCCGTGCGCTTCGGAGAGCGTCCCCGGCCCGAAGAGCTCATGAGCGCGCTTCAGAGCATGCGTGAGAACGACCTGCGCCGCGGCACCACGCTCTGCGGCCCGCATCGGGACGACATCGCCCTGCTGATCAACGGCATCGACGCGTGGGCGTACGCCTCTCAGGGCCAGCAGCGCACCGTCGCCCTCGCGCTCAAGCTGTCCGAGCTGCTCATCATGAAAGAGGAGCTTCACGAACCGCCGATTCTCATGCTGGACGACGTCATGAGCGAGCTGGACCCCCAGAGGCGCCGGCGCCTTCTCAGTCACATATCCGGCATACAGACTATCGTCACCTGCACGGACATGACCGATCTGAGCGACGCGCAGATCGGCTCAGCGTGGCGCGTCACAAACGGAGAACTGTCATTACTGAGCGAGTAGAGCGCGGGAGCAGTCCCGCGCCCGTCCGACGAGGAGGTGAGACCCATGACCTGTCCGGAGTGCGGCACCCGATTAAAGCGCGGACTAACCGTCTGCCCTGAGTGCGGCGCGGATCTGACCCATGTCTTCGACGTGGAGAAGAGCGCGGAAGCGCGCGAATGGGAGAGCACTCTCACCGTGTTTATGAAAATCGTGGTCTGGGTACTCACGCTGATCCTGTCGTTCATCATTCTGGCGTTCGGCATTTATAAGCTGTATTACTGGATCGAGGCCGATTCCGTTCAGCGCGCCTACGCCCGGGGCGACGTCCGCATGCCCGAGCTGGAAGCCATCTCCATGTCGGACGGGCGCGAGGGACACGCCGTCACGTTCTACGGCAACGACGGCGACAGCATATACGTCGAGGAACTGAACGAGCGGTATGTGGTCGTCGGCGGCAAGACGCGGATCGAAATCGCGGATTCGCAGTGGTTTTCCATGGCCAACACCACTTCGACCCGGGCGGATGTGACGCTCACCTCTGTCCTGACCAGCGAGAGCGGAGAAAAGACCCTTCTCCCCATCATCAGTTTTACGGTGGACATGCCGTCTTCTCCCCTGATCATCACGCAGCCGACGGAAAACAACGTCACCACGCTGTCCTCCAGCTACGACATAAAGATGAACGTGGTTTACGGCTCAACCGTACTGGTTGGCGGCGAGGACGTGAGCAGCATGGTTACCCGGCAGGGCGACCTCAGCGTTGCCGTGGCCATATACGCCGTGGGCAACAACCCGATCTCCATTCTCGTGCAGACGCCCAACCATCTGGAGACCCGGGCCGACCTCGTGTTCTACCGCCAGCCCATGGACATCGACCTGAGTCTCTCGCCCGCCACCACGTTCACCTCGACGCTGCCTTCGAAGACCGTTCGCGGTTCGGTGGATCCTCTGGCCAATCTGACCATCGAATCCCCGTATGAGGACGGCTCGTTTACCCGCGAACCGGACGGGTCGTTCAGCTTTATCGCCGACTTCACGCATTACGGCGACAATCAGGTCGTCGTCCGCGCGCAGATGGACGGACACGAAGACGCCGTGATGGCCTTTGACATCAGCTATGTACCCACCATCGGCGAGTACACGCGCAGCGCCTGGGCCATGGACTACCGGCAGCTGATCTACTGCTGGGACATCTGGGACGGCAAGGTCTTCCGCTGCAAAGGATCGATCGTCGAAGTGTTGTCCCAGGAGCCGAACATCGTGGTCATCGACGTGAGCGAAAACGAGACCGGGCAGTACCTGGTCATCG
>JAFRLF010000173.1 GCA_017431365.1 Clostridia bacterium | reverse complement strand
GAAGTTCGGCACGTCCAGAAGCTCCGTCTCGAAGCGCACCGAGCGGTATTCCAGCGGCCCGAAGCGGTAGCCGTAAAAGGCGTCGATCGCGCCGGTGTAGACTGTCGTCTCCGCCAGGGCGTCCAGCGCTTCTCGGTTTTAAAGATAGTCGACGCCCAGCCGGACCTCGATCCCGTCCAGCATGTTCTCCACCATCCTCGTATATCCGCCGACGGGAATGCCCTGGTAGAGGGCGCTGAAGTAGTTGTTGTCGAAGGTCAGGCGCACGGGCAGGCGCCTGATGATAAAAGCAGGCAGCTCTGTGCAGGGGCGGCCCCACTGCTTCTCGGTGTAACCCTTGACCAGCTTCTCGTAGATGTCGCGGCCGACGAGGCTGATCGCCTGCTCCTCGAGATTGCGGAGCTCGGCGATCCCGGCCTCGCGGCGCTGGCGCTCGATCTCGGCGGCGGCCTCCTGCGGCGTCACAACACCCCACATCTTATTGAACGTGTACATGTTGAAGGGCAGGCTGTAGAGCTCGCCCTTATAGTTTGCCACCGGGGAGTTGGTGAAGCGGTTAAACTCCGCGAAACGATTCACGTACGCCCACACCGCGCGGTCGTTGGTGTGGAAAATGTGTGCGCCGTAGCGGTGGACATGGATGCCCTCCACCGTCTCGGTGTACACATTGCCCGCGATGTGCGGCCGGCGGTCGATGACGAGGACGCTTTTGCCGCGCTCTTTCGCCTGCTGGGCGAACACCGCGCCGTACAGCCCCGCGCCTACGATGAGGTAGTCGTATTTATTCATCATGTTGTTCTCCTTCTTTACTGGCAGCCGTTATCCAGAAAACGCTGATAGGCGTCGTAGACCTCCGTGCTGTCGCCGATCATCTGAATCTGGCCGTGATCGAGCCAGACAGCCCTTCTGCACAGGCGCTTGACCTGTTCGCCCGAATGGCTGACGAAGATCAGTGTGGTGCCGCCGGACAGAAGATTGTCCATCTTTTGTTCGCACTTGCGCTGAAACGCAGCGTCGCCCACCGCGAGAATCTCGTCCACGATCAGAATTTCGGCCTCCACGATGGTAGCGACAGAGAAGCCCAGGCGCGCCAGCATGCCGGAGGAGAAATTCTTGACCGGCACATCGAGAAAGTCATTAAGCTCTGAAAAGTCCACGATTTCGTCGAAGTGGGCGTTCATGAATTTCCGGTCAAAGCCCATGATCGCGCCGTTCATATAGATGTTCTCACGGGCAGTCAGGTCCATGTCAAAGCCCGCGCCCAGTTCAATGAGCGGAGCGATGTTGCCTCGCACTTTCACGCTGCCTGTGGTGGGCGACATGACGCCGGCAATGACCTTGAGCATGGTGCTCTTGCCGCAGCCGTTGCGGCCGATCAGCGCGAGGGAGTCTCCCGGCTCTACGGAGAAGGACACGTCCCGCAGGGCCCAGAACTCATTGAAAAAGAGCTGCCCCCTGGCCATTTTTAAAATATATTCCTTGATGGTATCCGTCCGCTCCGTCGCAAGGTTAAAGCGGCGGGAGACGTTGTTGACTTCAATGATAGGGTTTGCCATGTTCCGCCCTCCGTCAGATATACAGGATGAAGTCTTTCTGCAGCCTGCCGAAGACGAACAGGCCCAGCGCGAAGACCACCAGCCCGCTCAAAATGCAGCCGATCCAAGCATTGGGACCGGGGATGTTGCCGAACATGACCAGATTGCGGAAGGTGTTGAGAAAGTGATACATCGGGTTGAGCTTCATCAGGGCCATGATCCGTCCCGGCATCATATCAATCGTATAGAAGATCGGCGTCCCGTACATCCAGGCGAGCGTCGCCACGCCCCAGAGATGGGTAATGTCCCGGAAGTAGACCGACAGGGCCGACAGTATCATGCCCATGCCGCAGCAGAACAGGAAGAGGAAGGCGATGGGGATGGGGATCAGCAGGATCGTCCAGTAAAAGCGTGCGCGGGTCACGAGCATGACGATCAAAATCGCGGTCAGGCTGAAGCTCATGGTGACAAAAGAGGAGACGACACGCGAGATCGGGAAAATGAACTTGGGTATGTAGATTTTCTTGATCAGCTGCGCGTTTTCGAGGATCGAGTACATGGCCCTGTTGGTGCTCTCGGTGAAGAAGCTGAACAGGGTCTGGCCGCTGATCAGGTACAGCGGGTAATTGTCCACATTGGCCCGGAACACATGACTGAACACCACGGCCATGACGGTCATCATCAGCAGCGGATTCAGCAGACTCCAAAGGTAGCCGAGAAAGCTCCGGCGGTACTTGACCTTGAGGTCACGGATGACCAGCTCGTGGATCAGCGGGCGGTATTTGAACAAGTGTTGTATGGCGGTAATTAGTTTTTCGATCAAAGTACAGTCCTCCTGTTTTGACCAGATTCATCAAAGAGGAAAGGTTTAAATTGCAGAATCTCTTAAAAATCGCTTGCGCCTGTGTCTCGATTCTGATACAATCGCCCATGTGGCGGTATACAAAATCATCGACGGCACGGTCGTCATCTACCGCGTGGTAAACGGCAGGACGGATTATCCTCGGTTGCTGAGATAAGGTTTTCAGGTTGGGCAGAGCGTGTCAGGCGCTCTGCTTTTTTATGCTTTCCCGGCTGCGTCACGCACGTCACCATTTAACTTGCACGCTAGCGTGATTTGGAGAGCTCTGGCTTCTTTGGTCAAGTGCTCTGGGCTGTAGTCCACCAACTTGTGCAAATCGATGTTCTGGAGGATGATGTCGCAAGCTTGTCT
>JAFRLF010000172.1 GCA_017431365.1 Clostridia bacterium | reverse complement strand
GGACGGAGAGCCCCGGCGGCAGCAGAACCTCGGCCTCGTCCGCCTTCAGGTAATGGGGCAGGACGGCGCTGAGATCCACGCAGGGTGTGCCAGCGGGCAGGCGAAATACGAGCAGCGCCACACCGCGCTTGTCCGCGTAGGAGGGGAGGAACCCCCTTTTCGAGGTGGAGGTAAAGCCGTACAGCCGGCCGCTGTCCCTGATCAGGGCGAATTCGGCGAGGCGTTCCACGCGGCGCGTCTGCATCGGCGCGGGCAGGGGCCGACAAAGGCCCGTCAGGTCTTCGATCAGCCGTGAGAGCCGATGGCCATCCGCCAAAATCTCCGGATTCAGCCGCTTGCCCTCGCGGACGCGCTCTTTCTCCGCCATGAGGCCGGGTAAGAACAGTGCGTTCAGGGTCACGTAGGCGCGGGGATCGCCCCAGAAGGGGTCGTCGCCTTCAACGTCGCCCTGGTAATAGCGCAGGGCGCGGAGGCCCTCCGGACTCGGGAAGTTTTCACACACGGCTCCGCACCTCGCTTTCGGGAGTATTGTACCACAGCGCGGGCATATTGACAACGGGGCTTTCCATGGCGCACGGGCGTGCTATGCGCGATCGTCAGAAGGGAGAGGAGAAATCCGTGAAGAAGCCTGACAGGCGGACGTTCTGGACGTTTTTATTTTCATATCTGTGCGTGTTCCTGATACCGCTGATCCTCCTGATTATTAGTACTTGTATTGTTTGCGAAATTCGCCTGGTGTGAGTTTGTTGCGTTCTTTGAATGAGCGAATAAAGTAGCTTATGCTTTGGAATCCACACTCTTCCGCAATCTCTATTTCTGTTTTATCTGTGTGGATTAGTTTCAATCCCGCAGCTTCCAGTCGACAAGATTTGATGTAGTCAATGGGCGTTTGTAGCGTATACTTTTTGAACAACTTGATAATATACGGTATACTGAAATGTGTATACTCAGATAGCTCCACCAAGGTCATCGGCTTATCAAGGTTTTCCTGGATATGTGAGAGTAAATTGATAAATGACGTTGGAGCTGGGGCGACTGTCTTTTTTGGTATTGACGAATACCGATGGTGCTTAAGAAGAAGTGTAAAGATGTACGATAGCGTCATCTGTAATTCGTATTCATAATAAGGTTCCTTTCTTTGTTCACAATACAGCACTTCGTTGAGTAAGGCAATCACTTCACGGTCAACGGGATCTGTTTGAGAGAAATAGCGCTGGAATTGAAGCTTACCAAGTATGTCAGTGTTGTAGATTTTACTGCCGTTGATGAAATCCGGGTGGAAAACGATTGAAATCATAGATCGTGAAAATTGTGCGTCCGGGTTTCGGGTATGAAGCTCGTTGCCCTGTATGAGAAGAGCGTCTCCTGCAGAAAGGTTATATTTTTGACCATTGATGAGACAGATCCCGTCTGCCGTGTGTAGAATGAATTCGTATTCTTCATGCCAGTGGTAGTATACGGAGACGCTGCGGTACGTCTTAAGAGGCAGCAGTCCGTTACGGTGCACCACCATTTCTTTCAGAGTATTGTCTACGTAAAGTGATTTTTCCAAATTGAATTCCATTATAATTCCTCCTTTGAATAGGCGCATATTGTGCAACTAATGTCTAATTTTGGGTATAGCGACTGCACTTAACCATGATATAATATAGACAAAAGAATTATATAGTATTTTGCTTATGGTGACAATATAAAGAGCGATATAGACTCAAATTTAATAAAAGAATATTCATTATTTTTTAAACTACTGTTATAAATACCGTTTAAAATTCGGCTCCAGTTCTTAAAATGTGAGGTATAGTTTGTGTACATGTGAAAGGAGCATCAGGATGATTTACGGCAATGACGGCAAGTTGATTTATCGCTACGACAGTGAAATTGTCCAGATCGAAGCGTGGGGAGAAAATGCCTTACGTGTGAGGGCGACACAGAATTCCACATTTACAGGGCGTAATTGGGCACTGGACAGCAAGGATGCTGTGCAAGGTGAAGTGTCAGTGCAGGAACGGGTTATACCTCCAGAACAGTGTTATCGTGATATGAAGCCCGTGAAGTACGGACGGATTATCAACGGTAAGCTTTGCGCTGAAGTCGATGAACATGGCGTGTTATGTTTCAAGAACAATCAGGATAAATTACTACTGAAGGAATTAGCCAGGAATATCTTTAATGATATAAGCGCGCCCTTTAAGTCACCATCACGTGAGTATAAGGCGCCGCAGGGGAACCTGTATGAGACGTATGTTCGTTTTTATCCGAATAAAGACGAAAAGATCTTTGGCATGGGTCAGTATCAGCAACATGAAATGGATATGAAAGGCTGTATTCTCGAACTAGCTCAGAGAAACTCGCAGGTTTCTGTACCTTTTTATGTGTCGAATGTCGGATATGGTTTTTTGTGGAATAATCCAGCTATCGGCCGTGTGGTTTTTGGCAATAACATGACCGAATGGGAAGCTGAGGCCACACCTGAGATTGATTATTTGGTGATTGCGGGCGATTCACCCGCGGAAATCCAACAGAATTACATGCGTCTAACTGGTTTGCCACCCATGATGCCTGAATATGGTATGGGCTTTTGGCAGTGTAAGCTGCGCTATGCCACTCAGGAGGAGCTGTTAACAGTGGCGCGGCGCTACAAAGAGTTGGGTATTCAACTGGATGTTATTGTTTGTGATTTCTTCCACTGGACGCGTGAGGGCGATTTCAAGTTTGATCCGAAACATTGGCCGGATCCAGTGGGAATGTGTAGAGAACTCAAGGACATGGGAATTCGGTTGATGGTCAGTATTTGGCCTACGGTCAGTAAGTTTTCTGAAAATTATAAGGAGATGATGGAGAAAGGATATCTTACCCGTTGTGTTAATGGCGTACGTAATACGATGGATATGATTGACAGTGTTGTGTTTTTTGATGCGACGAACCCAGAGGCAAGGGATTACGTTTGGAATAAAGTCAAAACTAATTATTGGGACAAAGGTGCTCAATTGTATTGGCTGGATGTGGCTGAACCGGAGTATGGGACGTTTGATTACCGTTCTTATTATTATTCGCAGGGCGGGGATCTTGAAGTTGGAAACGTTTATCCGAAGCTATATCTAAAGGCTTTTTATGATGGTATGACGGAAAATGGTGATGAAAAGCCAATTTCCCTAATTCGAAGCGCTTGGGTGGGATCCGCCAAATACGGCGCTTTGGTATGGTCAGGTGACATTCTTTCCTCCTTTGAATGCTTTGCCCGTCAGGTACAGGCAGGTTTGAACATGTCCATTGCGGGAATTCCTTGGTGGACGACAGATATCGGTGGTTTCCATGGGGGAGATGGGGAGAATCCTCTATTCAGAGAACTCTTTGCGCGCTGGTTCGCTTATGGTTGTTTCTGTCCAGTCATGCGCCTGCATGGGAGTCGTGAACATGGACACGCGGTGGAGGGCGCGCTGGTTGGCTCAGGCGGTGATAACGAGATCTGGAGTTTTGGCGATGAGATCTTCTCGATCTGCAAGAAATACATCTCATTGCGAGAGCAGATGAGGCCGTATATCCGGGAGCAGATGAAAACACTCCATGAGACGGGTACGCCTGTCATGCGCCCAATGTTTTATGACTATCCCCAGGACGGGATATGCTGGAATCTTAAGACACAGTATATGTTCGGCCCGGACTTTATCGTTGCGCCGGTCATGGAGGCTGGCGTCCGTGAGATAGATGTTTATCTCCCGGAAGGACAGTGGAAAAACATCGATACTGGGACGATTCATGAAGGTAATACCTGGGTGACAGTACCTGCCCCGCTGGACATTATTCCGGTGTTTAAGCGGGTTTGATGGATTGAATATATGCGCCTGGAGGTGAGCACATGAGTCATGGTTCTTTATCGTTGGCGGGACGAAAGCCGTTGTTGCAACGTTTGAAACGGGATATAACGACTAACTGGCAGATATATATCATGCTGATTCCAGCGGTGATTGCCATCATTATGTTTGCCTATGTCCCCATGTACGGTGTACAGATGGCTTTTAAGGATTTTAAACCCATTAAAGGCATCTGGGGCAGTGAATGGGTAGGTTTTGCACACTTTCAGCGCTTCTTCAAGGGGCATCAATTCAGGAATTTGCTGGAGAATACGCTCTATCTGAGCGTGTTTGGTATCATCGCCGGGTTTCCGGCGCCGATTATTCTTGCTTTGATGATCAATCAGATCCGTGCAGAACGTTTTAAGAAAGTGCTGCAAACGGTGACCTATATGCCACACTTCATCTCAACCGTTGTTATGGTGGGTATGATCATAGTGTTCTTCACACCGTCCACGGGATTGTTCGGGCATTTGGGTCGTGCGCTTGGCGTGACGAATCCGCCAAATCTTCTGGCGTCAAAGACAGCCTTTCGACCGCTCTACATAGCCACAAATATCTGGCAACACATGGGGTGGGATTCTATTATCTATTTGGCTGCTCTTTCAGCAGTCGATATGGCCCTCTATGAGGCAGCTGTCATCGATGGGGCTAGTCGCTTTCAGTGTATCGTTCATATAGATATACCCTGCATTCTGCCTACTGTGGTCATTTTGTTGATACTGAGTGCTGGTCGAGTTATGAACGTCAGCTTTGACAAGGTCTTTCTGATGCAGAATGATTTGAATCTGCCAGTCTCCGAAACTATAGCCACCTATGTTTACAAGATTGGATTGAAAAAATCCCAATACAGCTATTCTGCGGCTGTGAATCTGTTTAATACGATTGTCAGCTTCGTCCTTGTGTTAATGGTTAATACAGTTTCAAAACGACTCGGTGAAACGAGCCTGTGGTGAGGAAGTGTTGACATGAAGAAAAAAGTGGCAGAAAGCGTTTTCAGCCGACGTACCAAAGGTGACGTCGTATTTGAAGCTTTCATCTATACGCTATGTGTTTTGATTCTCCTGATTATTGCGTATCCAATTTATTTTATCATCATAGCGTCCGTTTCTTCACCTTCCGAGGTGGCTTCAGGGCATGTTTGGCTGTGGCCTTCTATGCCGACGGTCATAGGATATGAAGCGGTATTTGAGTATGAACGTATATGGATTGGTTACCGAAATACGATTCTTTATACCATTACAGGATCTTTGACGCATCTTCTGGTTACCATACCGGCAGCCTATGCTCTATCGCGTCCGAATCTGATGCTTAAGAGACCGGTTATGATTCTATTTACCATCACAATGTTCTTTTCGGGTGGTTTAGTGCCTACTTATATTGCGATGAAGAATTATGGCATTCTTGATTCGCTTTGGGTGGTGATTTTGCCAGGGTGCTTTAGTGTATATCATGCCATTATTGGGAGAACTTTCTTTCAGAGCACCATTCCTCAGGAATTGCTGGACGCTGCTGCCATCGATGGCTGTTCCGATTTTAAGCGCTTCATTAGAATTGTGCTTCCGCTCTCCAAAGCCATCATTGCAGTAATAGCGCTGTATGTCGCCGTAGGTATTTGGAACGATTATTTCTATGCGATGATCTATTTGAGCAGCCCAGAGCGTATTTCTCTTCAGGTGGTTTTAAGGGAAATCCTCATTATGAATAGTACCAACGATTTCACCATGTCCGATATTGCTGCGCTGCGCAAGCAGGAGTTGATCAAATACTGCATAATCATCGTTTCGACTCTACCGATGATGATCTTCTATCCTTTCTTGCAGAAATACTTCACGAAGGGTGTCATGATCGGTTCCATCAAGGGATAAATCAGCGTTCCACCGTTATAGAATTTTGCACAAAAGGAGGGTTGTAGTGGTTCATTTATGATGGAGGAGCGCATAACTTGCATCGACATTTAATTTGAGTAGGAGGTTATCGAACATGAAGAGATTCTTTGCGATCTTGCTGGCCATGCTGCTAGTCAGCGTGTCTTTTGTCGCTCTGGCTGAAGAGCCGACGACGATTTCAGCCGTGGCGGTACTCTCATCGCATACTGACGACCTGGAAACCCTGCCCTATTATCAGGAAATCGCTGAAGCGACCAATATGAACATAGAATGGGAATATGTAAGGACCGGTTGGGATGAGAAAAAGCCTTTGGTCCTGGCTTCCGGCGATCTGCCTGATGTGTTCTTTGGGTGCTATGCGCTGAAGGTTTCTGATATCACTCAGAATATTGATTATTTCCTGCCTCTGAATGACTTGATTGAGGAGAATTGTCCGAACATCAAGCGGATGTTCGAAGACGTTCCTGGCCTGGCGGACCTGGTAACCTGGCCGGATGGGAATATTTATGCGCTACCTCACGTCATGCCCCTGCGTCCCTCTCATTTTGGCGCAGCTTTCATCAATAAGACTTGGCTGGACAATCTGAATTTGGAGATGCCCACGACGATCGACGAATTCACGGATGTCATGCGTCATTTCAAGAATGATGACCCAAATGGCAACGGTGAAGCCGATGAAATCCCCATGTATGCCTATGTTTACAATAATAACTTTGGCTTCAGAACGTTGATGGGGTCTTTCGGTATCACGGATTCTATTGACTCTGACTTGGCTTATGATAACGATGGCAACATGGTTTATGTGCCTGCTACCGAGAATTACAAGAACTACATCTCCTGGATGCATGACCTGTACAGCGAAGGTCTGATCTATAGTGATTTCCTCACCATGGACTGGTCTTCCTATATGGGGGCTATGGGCCTGGGCGGTGACTGCAAGTATGGCTTTGCCTGTGGATGGACACCGGCTCATATTTCATCGGAGTATCGCGATCAGTTCGTTCAAATGCTTCCTCTGATCGGCCCCGACGGCTCTCAGGAGTGGGCGAGCAACTACCTGATGGTTGCTTGCGGTGCTTCAGGCTATAATGTGGTTTCCTTGACGACTTTCAACGAGTATCCGGCGGAAACCATGAAGTGGCTGGACAAGTTCTATGAAGATGAATATGGCATGCAGAACTACTTTGGCCCCATGGATCTGTGTATTGAGAAGAAGGACGATGGCACCTATCAGCTTCTCGAGCCTGCTGATCCAGCATACGATCCGGATTCCTGGCTTTGGAAAAACGGCATGGGTGATGAAGGCCCGTATTATGTTTCCCAGTCGACACAGGAGTTGATCCTTCCCAATACCTGGGCTAAGACAAAACTGGAACTCGACAAGGGATATCAGCCTTATTTCAATCCGAATCGTGCGGTGCCCGCTGTGATTCTGGAGCCCATGGATAATGACATCGTTTCCGAAATCCTCACTGATGTGGAGCGTATTGTGACCGAGAGACGTGCCCACTGGGTCGTTGATGGCGGCATTGAGGATGAATGGGATGAGTACATAGCCAGCTTGGAAGAAGTAGGCCTTCAGGAGTATCTTGAGATTGAGAGAAACGCTGTTGCAAGAGTATCCGACTAATAGTATAATGTGTGGGTAGTATATTGATTTACGGGGGCTGTCTCTGACAGCCCCTTATAATGGAACTAGGTATCATGACATAGAAGGAGCACCATCATGAAGTATGTCAGTCGCAATGGTAACGACCTCATCTTTCGCAGCAACGGCGAGACCATTATCGTAAGCCCGTGGGGAAAGGACAGCCTGCGCGTGCGCGCGGCGCTCATGAGCGACGTGCGTGACGACCGCTTCGCCCTGCTCGACCCGTGCGCGGACGGCTGCGAAGTCGAAATCACCCTGGAGGAGAAGAAGGGCGTCATCCGCAACGGCAAGATCACGGCCGTCGTGGAGCGGGCCGGCTGGAAGGGAGACGGCCGGATCACCTTTTACAACGACAAGGGCGAGACGCTCCTTCAGGACACGGACAGCGGCAACGCGCTGACCCTGAAATCGCGCGAATACATGCCTATGACGGGCGGGGACTTCGCCCTCAACGTGACCTTTGAAGGCCGCGACGGCGAGCGCATCTACGGCATGGGCCAGTATCAGGAGGCGGAGGTCGACTGGAAGGGCTGCACCCTTGAGCTCAAGCACCGCAACTCCCAAGCCAGCGTGCCGTTTTACATCTCCTCGCTGGGATACGGGTTCCTGTGGCACAATCCGGCGCTGGGTTATGTGACCTTCGGCAAAAACCGCACGACCTGGCACGCTGAGGCTTCGCGCCAGGTGGACTACTGGGTCACTGCTGGCGACACGCCCGCCGACATCAGCCGCAACTACGCCCGCGCCACGGGCTTTGTGCCGATGATGCCTGAGTACGGGCTGGGTTTCTGGCAGTGCAAGCTCAGATACTGGAATCAGGAGCAGCTTCTGAACGTCGCCCGGGAGTACAAGTGCCGCGGCCTGCCCATCGACGTGATCGTCGTGGACTTCTTCCACTGGCCGAAGATGGGCGACTATCGCTTCGATCCGGAATACTTCCCGGATCCGGAGGCAATGGTCAAAGAGCTCAGGGAAATGGGCATCGAGCTGATGGTTTCCGTGTGGCCGCAGGTCGCGCTGACCAGCGAAAACTACGAGCAGATGCAGCAGCAGGGCCTGCTCATGCGCGCGGATTACGGCGAGCAGATCGGCATGCGCTTTGTCGAGGACTCCATGTTCTTCGACGCGACGAATCCCCGCGCCCGCGCCTTCGTCTGGGAGAAGTGCAAGGCCAATTACTATGACAAGGGCGTCCATGTCTTCTGGCTGGACGAGGCGGAGCCGGAGCTTGGCACGTACGACCACCGGCACTTCCGCTACAACATGGGCAGCGGCCAGATGGTGGGCAACATCTACCCGCAGTGCTACGCCCGCCTGTTCTACGAGGGCATGACCGGAGAGGGGCAGGAGAACCCCGTCAACCTGATCCGCTGCGCCTGGGCCGGCAGCCAGCGCTACGGCGCGCTGGTCTGGTCGGGCGACATCATGTCCGACTGGACGTACTTTAAGAGGCAGGTCTGCGCCGGGCTCAGCATGGGCGCGGCGGGCATTCCCTGGTGGACGACGGACATCGGCGGCTTCCATGGCGGCTGGCCGGAGAAGCCGGAATTCCGCGAGCTGCTGATCCGCTGGTTCCAGTGGGGCTGCTACTGCCCGGTCATGCGCCTGCACGGCGACCGTCGCCCCGGCGAGCCCGTGATGCGCAAGGACGGCACGCAGAACCTGGGCTCCGGCGGGGACAACGAGGTCTGGTCCTACGGCGAGGAGGCCTACCCGATCCTGAAAAAGTACATGTTCCGCCGCGAGGAGC
This sequence comes from Clostridia bacterium, assembly GCA_017431365.1. GTDB lineage: Bacteria > Bacillota > Clostridia > Christensenellales > Aristaeellaceae > Firm-10. The sequence goes on along the minus strand of JAFRLF010000172.1, from coordinate 25,221 downwards.
TCAGGCCCTATGTGCGGGAGCTCATGCGCGCCGCCCACGAGGAAGGCACGCCGCTGCTGCGCGGGATGTACTACGAGTTCCCCGGCGACGAGAACTGCGCCGCGCTCAAGGATCAGTACATGTTCGGCGATAAGTACCTTGTCGCGCCGGTGATGGAACCGGGCGCCCGCGAGCGGAGCGTATACTTCCCCGCAGGGTCGTGGAAGAACGTGGACACCGGCGAGGTCGTCGAAGGCGGCCAGAGGCTGACGGTCCCCGCGCCGCTGGAGGTCATCCCGGTGTTTGAGAGGGTGTGAGGCTATGCGCGCACGTGAGCGCCTGCTCTGCGCCATTCGCGGCGAACCGGTCGACAGGGTGCCGTGGTCGCCTTTCCTGGCCTACTACTGGGAGAGCCTGCCCGCTGAAACCCGATCCCGCGGCCAGTTCGCCTATATGCGGGAGATGGGGGTGGATCCGCTCCTTCGGGGATTTCATCATCTGGTGAAGTATACCTGGAACGACTGCGACATCCGAGAGTCTCGCAAGGGCCGCGACCTCATCCGCACGTACGACACGCCCGTCGGCCAGCTGACGGAGCGGTACGTCTACTCCGAAAACGGCGACACGACCTTCCTTGTGGATCACCCGGTGCAGGAGGCGGAGCAGTTCAAGGTCCTGCAGTACATGTTCGAGCATCTGAGCATGGAACCGGATCAGGCGGCCTTCGAGGCCGATCTGAAGACCTGCGGCGAGGACGCGCTCCTCCTGCCGACCATCGGCGTGGCTATGAAGACGGCCTTTCAGAGCTTGGTGGAGCACTGGGCGGGTACGGTCAACCTCGTGTACGCCCTGACGGACGAGCCCGAAGCGGTGGAGGATTGCCTGAGCGCCATGTGGGACAAGGACGAGCAGTCTCTGAGGCTGTCGCTGGATTCTCGGGCGGACGGGTTCATCTTCTGGGAGGACAGTTCGACGACGAACATCAGCCCGGCGTATTTTAAGGCCTACACCATGCCGGAGGTCAACGCCTGGGGCCGGATGATCCACGAGAGCGGAAAGCTGCTCGTCCACCACGCCTGCGGGCACCTGCGCGACCTGATCCCCCTGATGGCGACCACGGAGATCGACGCCATCGAGAGCATTTCCCCGCCGCCGACGGGCAATATCAGCCTGAAGGAAGCGGCGTCCATGCTGCCGCAGCGCATCGCCCTGATCGGGGGATTGGAGCCCGTACGCCTTCTGACGGGGACGGTGGATCAGGTGATCGGCGACGCCGAGGCTCTCCTTCGGGACATGAAGGGCCGCAAGTATGTGCTGGCCAATTCGGACAGCTGTCCGCCCGGCGTCGAGTACGAGAAGTTCCTGGCTGTGACGGAGCTGGTGAAGCGGCAGGGATAGCGAGATCCTGACGGTAAAAGTGAAAAGATAAGATTGTGGCCCCATATCCGATTGGATGTGGGGCCATGTTGCAGTGATTGAAAAGTATTTCTACCAGATTGTCTGGATACAGTCATATTTGTGAATGTTTGCGTCGTGCGTCATTATAGGCATGTTATTCGTGAACGCATGCGCGATAGCATTCGTCAAAATCAGCGGTAATATACAGAGGCTCGTCCTTCCAGACGCCAAGGGTGATGTGCTTATCGGAAATATTGGATGATTTGTCCGAATTCGCGCGCTTCTGCAAAAGAAAATCAATAAATGCCGCCGTCTGACGTCTATCCGCTTCATTGAGGCGTTCCCATTTTTCTATGACCGGAGCGGGTATGGACATATTAAACACCTCCTGCAGACAGTATAAATGACACGCTATAGACTGTCAAACTGAACGACTCAGAAAAATGTGATCAATTTAGGCAAAAAACGTCAGAAAAACGTGATAAACATGCGTTGATTTTTCGGAAAAATGTGTTATACTGTATGCGGTTCTCGGAAGGGGTGGTGATTCTCATGAAACGCAACGCGATTCAGGCTCTTATTAGGTGGAAATCCAACGAAGACCGAAAACCCATGGTGTTAAAAGGCGCTCGTCAGGTCGGGAAAACATGGCTGATGAAGGAGTTCGGGGAAAACTACTATGAGAGCTTTGTCTACTTTAACTTTGATGAAGAAGACGAACTGAAATCAATCTTTGAGGCAAACAAGAATCCCCACCGAATTATAGAACTCCTCTCCATGATAGCAGGAGAAAAGATACTTCCCGGAGAAACGCTTGTCATCTTTGATGAAATCCAGGAATGCCCGGAGGCGCTCAATTCTCTGAAATACTTCAGAGAAAAGGCAAACGAATATCATGTTGTAGCCGCCGGCAGCCTGCTGGGAACACTTCTTGCTCAGCCGAAGTCATATCCGGTCGGGATGGTCAATCTTCTTGACATCTATCCGTTAAGCTTTGACGAGTTCCTCAACGCAACGGATACCATTCTCTTCGCTTATTATGAGAGCATCGCGAAGGGACAGCAGATCGAGCAGATATTTCATAACCGTCTGCTGGATGCGTATAACAGCTACCTGATCATCGGCGGGATGCCGGAATGTGTCGCATCATGGGTCAAGTATAAAGATCCAGCCATTGTTTCGCAGATTCAACATGAACTCATCGAGGTTTATGAAAATGACTTTTCCAAGCACAACGGCAAAGTAAACAGCGGACGTATACTCATGGTTTTTCGAAGCATTGTTTCACAGCTCGCCAAACCGAATGAAAAATTCATGTACGGAGCCGTGCGGGAAGGCGGCAGAGCGAGAGACTTTGAAGAGGCCATCGAGTGGCTTGTTTCGGCTGGAATGCTTAATCGGGTATACAATGTTTCCAGGATGGAACATCCTTTGACGGCCTTCGATAAACTGGACCAGTTCAAGCTCTTTTTGTTTGATACCGGTCTGCTAAAGCACATGGCCGGCATCGATAACAGCGCTATTCTTCTGAAAACAGACTATCAGTTCAAAGGTCAGCTGACGGAAAACTATGTATTGCAGCAGCTTCGCGGACAGTTCGATGTTGAGCCCAGGTACTATTCTGATAAGAACAGTGAGATCGATTTTGTTCTCCAAAATGGTACCGAGATCATTCCCGTTGAGGTAAAAGGTGGTGAAGACAAGTCTGCGCTTTCTTTTAAGAAATACATTAAGAACAATCTGCCCGGGCATGCTCTGAGGTATTCAAAGCGTGGATATAGAAAGGATGGCGAGATAACTAATCTGCCATTATATCTTGCAGGAAAGACCAGAGAATTGCTTTGAGAACCGTTGAGGTTTGCCAAACGTCGGAATAAAAACACGCCAATCATCGGATTGAAAACGCGCCAAACGTCGGATTGAAAACGCGCCAAACGTCGGATCAAAAATACGCCGATCATCGGAATAAAATAATGCCAATCATCGGATTATGCTTGATATCTCCGTAGATCTGTGCTAAGATGACCATGGGTGAGACAAAGTGAAAGACTATCGAAACAGAGTGGTTGATTCCATCCTGGCAGAAAAGCTCGAAGGCAAGGGAGCCGTTTTGATCGAAGGGCCAAAGTGGTGTGGAAAGACTACCACAGCGGAGCAGATCGCAAAGAGCGTTCTATATATGGATGATCCTCAGTTCAAAGAGCAGAACATCAACATGGCGGCTTTGAATCCGAAGCGGCTTCTTAGTGGAGATACGCCGCGATTGATCGATGAATGGCAGATTGCGCCAAAACTCTGGGACGCTATTCGCTTTGAAGTAGACCATCGTGACGAATTGGGTCAATTTGTGCTTACAGGTTCAGCTGTACCTCCGAATACGCATGAGATCACGCATTCGGGAACGGGCAGGTTTTCCTGGCTGATGATGCGGCCTATGAGTCTCTATGAATCCGGAGAATCCACAGGCGAAGTGAGCCTCTCAAGAATGTTTGAAAGCAGCGCAGAGGTAGACGGTGAATCGAAGCTCGACCTTGAGCGAGCCGCGTTTCTGATCTGCCGGGGTGGATGGCCTCGCTCCGTTGATATGCGCGATAAGATCGCGTTGAATCAGGCGATCGATTATTATGACGCCGTAGTTCATTCTGATATTAACCGGGCGGATGGCGTAGAAAAGGATCCGGAGCGCGTTAAGCGCCTGATGCGGTCGCTGGCGCGGAATCAGGGTCAACAGATCGCGAATACAGCCATAGCGGCGGATATTGCAGCCAACAACGACGCGATTATCAATCAGGAAACCGTCGCCTCTTATATCTCTGCTTTAAAGAAGATCTTTGTCGTCGAGGATATGCCCGCGTGGAACCCGAACCTTCGATCCAAGGCGGCTATCCGGACGTCTGATACGCGTTATTTTGTGGACGCCTCCATAGCGGCCGCGGCGCTTGGAATTGGCCCCAATGATCTGATCAATGATTTGAACACGATGGGATTCCTGTTTGAGACCATGTGCGTTCGTGATTTGAGAGTATACGTGGAGGCGCTTGGCGGAAGCGTATATCATTTCAGAAACAAGGCGGGGCTTGAATGTGATGCGGTCTTGCATCTGAGAAACGGGTCGTATGGCCTAGTTGAGATCAAACTGGGAGGAGAAAGACTCATAAAGGAAGGCGCTGAGACTCTGAATACCCTGACGGAATCAATTGATACGTCGAAGATGAAAGCGCCGGCGTTCCGAATGATCCTCACGGCTACGGAGCGGTATGCATATCGGCGGGAAGATGGTATCTGTATCGTTCCCATAGGCTGTCTTAAGGATTGATCTACATTTCAATACACAGGGCTTATCGTCAAAAGCAGTAATGGTAAACCATCAAGCGGCCCCGTTTCCATCGGAAACGGGGCCGCCATCGTCATTCGGTTTTGTTTCGCGTCAGTTACTGAGCCATCTCAAGAACCCAGGGATTGGCTTCCAGATAGGCGGCGAACTGCTTGCGGTACTCGTCCAGGTAGGTGTCGAGGCCGGCGGCCTTCAGGTTGTCGATGGCCTTCTCGATGTTGCCCTCGTAGGGGATCATGCCGACCTTGATTGGGTAGATGGAGGCGATCAGCTCGGTCTGCAGGGCGCTGAGCTCGGTCTGCACGTTGCTGGCGTCGAAGATGAAGCCGGCGATGGGGGAGACCACGTAGTTCTCGGCGCGGTAGGTCATGTACTCGATCTGGCGCTCGGGAGCGTCAGCGGCGAAGCGCATGTAGGGCAGATAGCCGCTCATCCAGGTGTCCATCACGTACAAGGCGTTGTCGTCGTCGCCGCGGACCTGCTCGATCTTGTTGTCGCCGATGGGCGTGTAGTGGCGGTCCACGATGCCGTAGTGGAACAGATCATGGTTTTCCTGATTGGCGTACAGCCAGTTGAGGAACTTCAGGCCGCTCTCGGGATCCTCGGCGGTGGCGGAGATGGCGTTCAGGTTCTGCACGAAGGTGTAGATCATCTCCGGCTTGTCGGGATACATGCTGACCCAGTCCACGGTGGTGTCGATGCCGGTGAGGCGCTTGATCGTGACGCCGGTGGCGGGGTCGAAGGTCTGAGAGGGCAGGAACGCGCCCAGCTGAGCGTCGTCATACATGACGGAGTGGTCCAGGTTCAGCACGTCCGGGTTGACCAGGCCGGCCTGATAGAGCTTGTAGTAGAACTCGGCGTCCTGCTTGAACTCTTCGGACTCGTAGAAGGAGTCGATGGTGCCGTCCTGACGGGCCAGGACCAGGCCCAGGCTGTTCTCGACGTAGAAGGGATAGCTGTCATAGGTGCGATGCAGCCAGTGGGCGGTGTCCTGATTCTGATGGAACCAGTTGTAGGCCACCAGGCCGGTCTCCTCGAGGATGTAGTCCTGAGACTTCTTCATCAGGTCGAAGACGGCGTCCAGGTCCTCGGAGGGGAACTCGTCGTAGCCGACGGCCTTCATGACGTCGACGCGCAGGTCCAGATAGGACATGGTGTTGTCGAAGGTGCGCCAGGAGCAGGGCACGGCGTAGTGTTCGCCGTTGTACAGGGCGCCCAGCCACTCGGTGTCGGTGAACTTGGACACCAGATCCGGATAGTTGTCCAGGTACGGATCCACGGACACGATGGCGTCCATGGCCGCGAGGGCGGACATGTTCTTCACGTCCTGCATGACGTGGATCAGCTCAAAGGGCTCGCCGGTGGAGAGCATCAGGTTGAGCTTGGTGTCGTACTCGCCCCAGGGAATGCGGATGATCTCGACTTCGATGCCCAGACCGTCGGCGGCCAGCTTTTCGTTGACCGCGGCGATGCCGATATCATACTCGGTGGGCAGCGTGCCGGGCTGGACGTAGCGCATGGGATGCACTTCACCCTCGGCGACGGCGCCGAAGCTGAACGCGGGCAGCGCCAGAACCAGCGCCAGAGCAAGCAGCAACAGTTTCTTCATGGGGTTACCTCCTCGATAAGTATTATTGTGTATTCACGGGCTTTTTGCCCGCTGCAACCTTTTTGCGCGGAGCCTTGACGCGACGGAAGGCGTCAGCCCTTCACGGCGCCGATGACCATGCCCTTGACGAAGTACTTCTGCAGGAAGGGATACAGAAGGATGATCGGGCCCATCGTGACCACGGACGTGGCCATCTTAAAGGCCTCCTTGGGCGGGTTGGCCCGCTCGGCGCCGGACATGAGCTTGCTCATGGCGGTGATCTCCGATTGGATCTGGAACAGGAGCATCTGCAGGGGGTACATCTTTCGGTCGGTGATGAGCATGACGGCGTTGAAGTAGTTGTTCCAGTAGCCGATGGCGTAGAACAGCACGATTGTGGCCAGCACGGGCTTGCACAGCGGCAGGTAGATCTGAAAGGCGATGCGCATCTCGCCCGCGCCGTCGATGCGCGCGGACTCGTTCAGCGCCTCGGGGATCCCGTTGACGAAGTTGCGCACCAGGAACATGTTGAACGGCGAGAACATCAGCGACGGGATGATGAGCGCCCAGATGTTGTCGTACGCGCCGATGGCCTTGGACACCATGTACCACGGCACCAGGCCGGCGGAAAAGACCATCGTAAAGTAGAAGTACAGCGACAGCCCGTTTCTGTAGCGGCACTGCTTATTAGCCAGGGTGTACCCTGCGCCGAAGGTGATCAGCGTGGCGATGAACGTGCCCGCCACGGTGGCCAGCGTGGTCACGCCGTAGGAGCGCGGCACGGCGGAGTTTTTGCCGAACATCATCTTATAGGCGGCGGTCGACCAGTGCGTGGTGAACAGGGAGTACCCGTTCAGCGTGATGGCCTTTTCCTCGGTGAAGGAGACGACGATCACCATCACGAAGGGGATCAGGCACGCCAGGGCGAACAGGAGCACGAACAGATGAATGAAGAATGAACCGACGCGCTCGCCGCGCGTGCTGCGCATGTGCAGGATACTGCGCCCGAGGTCATCGCTGGTATTGACGGTTGTGTTGATCTGAGACATAACGCAGGTTCTCCTTTCCGGACGCCGGTCAGAACAGCGCGCCGTCGGGGTAGTAGCGGCGGACGATCCTGTTCGACGTGTAAACGAGGATGAATCCCACGATGCTCTGATACAGGCCGATGGCCATGGTCAGCGAGGGATTGCCCGTATTCTTGAACGTGCGGAAGACGTAGGTGTCGATGACCTCGGCGATTGGCATGATGGAGGCGTTGTCCCGGACGATGGCGTACATCATGCCGAAGTCGCCGTAGAAGATCCGCCCGATGGACATGAGCGTCAGCACGCTGATCGTGGGGATGAGCAGCGGCAGCGTCACGTAGATGATGCGCTTGAAACGGGTCGCTCCGTCGATAGCGGCCGCCTCGTAGATGGACTCGTCGATGCCGGTGATGGCCGCCAGGTAGATGATAGAATTGTAGCCGGCGTTTTTCCAAATGTTCAGGATCAGCAGGATCGGATACCAGTAGCTCGGCGTGGAGTAGAAGTTGATCCTCGCTCCGCCCAGGGACTCGATCAACCGGTTGATCATGCCGTTGGCCGTGCCCAGCAGGCCCTGCAGCATGTAGCTGACGATGACCCACGAGATGAAGAACGGGAACAGCATCGCCGACTGCGTGAGCTTGAGGAAGGGCTTGTTGCGTATCTCGTTGAGCAGCAGCGCGATCAGGATCGCGAAAAACGTGCCGAAGATCAGGAACAGGAAGTTGATCACCAGCGTGTTGCGGGTGACGGCCCAGGCCCAGGAGGACTTGAAAAAAGAGGTAAAGTTGTCAAGCCCCACGAAGGGCGAGCGGATGCCCGTCTTGTAATTGAACTTTTCAAAGGCGATGGCGATGTACGGCAGCGTCATGTATCCGTAAATGAAGGTATACAGGACTGCCGGCAGCGCCAGAAGATAGAGAAACTTTTTGTCCCAGATCTCCCGCAGGGGATTGACGCGGCCCTTTTTGACGGGGGTCAGCGTGCCTGTTTTCTGCAAAACGCATCACACCCTTTGCTGTGTCACATGCGCCGAAGCGTTGACGGCGCGGCGCTCATTTCGTTAAAAATATAGCACACGTCCGTGGAGATGTCAACAAAGCAAGTCAATCTTTGTCATAACGGTTCCGTATGATCTGACAAAACATGCGGGGATATTTATGACGTTAAAAGTAAATGATAAGTAAATTTGTCTGATATCAGGTTAATTATCGGCGTTTGTATTGTCGTGGGCAGTTTAAGTGCTTGAAATCTTCATTTTAAAAGCATAATATTATTTTGTAACTCTGCGTTCCGCGCGTACCCGCGCGGATCGACTCGATGGGGGGAGGAAACTTATGGCAGTCAATGAGAGGACCCTGACGCCGCAGGGCACCAAGGGCGCCTGGAAGAAGCAGCTCTGGAATTCCAAGACGCTCATCATCATGTGCATCCCGGCGATCATCTACTTCATTGCGTTCAGCTACGCGCCGCTGCCGGGCATCTACGTGGCTTTCGTCAACTACAACTACCGCAAGGGGATCTTTGCCAGCCAGTTCGTCGGACTGAAGAACTTCGACTTCGTGGCCAAGTCCGGCAAGCTCTGGTCCCTGACGAAGAACACCATCTTGTTCAACCTGGCGTTCATCGTGCTGGACAACTTCCTGGCCGTGACGGTGGCCATTCTGCTCAAGGAGATCCAGTCCAAGTGGTTCCGCAAGGTCTCGCAGACCATGATGTTCCTCCCGTACTTCATCTCTCAGGTTCTGGTGGGCCTGCTGGTATTCAGCCTGCTGAACTCCGACACGGGCTTTTTGAACGTCGTTCTGAAAAAGCTGGGCGCCGAGCCGCTGCGCCTCTATAAGACGGGCGATCCCTGGCCGATCATCATCATCCTGGTGCATCTGTGGCAGAAGACGGGCTATAACTCGGTGGTGTACTTCGCGGCCATCATGGGCATCGACTCCGCGATCATCGAGGCGTCCATGATCGACGGCGCGAACGGCTGGCAGAAGATCAAGCACATCATCCTGCCCTCCCTGCGCCCGACCATCGTCATCCTCCTGCTGTTCGCGCTGGGCGGCATCGTGAAGGGCGACTTCGGCCTGTTCTGGAACCTGGTCGGCCGCAACCCGATCCTGTTCCAGCCGGTCGACATCATCGAAATGTACGTGTACCGCGCGACGGTATCCGACTTCAACTTCTCGACCGCGTCCGCTGTGGGCCTGTATCAGTCGCTGATCGGCTTCATACTGGTCATCACGGTGAATACGATCGTCAAGAAGCTCGAACCGGATTACTCGCTGTTCTGATGGAGGTGCGACATGGCCAGAAAAGAAAAAGATTACGACATGCTTGACAGCGTGTCGAAGGTCAAACTGACGGGGTCGGACTACGTCATCCGCGGTATCGGTTACGTCTTTATCACGATCTTCGCCCTGGCGAGCATCTTCCCGTTCCTGATCATCCTGGGGACCTCGTTTGAGACCGAGGAGAACATCATCTCCTACGGCGTGACGCTGATCCCGCGCTCGTTCAACACGGACGCGTACGACCTGGTCATCAAGGGCGGCACGATCTGGGCGTCCTACGGACTGACCATCGCGATGACGCTGGTTGGCACGGCCTGCGGCCTGTTCGTCTGCGCGATGACGGGCTACGCCCTGCAGAGGAGGGACTTCCCGTACCGCAACGCGATCTCCTTCTTCATCTACTTCACCAGCCTGTTCCAGGCCGGTCTGGCGCCCTACTACCTGCTGATGACCCAGACCTACCATCTCAACAACAACTACCTGGCGGTCCTCCTGCCGCTGATGATGTCCTCGTGGCTCATCATATTGATGAAGAACTTCGCCAAATCCGTGCCCCACGAACTGACGGAATCCGGCAAGATCGACGGCGCGGGCGACTTCGGCATCTTCCTGAAGATCGTCATGCCCATGCTGAAGCCCGGCCTCGCGACGGTGGGCCTGTTCCTCGCCCTGGGGTACTGGAACGAGTGGTATCAGTCCTCGCTTTTCCTGCAGAACAAGACGGTCCTACCCCTGCAGTACAGGCTTTATAAGATCGTCAACGAGGCTCAGTCGCTGAAGAATTCCGTGGCGAGCCAGTACGTGGACGTGAACAACCTGCCCAGCGAATCGCTGAAGATGGCCACGGCCATGATGACCACAGGGCCCATCATCTTCCTGTATCCCTTCGTGCAGCGCTACTTCATCGGCGGCATGACCGTCGGCGCGGTCAAGGGATAAGACATGGTTTCTATCGCGTATCCGCTGAAGTTTGTTGTATAGAGTATTGACTGACTGAACGTTTTATGTGGGAGGTGAGCAGTGTGCTGAAGACCTTTTCGTATCCTGAGACTGTGGAAACTGATGCGGCAAATGGGAATCAGATTGTTTTCAGAGGCGCTGCTCCCGTCCTGTCTGTAACTGAGAGCTTTTTCATGGTAGATGTTATAAATGGTGTTTCAATGACACCTGTAGCTCGAGAAAGATCTGCGCTTGAGGATATAGCTAGTAGTAATATTGATGTATATTTTGTCCCATATAAAATAAGGGAGTGACAGTATGGGTGCACAGATCGATATTATGGCTACGTCGTCTGACGTCTGTAATATGCTCGATTATCTTAAAAGAAAAGAAGTTCAGATAAGTGTTTTTTTCATTAAACAAAAGGAATTTTACAAGATAACCAACTTATCTGAAATCAACAATAACGGCATCGTTTATTTAACTGACTTAGAACATGAGAAGATAGTATTGAACAAAAACCTTGGTATGATCGAACGCCAGAAATTCTGTATACAAATGATTACTGGTTTTGTTAAAAGTTCGGTAGATTCTCCAATATATTGCAGAATCGGACGAATATACTTGAGCAGTGATTATTTTGATGGCAGAATATTTCGCAGAACTGACGACAGTCTTAGAGCATTATATAAAAAAGTTAAGTCCTATTTCGTACGATTTGGTGGTAAGTATAATGAAAATAATGAACTTAGTACAGAAAAGCCATATTATGTATATATACTTCCTGAAGCCGAAAGAATAATCTATTCATATGCCAATAGCTGTTTACCAGATGCGGAGCAGAACGCATATGTCTTTAAAATTCCTGAAAATGTTATAAAGGCAACACTGAATAAAGAACTATAGGGCAACACCGCACAGATATTACAGCGTAGAATCCAACCATATGGTATAATAAAATCATGAATTTGAGGATGGACACGGTGAGTATTTACCTTCAAAGTCCTTGTATCCACCATATATGATAATACCCTTTCCAGACGTGTTTATAGGACCGCTTGAATTCGTACCTAGTCTACCTTTCATTCCTGTTTTTCCGTGAACAAGAAGGTGGTATTTTTGGAAATTCGAGATTTAGTATCACAAGAACCTGAATTATGGCCAAATGAAGAGTATAATGCTATCTTGCGAGAGATGAAGGCTTACATAGATAATAAATTGTATTTGTTATTGACAGATTCAGAACACCCATATCTACATGGATTTTTGTTTAAGAGCTTTCTTTGCGATAATCCAATCAACGCCTCCTTTGGTTATCCTAGCTTTACTCTCGAACTACAATACCTAAATAAAAGATTGAATCTCTATTTTTCTGACGCTCTTGTCCTTGAAATTAAATCAAATATGAATGAAAATAATACTCCATTTATGGATGAGTTGCAAAAAGCATATTGTATATTGGAACATGGTTTTGTTGAGTTTATAGTAAGCTTCAGTAGTGGTATAAAAATTTACATACGATCATTAGGTCTTCAGATAATTGAAGAGAACAATGAAGCATGATTAATACTGTAGAGTATCCTCGGGAATACATTTTATGGTTGTAACGGGACATAAAGCCCGCCAAGACAAATAAACAAAAGGAGAGGGTTCCCATGAAAAAGTTCCTTTGCCTGCTTCTGGCCTGTGTGATGGCTCTGGGCGTCATGGCGTACGCGGAAGGCATTTCCGTGGACAACGCCGAGGACGTCTGGGCTGAGACCTGGGCCGACGTCGACACGTCCAATCATGTGGTCATCAACTACATGACGACGGGCGACGCTCCCACGACCGGCGCCAACGCCGAGATGATGGCCGCTCTGAACGAGATCCTGACCGAGAAGGTCAACGCCGAGCTGAACATCGTCTGGATCTCCTGGACCGACTATCTGGCCAACTACAACCTGCGCATCGCGTCCATGGACGGCTCCATCGACCTGATCGGCTCTTCCACCGACTGGCTGGACGCGTGGCCGAATGCCAAGCGCGGTGGCTTCCTCGAGCTGGCTCCCGAGATGCTTGAGAAGTACGCGCCCGTGACCTGGGCGACCGTTCCTCAGGAGCATTGGGATGTCTGCACCTACGACGGCAACATCTACTTCATCCCCGAGGACAACTACTCTCAGTGGACCAACCATGGCTTCGCCTATCGTCTGGACTGGGCGAAGGAAGCCGGCCTCGAGAACGGCTGCGAGACCTGGGCTGACCTGACCACCTACGTCAAGTACGTCAAGGAAGCCTACGGCGACAAGCTGCTCGCCCTGTGGGACACCGACGGCACGGCCTATCCGGCTGGCGGCTACATCACTTCCTTCGTGAAGTGGCGTTCCATCGACGGTCTGGCCAGCGGCGCCATCTGGGGCGGCTATCTGGACGATCCGTACACCATCAACTGCCTGTACCTCGAGGAGACCGACAAGCTCGTCGAGTACGCCAACCTGATGAAGGAATGGGACGAGATCGGCGTGTGGCCGACCGACGTTCTGTCCAACACCGGCGCTGACAACCGTCTCGAGTTCCGTCAGGGCAAGGTCGCTCTCGAGCAGCACCACACCCAGACCTGGACCGGCCTGGTTTCCCCCAACGCCAGCACCGACAACACCATGTACATCGATGACGAAGACGCCGACGTTGGCTTCTACTACTGGGGCAAGGAAGCCGGCTACGTGACCCGCGACCTGGTGACCCATGGTGTTGCCGCCGTGTCCGCCGCTTCCGCCAATCCGGAGCGCACGCTGATGGTCTACGACCTGCTGCGCAACGACCGCGAGTCCTATGACCTGTTCAACTACGGTCTGGAAGGCCGCACCTACGCCATCGACGAGAACGGCTATCGTTACACCCCCGACACCTATGTCGCCGACAACGACAGCATCTCCACCAACTGGTGGTGGGGCCGCAACGACGATCTGGAGATCCCCAGCGCTCAGATGAACTGGGACGCCATCAACGCCCTGTACGATGAGTACGACGCGATCGCCGTCATGTACCCCTACGAAGCGTTCGTCTTCGACAACAGCATGGTGCAGTCCTACATCAACCAGTGCAACGAGACCTACAACACCTACATGAAGTACATCTGCTTCGGCCAGTACGACGGCACGGCCGAGGACATGGTTGCCGAGTTCCAGGATGCCCTGCGCGCCGCGGGCGTTGACGAAGTCACCGCCGAGCTGCAGGCTCAGATCGACGCGACCTACAAGAACTGATTTCTGACCCGCGTGGGGATGTCCGGCGCTTTGCGCGAGGGGCATCCCCTTCTTTATGGCGTCGGTCCGCGCGCGAGCGGATCGGGGTCACTGAAATTGAACGGAGGCTGTTTATGATCGCTAAATGCAAAATCGACGCGAACTGGCTGTTTCACCTCGGGGACGTCGCGGACGCCGACTTTATGGGCTATGACGACAGGGCGTGGCGCAGGGTGACCCTGCCGCACGACTGGGCGGTGGAACACCCCTTCGACAAGGCGAACTCCAGCGGCACGGGGTATCTGCCCGGCGGGACGGCCTGGTACAGGCGGCATTTCGAGCTGCCCGAGGGCGTAAAGGGGCAGCGCGTGCGCGTGACCTTCAAGGGCGTGTACAAACATTCGAAGGTATGGATCAACAGCAACTACCTGGGGAAGCACGCCTACGGGTACACGAGTTTCACCTATGACATCACGGATTTCGTCCGCCCGGGCGAAAACGTCCTCGCCGTGCGCGTGGAGCACGAGGACGTGGCGGACTCCCGCTGGTACACGGGCAGCGGCATCGACCGGCACGTGCGCCTGGAAATAACGGGGGATAAGGGCTTCGCGGTGAACGGCGTGTTCGCGCGGACGTCGCGGCTGAGCGGCGGCGAGGCCGAACTGACGATTCGCTATCAGACGACGGGCGCGGACAGGGTCGCCTTCGCGCTGAAGGACGCGGAGGGCAGCGCCGTGGCCCAATGTGAGGCCGAGGGCGAGTGCGGAACTATCGTGATGCGCGTCGACGAACCCAGGCTCTGGAGCCCCGAAACGCCGTATCTGTACACGCTGACCGCCGAGGCCTTCTCGGCCGGCGAATTGCAGGATCGCGTGGACATTCCCTTCGGCGTGCGCGAGGCGCGCTTCGACGCCGACAAGGGGTTCTTCCTGAACGGCGTGAACATGAAGCTCAAGGGCGTGTGCGTCCATCACGACGCGGGCTGCCTGGGCGCCGCCGTGCCGAAGGAAGTCTGGGCGGACAGGATCCGCCGCCTCAAGGCCATGGGCTGCAACGCGCTGCGCACGTCCCACAACCCGCCGGATCCGGACCTTCTGGACCTGTGCGACGAGATGGGCCTGCTGGTCATGGACGAGGCCTTCGACGAGTGGGAGGGCACGAAGAACAAGTGGTGGCAGGGGCACAACGTCTATCCGCCGAAGCATTTCGGCTACGCGGAGGACTTCCCCCAGTGGCACGAGGCCGACCTGACGTCCATGATCGAGCGCGACCGCAATCACCCCTGCGTCATCATGTGGTCCATCGGCAACGAGATCGACTACCCCAACGACCCTTATGTGACGCCGCTTTTCAAAGAGGTTCTCGGCAACAACGACGCCAACAAGCCCCAGGCGGAGCGGATGTACGACGTCCGCAAGCCAGACGCCGGCAGGCTGGCGACCGTGGCGCGCGAGCTGACGGCCATCGCCCACCGCGTGGACGACTCCCGCCCGGTGATCAGCGCGCTGTCGTTCCCGGAATTGTCGAACCTGACGGGCTTCGCCGACGCGCTGGACATGTCCGGCTACAACTACCGCGAGCACTTCTACGAGGAGGACCATGCAAAATACCCCGGCCGCGTGATCCTGGGCAGCGAGAACAGCCATTCGCCCGAGGCCTGGAAGGCCGTGACCGATCACGACTACATTGCAGGGCAGTTCCTGTGGACGGGGGTCGACTTCCTGGGCGAATGCCCCGGCTGGCCGATGCGCATTTCACAGGCCGGCGCGATGAACCTGGCCGGCTTCGAAAAGCCGCTGTACTACCTGCGCAAGGCCCTGTGGACGGACGAGCCCTTTGCTAAAATCGCCGTGGCCGCGGCGGAGGACGATCCGCGCCGGCGGCACGAGAGCTTCCGCTGGGCGGGCGCCCCGGGCGAGAAGAAGACCGTGGTCTGCTATACGAACGAGCCCTGGGCGGAGCTCTGCCTGAACGGCGTGTCGCTGGGGAAGAAGGACGTCGTCGACGGCTGCGCTTGCTGGGACGTCGATTACTGCGACGGTCAGCTGGCTGTGAGGACGGAGCACGCCTCCGACGGCATCGCGACGCCCGGCGCGGCCTGCGAACTCGGGCTTGCGTGCGCCTCGTCCGAGCTGAAGGCGGACGGCGCGGCCGTGGCCCGCGTGGAAATCGATTTGCGCGACGAAAAGGGCAACCCGGCGACCGACGAATGCGTGTTCTGCCAGGCCGTCGGCGATGTCGAGATCCTCGGCATGGAGAACGGACGGCCGGACGACCTGACGCCCTACAGCGAGAAGGCCCGCATGACGCTCGAGGGACGCGCGGTGGTCTATGTTCGCGCCGGCCGCACGCCCGGAAGCGCGCGCCTTTACGCGCGTACGGCTTCCGGCCTGACCGCCAGTCTCGAATTTGACCTGCGCAACTGACAAACAGGTGTTCGAACTCAAGAATATGTAATATGTCCGCGCTGTATCAGACGCGGACATATTAACAATACAAATGCAATATATTGTGTATTGTAATCTTAAAATACAGGTGTTATAATTTTTGCGAGAAGCATTCGTTATACATGGATTAAGAACGATCAATGGGGAAGAGGATGGTGTTTTTCATGACGGGTGAGGCTCGCGCTGTGAAGCGGAGCGGCTGGAACGGCCGGAAGAAGAAGCAGCTCAAGCTCGTGCTTTTGCTGCTGCCCTTTATGGCGCTGGTGTTCGTGTTCTCGTACGCGCCGCTGTTCGGCTGGGGGTACGCCTTTGTGGATTTCACGCCCGGCGTATCCATGTTTGAGTCCAAATTCGTGGGACTGAAGTATTTCAGGCGCATTTTCGGCAATTCTGCGGACTTCATCAAGGTCATGCGCAACACGCTGACCATTTCGTCGATGAACATCTGCTGCTCGGTGCTGCCGGCGATCTTTGCCATAGCCCTGTCCATGGTGAAGCGCCCGCGCTTTGCAAAGCTGGTGCAGACGGCCTCCTCGATCCCGAATTTCCTGTCCTGGGTTCTGGTGTACTCGATCGTGTTCATGCTGATCGCCTCGGAGAGCAGCGCGATGAACATCATCCTGATGCGGCTGGGGCTGGTGTCATCGCCGCTGAGCCCGCTGACGAATTACGAGCACGCCTGGACCATTCAGGTGAGCATCGGCGTGTGGAAGAGCCTGGGCTACAACGCGATCATCTACCTGTCCTCGATCACCTCCATCGACCAGGAGCTCTACGAGGCCGCGGACGTGGACGGCGCGGACGCGTGGAAAAAGGTCCTCCACATCACCGTGCCCGGGCTTCTGCCCACGTTCTTCGTGCTGCTGCTGCTGGCCATATCCAACATGCTCTCCAACGGCTTTGACCAGTTCTGGCTGCTGGCGACGGGCATGACCTGGGACAAGCTCGAGGTGTTCGACACCTACGTCTACCGCATGGGTATCAAGAACATGGAATACTCCCTGGCTACCGCGATGGGCATCTTCAAATCCGTCGTCAGCATCCTCTTGCTGACCGCGGCGAACATCGGTTCGAAGAAGCTGCGCGGCACGTCGATCTTCTGATAGGGAGGTACTGATATGAACACTCAGGCAACGGCCAAACAGCCGAAGATTCAACAGAAGGCCAAATGGACGATTCACGAAGTCGTGATCTGCGTGATCGTGGGCCTGTTCGCGTTTATGTGCGTCTATCCGCTGTGGTATATCTTCGTCAACTCGTTTTCGACGCCGGCGGCGGTCAACCGCGGCGTGTTCCTGATCCCGATCGACTTCACCACCGAGGCCTACGGCGAGATGATGAAGATCGCGGGCATCGGCTCCAGCATATGGATCGCCTTCGCCCGCACGATCACGGGAACGTGCCTCACGCTGGCGTGCTCGTCCTTCGCGGCGTATCTGCTGGCCAACAAGGACCTGCCGACGAAAAAGCTGCTGTACCGCTTCTTCATCATCACGATGTACGTCAACGCGGGCTTCATACCGTATTATCTGACGATTTCCAACATCGGCCTGAAGAACAACTTCCTCGTCTACATCCTGCCCACGGCGGTGCAGGCGTACTTCCTGATCCTGATCAAGACGTACATCGAGGGCATCCCCGCCGAGCTGACCGAGGCGGCCGAGATCGACGGCGCGGGCATCCTCCGCACGTTCTGGCAGATCATCCTGCCCCTGTCCAAGCCCATCATCGCGACGATCGCGGTCTTCGCGGCCGTGAACCAGTGGAACGCCTGGTCGGACGACATGTTCTTCATGCAGGGGAGAAAGAGCGCTTCCCTGCACTGCCTGCAGTACCTCTTGTATCAGAAGCTGCAGCAGAACGCCGTCAACACACAGGCGGGCGCGGCGGCCGGCGCGGGCGTGAAGGTCTCCAACAGCACCCTGCGCATGGCGATGAGCTTTGTCACCGTCGTGCCGATCCTGTGCGTGTACCCCTATATGCAGCGCTTCTTCACCAAGGGCATCATGCTCGGCGCGGTGAAGGGCTGATCGAGTGCTATGCGCGGTTTTCCGCGTTTAGTAATATTGTAAAGGAGTGGAACCCATGAAGAACACCACGAAACTTATGGCTCTGGTTGTGGCTGTGGCGATGCTCTTCGGCGCGATGGCGTCCGTAGGCATGGCCGAGGGAGACGATTTCTCCGAGCGCGTGACGCTGGACGTCGTCGCCTTCGTCGGAGCGGGCGAGGCCGACGGCCTGCGCACCGACCCGGTCAGCAAGTACATCGAAGAAGCCCTCAACATCGACCTGTATCTGACCCACGTGACCGAGGCCGACTGGCCGGGCCAGCTGTCCGCCATGCTGGCTGACAATGACCTGCCGGACATCTTCCTTCTGTCCGACGCGACCAAGCAGCTGCCGATGCTGATCAAATCCAACTCGGCGCTGGCTCTGGATGATTACCTCGAGCAGTACGCCCCCAACACCATGACCACCCCTGCCGGCCAGCTGATGGTGGCCGCCAACAAGCTCTCCGCCAACAGCCCTGACGGCAAGCTCTATCTGTGGGGCATGTGCAAGGGCAGCTGGGACGACGGCACCGTCCCCACCTGCGGCCACTACCTGCGGTGGGATCTGTACTCCGCCGCCGGCTATCCGGAGATCACCGGCTACAACGACACCCTGCTGGACGCCCTCGAGGCGATGGTCGCCCTGGAGCCCGAAACCGCTGACGGTCAGAAGACCTACGGCCTGGCCGCCTGGTTCGGCGCTGGCCAGGACTGGGGCGAGTGGGTGTTCACCTACGGCCTTGGCCCGCAGTCCGGTGTCAACCTGATCACCACCACCGGCCGCATGCTGGCCGTCTCCACCGTGGACTCCAAGCCCCTGGAGAACAACCAGCTGACCGATCCCGACAGCATCTTCTGGACGGCGGTACAGTTCTATAACCGCGCCTACCAGAGGGGCCTGCTGGATCCCGACTCCTTCATGATGTCCTCCGACATCTATGAGGACAACCTGAAGGCCGGCAAGTACATGTTCAACGTGCCTGGCTGGATGTCCGCCAACGCCAATCAGGAGTTCAAGAAGACCGATCCCAACAAGATGTTCATCTCCCTGCCCAGCATCAACGCGGACGCCGAGGACCGCTTCGGCAACATGTACCGCGGCGAGCGCCAGTACGTCGTGAACGCCAACACCGAGTATCCGGAGCGCTGCGTGGCGCTGCTCGACTTCGTGTCCAGCTATGAGTTCTCCCGCATCGCCTGGAACGGCCTCGAGGGCACCTTCTGGAACATGGAAGACGGCAAGCCCGTTCCCACCGACGAGTACCTCGAAGTCACCAAGAACGACGAGCTCGGCGTGCAGACCGGCGTGAACGTGTACCATCACTTCTGCGGCTTCGGCAACGGCACGATCGATCCCAACACCGGCGTGGCCATCGACCTGTATCAGTTCTCCGACAAGGCGAACGAGCAGAAGCTGACCGACACGATGAAGGACTTCATCGCCTACTACGGCGGCGAGAGCCAGGCTGACGTGTATCGCAAGAACACGACGACCACCGACTCCCTGATGTTCATCTCCTTCGGCGATCCGGAGGGCGACTACGCCTCCTACGTCAACGAGATCAACGCCTACATGGGCACCAACGTCTTCAAGGCCGTGGCGGCCACCAGCGACGAGGAGTTCGCCCAGATCCGCGATGGCATGATCGCCGACCTGCAGAACAACTATCACGCTGAGGAGACCTTCCAGTACTTCTATGACCAGGCTCTGGCTCAGGAAGCTGACGTCGCCATGCTCGTCGAGATGAGCAACGCGCTGAAGTGATTCCCTGACGGCAACTGAACCTATTTATTTGGGCGAACCGGCTTTCCGGCTCGCCCATTTCCTTAAGACTTCATCATGAGACAGGGGTGACGGGTATGAAACCTTCGGAGAAGATCAAGGGCATCGTCTTTGCGTACAATACGACGGGCGAGTACGACATGGTGCGGGATCTGGGCGTCGAGTGGCTGCGGGTGAACGTCAGCTTCCCCTGGACGGACCGCATGCACGGAACGCTCAGCCCCCGCTATGTCGAGGCGCGCGAGCAGATCCTCAGGATTCACGAGGCGGGCCTTAAAGTCATGCCGGCGACGCCGCCGCTCGGGGGCTTCGTCTACGACGAGAAGGCCGACGACACCGTGTGGAAGGAGGAGTTCCCGCCCTTCGTGGGGGAGAGGGGCTCTCAGGCGTTCTACGACAACATCCGCGAGGCCATGAGATTCGTCTGCGAGGACCTGAAGGGCATTGCCGGGCCGTACTGGCAGTGCATGAACGAGCCGGACATACCCATCTTTTCAAACGACTATCCGCTGGAGATCATCAGCGGCACGGCATGGGCTACGGCGGAGGGCATTCGCCAGGCTGATCCCGAGGCCCGGTGCGGCATCAACATCGCGGGGTACAATGAAAACGCCGTCCGCGTGCTGGACGGCATCTACACCGAGGGGCATCCGTTTTTCTACGTGGGCGTGGATCAGTATTTCGGCTCATGGCAGCCCGGAGACGTGGACAGCTGGACGGGCGTCATCGAAGCGCTCTACACGCGCTACGGCCTGCCCGTCCTGGCCAACGAGTGGGGGTACTCCTCTGACGGCGTATACAGAAAGGACCCCGTGGACCCGGCGCTGCTGCCCAAGGGCCTGCCGGACGTCTGCTATGCCAAGGCGTGGTTCAATCAGGTGCCCGGCGGGCACACGCCCGAGGTTCAGGCCGATTATTTCAGGCGCGGGCTGAAGCTTTTCGCCGAGAACCCGCACTGCCTGGGGTCGTTCATGTTCTGCTGGCGGGACGCGCTCCACTGCTACCACTGCGGCGCGCCGGACTGCCCCGCGGAGGACTACTGGGGCCTCGTGACGACGGACTTAAGGCCCAAGCCGGCCTATTACGCCGTGAAAGAGGCGCTGGCGGCGTATTACGCATAGCAACGGGAACAGAGCGGGCGAGGGATGGATTTCCCTCGCCCGTGATACATATCAGACATGGTCTGATGACGCTTTTTTGTTCATCAGGGCGGCGATGATATTGTCCGCGTTATCCGTGTTGACGACACCAGGTTTTCTGTCCTGATATTCAAGCAGTGTATCCCGGTTTTCAATCTCTGCCTGACGGATACGGTTGTACATTTCTTCATATCTTTCTTCTTGCATCGCCCTTTCGATAAAGCGCTTCATGTCGTCAGAGAGAACGTCATAGGAATCATATAGATCTTCGACAGCTTTCTTTATCATCTCGAATGAAAGCGGGGCGCCCGCCTTTTTCTGTTCCCAAAGAATACCTATGATGTCTGAACGGTCGTACTTGTACTGCCTGCCAGATTTGAGCTTCATTGCGATCAGGTATTCGCCGGTTACGGTGCGCACAGTCATGATATTTGAGTATGTGCGATAGTATTTGGAAAACCGGATGATTCGAGGGGTATATGAATCTGTTTTTGTGAAATCATCATTGATCCATCCGACAGGGAGTCCATATTTGTCGCCTACGAAGGATATGGCGTCACGTATTGAAGAGGCGGCGCTCATAATGGCATCCATGTCATATGTCATTTCTCTAAAACCATAATTGATCAGGATCGCAGCGCCGCCGATGAGGGTGATTTCTGCGGGCATGGCTTTTCCATTGCGCTTTCGGAATTCTTTAGCCAGTTCCTTCAGGTAGAGGTCGAGGTCTTCCTTTCTCAAAGGCCGGTCAGACAACGTCCCTCACCTCGGCTTCCATGATGTTGAACCTATAGAACTCAGGGATGGCATTCCGCTCGGCTGTGTGGAGTGGGGTGTCTGTACCGAATACCTCTTGGGTCGTCAGAACGCCGGCGGGGTAGAGCGGTGTCTGGAGTTTTTGTCTGCGCAGGTCGTCATATTTTGTACAGAGCGGGATGTCGTTGATCCTGGACAGGTAGTCCAGCATGGCCAGAAGGTACAGCGCCTCCGGATACCAATGCCTGTTATACAGCGCTCTGATTTCATCTGATTTGAGCAGGTTGATCATAAAGTCCAGATCGCCCATATCCTTGAGGTGATGGCAGGTATTGCTCTTGAAAGTCTCAAACGGGCAGCGATACTCATCTGTGGAGGATTGAAGTATCTCTTCTACCGTGAGTCCGAGCGCTCTTCCTACCTTAAATAGCGTCCCTGCGGCACACTTTGCCAGGACTGTTTTTCCGCTGCAGATGTCGTTAATGGTCGCCTGCGGGACGCCGCAGGTCTTGCTGAGGCGGTACTTGCTCATATTCAATTGCTTAAGACGTTCGTTGATCAGCATGACGCATACCTCCCGACGACATGATTATAACGGTTTGCCGAAGTAAAATCAAGTCAAATAGAGCTTTTGTCCGAGCTCGTGCCTCGTTCAAGGTAAAAAAACACGCACGCGCATGCCAAAATGTGCATGCTTCGTGCGTGAAACTGTGTTGCAAAATTATCACAGAACTGGATACCGCCGCGCGACAGGCAGTCTTTGCCGAACCTGGAATCTCAGTCTTCACGTTCCAGATCGAACCGGAATATCATAGTCTCGCGCTTGCCTTCTTCGTACATGTTGTGCCACGGCGGGATTGCCGCCGTCTCGACGTACTGCCCGCCGGCCAGCTCGCACGTCCGCGCGGAGGCTGTGTTGGACGGGTCGCAGGTGATGATCAGGTAGTCCATGCCGTGCTTGCGGGCCTGACGGAGCAGGAGCCGGCACGCCTGCGCCGCGTAATGATGGCCGCGGTAGGCCTCGTCGATGGCGTAGCCGACGTTCCCGCCGAAGTACAGCCTCTCGTTGTGACCGATGCGCAGATCGCAGCGCCCGACGGGCGTGCCGTCCGCGAGACATACGCTGAAGTAGTAGGCGGGGACCCAGCCCTTCTCCGGCTGGGCTTCGCAGGTCCTGTCCAGGCGGAGGAAGATCTCGGGAGTGCGCAAATCGTCCGTGGGATAAAACGTCATGTTGACCTCCGTAATCGCGCCGTCCGGCGGCGTCAGCTGACGCTGTACTCGCCCAGCCAGCGGCCGCTGGTCTCGGGAACAGCCCGTCCGGCCTTCAGGCTCGCCGTGACGTTCAAAACGCGCTGATTGCGGCTGCCGCGGAAGTTGAGCTCCAGGCTGCGCTGCGCCAGAATGAACGGCCCGTCGATCAGCACGTCCACGAGGGACAGGAGCGCCTTCTGGGCGTCGGTGCCTTCGTACAGGCGTTCGAACGTGTACCCCGTGTACGAGGCGATCTCGTACCCGGCGTCTCTGAGCATGCGGCACAGGGGGACGAGCGCCTCAGCCTGGGCGAAGGGCTCGCCGCCGGACAGGGTCACGCCCCGGCAGATGGGGTTGTCCCTGACCATTTCATAGAGCGCTTCGGGGGTGTAGGGCGTGCCGCCCTCAAAGGGCCAGGATTCGGGATTGTGACAGCCCTCGCAGTGGTGCGGACATCCCTGCACAAAGAAGACGGTTCGGAAGCCCGGACCGTCTATGATGCTGTCGCGGCTGATGCCGCAGATGTTGATCATGACCGGCGCGCTCATCACGCCAGATCATGCTTGACGCGGTCGCGCTCTTCGGCGCGCTTGGCGTCGTTCCACTTGTCCATGGTGCCCACCAGATAGCCGGTGATGCGGCGGATGCGCTCAAAGCCCACGCCCTCGCCCAGCTTCTGATCCTGAGTTTCGGTGCTGGCGCCGGTCTGCTCTTCGGTCAGGACGGCTTCTTCTTTCATATCCATGCTTATATCCTCCTGTCGAAAATTTCGTAATGATGCGTATTATTCAATGCCCTGGAAGGCGGGCACTTCGGGATAGAGCTTTTTCAGTTCGTCCAGGCGCGCCGCGTCGATGCGCTCGCCTTCGTGACGGCCGCAGCGGGGGCAGGTATCCCCGATGACGCCCACGTACCCGCAGACGGGGTCGCGGTCGACCGGGTGGTTGATGCTGCCGTAGCCGATGTGGCAGTCGTGCATGTAGCGCACGACCTGCTCGAAGGCCTCCACGTTGCGGGCGGTGTCGCCGTCGAGCTCCACATAGCTGATGTGTCCGGCGTTGCACAGCGCGTGATACGGCGCCTCAATGGCGATCTTGTCCCACGCGGAGATGGGGTACCACACGGGGATGTGGAAGCTGTTGGTGTAGTACTCGCGGTCGGTGATGCCCTTGATCTTGCCGAAGCGCTGCTGGTCGCGGCGGATGAATTTGCCGCTCAGGCCCTCGGCGGGGGTCGCCAGCAGGGTGAAGTTCATCTTCATCGCCTGGGACTTCGCGTCGCAGAAGGCGCGCATGTGCCGGATGATCTGCAGGCCCTTTTCCTGGATGGCGGGATCCTCGCCGTGGTGCTTGCCGTAGAGGGCGGTCAGCGCCTCGGCCAGGCCGATGAAGCCGATGGACAGCGTGCCGTGCTTGAGCACCTCGCGGATCTCGTCGCGCGGGCCGAGCTTGTCGGCGTCAAGCCACACGCCCTGTCCCATCAGGAAGGGGAAGTTGTACACGTGCTTCTGCGCCTGGATCTCGAACCGGTCAAGAAGCTGCTGCGCCACCAGATTGAGCATGTCGTCGAGCTTCTGGTAGAACAGCTCCTCGTTCCCCTCGGACTCCAGCGCGATGCGCGGCAGGTTGATCGAGGTGAAGGACAGGTTTCCGCGGGAGGGAGAGATCTGGCGGGTCGGGTCGTACACGTTGCCGATGACGCGCGTGCGGCAGCCCATCGTGGCGACTTCGGTCTCCGGATGGCCGGGCACATAATACTGCAGGTTGAACGGACTGTCCAGGAACGTGAAGTTGGGGAACAGCCTGTGCGCGCTGACCTTGCAGCTCAGGCGGAACAGGTCGTAGTTCGGGTCGCCGGGGTTGTAGTTGACCCCTTCCTTCACCTTGAAGATGTGGATGGGGAAGATGCACGTCTCCCCGTGGCCGAGTCCGGCGTCCAGCGCCAGAAGGATGTTGCGGATGACGATGCGCCCCTCGGGGGAGGTGTCCGTCCCGTAGTTGATGGAGG
>JAFRLF010000021.1 GCA_017431365.1 Clostridia bacterium | reverse complement strand
GGGGCGGATGAGGTTGTAACTCATGGGTCAAGCAATTACGCAACGTTGTAAGAGGCGAGGCTGGGTTCCCCACCACCGCTGCGGCGGTCCCCCTCCCCATTGCCATGGGGAGGCTGAGGCTGGGGTGACGCACCGTACCAAAAGCCTTCCCCCCTGGGGAAGGTGGCTGGCCGTCAGGCCAGACGGAAGAGGTCTCCGTGGAAAGGTGACCCGTCAGGCCAGACGGAAGAGGTCTCCGTGGAAAGGTGACCCGTCAGGCCAGACGGAAGAGGTCTCCGCTCACGCAGGGAGGCTGGATCTGGGTGACGTGCGTCAAAAGGCGCCCCACGAAGTGGGGAGCTGTCAGCGAAGCTGACTGAGGGGAATCTCAGTCACAAAAAATCGGCAATACGATAAAAACATCGTCAAACTATGGAGGAGATCAAAAATGGGTTTCTTTGACAATTTCAAGTGGGAATCTCAGGCGCGCAAGGGATACACGCTGCACGTACAGGGCAACAGGCTCTACGACCAGGATAAGCCCCGCGAGGCCCACGAAAAGCACGAGGCCGCGATGAAGGCCTATGAACAGGCCATGGCGGGCGGCTGCAACAAGGTGCAGTACATGATGGCGTACGGGGTGCTGCTGCTGAGGTTCGGCCGCTTTCAGGAGGCGAAGGATCTCTTCCTCCGGTGCGAGAAGACCGCCGGCATCACCAAGCAGGAGAAGCAGCAGCTGAGGGTGAATTTCGCCATAGCGCAGTGGAAGCTGGGCGAGCTGGACTCCGCGATCCAGCAGCTGAAGTACGCCCTGCAGGACGCGAAGAAGGGCTCGACCATGGGATCTTTGGGGTACGTGCTCATCGAAAAGGCGCGTCAGACGGGCGATTTTGACGAGGCCGTCGCCTTCAACACCGAAGCCCTCGACTACGACGACGAGGATCCCGTCTTGCTCGACAACATGGGACAGCTGTACTACGCGATGGGCGATAAGGAAAAGGCGCTGGGGTACTTCAAAAAGGCGCACGAGTTCAAGCCCAAACAGGTCGACACGCTGTACTACCTGGCGAAGATCGCCTGGGAGGACGGCGACGGCAAGACGGCCCTTTCATACCTCGACAGCGCCCTTGACGGGAACTATTCCGCCCTGTGCACCACCACGCGCAAGATGGCGGAGGACCTGAAGGCGCAGATCAAGCCGTGACAGCGTAACAGGGAGGGTGTCGGCGCTTGAATCTCGCAGCCGAGCGGATAAAGTATATCGCCGCGGTGGTGCTCTACGGGACGATCGGCATGTTCCTGCGGTACGTCGGCCTGCCGAGCGAAATTGTGGCGATGTGCCGGGGCGTCCTCGGGTCGTCGTTCATACTGCTGTTCCTGAAGGCGCGAGGCCGCGTCCTCGACCGGGCGGCCATTCGCCGAAACGCCCGATGGCTGATCTTCGGCGGCGTCTTCCTTGGCCTGAACTGGATATTCCTGTTCGCCGCTTACATGCGCACGACGGTGGCCGTCGCGAGCCTGTGCAATTACATGGCGCCGCTGATCGTCATCGTGATCGCGCCGATCGCCCTGCGCGAGAGGCTGGATCGGCGCAAGCTCCCCTGCGTAGCCGTAGCTTTCGCGGGGATCGTGCTGGTCTCGGGCGTCTGGGACGGCGATGTGGGAGACGCGTCCGGCGTTGCGGCGGGCATGGCCGCCGCGGCGTGCTTTGTCGGCGTGGTGATCAGCAACCGCAAGCTTCGGGGCATCGACGCGCTGGACAAGTCGGCCGTGCAGCTGATGGTCTCCGCGCTCACGATATTGCCCTACGTTCTGATCAACAATTGGGGCGCCGCGCCGCAGGTGGACGGGCGTTCCGTCCTGATCGTCTTGATGCTCGGCGTGGTGCACACGGGCGTGGCCTATTGCATGTACTTCAGCGGGATGGGAAGCCTCCCCGTGCAGACCGTGGCGATCCTCGGCTACCTCGAGCCGGTCGTGTCCGTGCTGTGTTCCGCGCTGTTCCTGCGCGAAGCCATGGGCGTCGCCGGGTGGATCGGCGCGGCGCTGATCCTCGGCGCGGCCGCGGTGAGCGAGCTGCTGCCGCCGGAGGGCGGGGACGCCGGGGAGAAGAGCGCGTGAAAGGGCGGCCGTCATTCGTGAAGCAGCCGTTCCCTTTCCAGGGCCTCCTTTTTTCCGTGGATTCGGCCCAGCGAGTACATCAGAAGCGTCGCGCAGAGCAGGTTGATCCAGCCGAGACGAGCCGGGCTGAAGGAGTTGGCAATGCCGATGAGCAGGTTTGCCGCGCCGACGGCGGCCAGCATTTTGCTGATCTTATCCAGGTGACGAATCCTGGAATCGATATCAGAAAAGAGGTCAAAAGGCCCGTCCGCCGTCTTTTTGCGGAAGTAAATCCACATCGCCATCCGGCCAATGTACTCCGCGCCGGTTTCCTTCATAAATGAAAGATATGTCTCGTCGTAGGAATGCATTTCCAGGCGGACGCTGTATTCTCCGGGTTCACAGCGCGCAAAATGGTAAGTCAAAAGGCTTACGCTTTCCAGCACCCAGCCGTTCATGGCCATTTCGTTCAGCCAGTCCTCTTCCTCCTCAAAACTCCAGACCCAGAACCATTTTCTGATCGTTTTTCTGTCTTCCATGTTCAGACCTCCCGCAGTATTCGTTCGCCGTTGTCCGCCAGTTCCCGCAGCCTGGCCACTTCGATCTTCAGCGCCTGCAGCCCTTTTGCCGTCAGACGGTATTCCTTCCGGCGGCTTTCGTCGTCAGTGGGAAGCTGGATGATCCACCCCTTTGCGCTCAGTGCGTTCAGCGCGCCGTACAGGGTCCCGGCCGCCAGATGAACCCGGCCGCCGGACAGCTCCTCCGTCAGCTGCATGATGCCGTATCCGTGCCGCGGCTTGACCAGGGACAGGAGAATATAGTACGTCGATTCTGTCAGAGCAAAGCCTTCCGACATAAACTCACCTCTGTCGTTTGCCGATATATCGGCTCACGTTATATCGTAGTTGAATTATATCGTAGCCCGATATATTTGTCAAGGGGTAAATATAAAAAAGCGCCTCGCAAGGGAGACGCTTTGGGCATACGCCAGACGCACAATTTCACCTGGAAGGGGGGAGCCTGACCCCTCAGTCAGCTTTGCTGACTGCTCCCCTTAGCAGGGGTGCCGTCTTCTGCTTGGTACTTCAGCCCCAGCCTTCCCCCAAAGACCTCTTTCGTCAGCCGCCTGACGGCGTCTGCCACCTTCCCCAGCGGGGGAAGGCATTTGGAAGCCTGCATGCAGCTCAGCCCCAGCCTTCCCCTTGACGCTTCGCTAGGCACCTTCGGTGCGATCGGGGAAGGTGGCGCGTGAGCGCCGGAAGAGGTCTTTGAGGAAAGCTTTCTGAGACGTACACAGCTCAGCCCCGTCACTTCTCACTCCTAACTCCACTCTGCGCGCTGCAGGCGCGCCATGACTCTGCGCGGTCTTTGGCCGCGCTCAAAAGAACCACTGGTACGCCAGCCGCGCCATCAGGATGGCCACGACGACCAGCATGATCTTCCGGATGAAGGGCCCGCCGTGTCGGATGGCCAGCCATGAGCCGAAGTACCCGCCCGCGACGGAAAACGCCATGGCCGGCAGCGCCAGCGGGAAGAGCACGTCGCCCCCCGCGATCAGGGAGATCAGCGCGGAGACGTTGCTGGTCAGGTTGATGAGCTTGGCGGTGCCGGAGGCCGTCACCATGTCGAGGCCGATGATGTACGTCAGCCCCATGATGAGCAGCGTCCCCGTGCCGGGGCCGAAGAACCCGTCGTAAAACCCGCAGCCTAAGCCCAGGGCGAAGCAGCCGGCGAGCCGGGGCGCCGTCATCTGAAGAGCGCGGGCTTCAGTGTCCTTTTTCAGGACGAGGATGACCGCGACCAGCGGGATGGCCACCATCATGCAGATCCGCACGAGGGCCGGGTCCGCGCGCTTTAAAAGCTCCGCGCCGAGCCACGCGCCCGGCAGCGCCCCGAGCGAGGCGATCAGCCCGGCCTTGACCATGAGCTTTTTGCTCTTGAGGAAGCGCCCCGTGGCCATGAGCGTGCCCAGACAGGCGGACATCTTGTTCGTGCCCGCGGCCATCGAGGGGGGCAGCCCGGTCAGAAGGTACGCCGGCAGGGAGATCAGCCCGCCGCCGCCGCCGATGGCGTCGATCGTCGCGGCGAGGAAGACCAGGGGGCATACCGTCAGGAGCATGGAGAGAGTTACTTGCATATAAAATGTCCTCACTGGAAAGGGTTTGACGGGATAGCGTTTTCATGAAAAGACCCGGACGGCGGTCTTGTCGTTCGGGTCTTTTGCGTGTGAATGAAAGTTTTCAGCGATGCCGTCCGGCGCCGCCGCCGCGGCTTCCGCCGCCGCCGCCCGAACGTCCGCCGCCGAATCCGGAGGACCGGGACGAGCTCGAGCGCGAGAAGCTGCTGGAACGGGACGACGAGTAGGAAGAACGGCTCGAGCTCGACGACGAGCGCCCCGCGCCGAAGCTCGACGAACTGCTGCGCGACGACGAGCCGTAGCCCGAGGAGCTGCTGCGCGACGACGAGCCGTAGCCCGAGGAACTGCTGTGACTGGACGTCGAGCGGTTCGAGGATGAACCGAAGAACGACCCGCCTACGGGCGCGCTGGGACGGTTGCTCGGGGTCTGAGGCGGATACGGCGGCTGGGGCGGGGGCGGCGGCTGACGCCGCTGGTTCCGCCCGAGGAACAGTCCCGTAGAGAGACCGCGCTGGTAGGCCCTTGAGTCGCTGGCGTAATTGGAACCGTTGGTGTAGTAATTATTGGTGGTGTAGGTGTTTGCGCCGGAGGCTGACCTGCGCCGCACCGACCGGACGATGACGACGATGATCACCACGATGACGATCAGCACGACAAGCCCGAGCAGCGGATTCCCTTCGGAGCGCTCCGGCTCGCGGGAGGGCGTGGGCTGCGCGACCGTGCGGGTGGTCGTGGTGGTCGTGGTGGTCGTGGCGGGCGTCTCGGGCTCGTCGAACTGGGCGATGTAGTTGGCGTAGGCGTTGGCGTCGACCGACAGGTTGACGCGCTCGGCCTTGCACACGGACTCGAACGTGGCGTCGAACAGCGCGCGGGCGCCGCCGTCGTAGTCCTTGTCGGCGAAGTAAGGCTCAAGGTACGTGTCCAGCAGGATGTTCAGGTCCCCGGCGGTGATGCTCTGCCTCAGGCCCGAACCCACCTGCATCCAGTAGTCGTCGTCGCCGACGGACATGAGGACGAGCACGCCGTTGTCCTTTTCGGCGTCGCCGATGCCCCATTCGTTCACGATGTCGTAGGCGAAGTCCTCCATCGTGGAGGAACCTACGTTCTGCACCGTGACGAAGACGATCTGCGCCCCGCAGGCGTCGTAGAGGGCGTCGTTGTTGAGGACGATGTGCCCGATCGTCTCGTCGGAGAGGACGCCGGCCCCGTCGTTGACGTAAAAGTCATCGGTCGGCGTCGGAACCGCGGCCTGGGCGGCGACGGACAGGACGAGCAGGAGGCACGCGGCCAGCGCGGCGATCCGCCGGATCATTTGATACTTTTTCATTCAGGTCACTCCCGATTCAGTTAAACAGTTCGGCCTGACCGATGCCGCGCAGCGCGCTGATCAGCACGGCTGGGAAGCCGTTTCTGACCTTGTTGAAGGCCTCGGCCGCCTCGTTGTACTCGGGGTAGCGTTCGGCGCTCTGGTATGCCGAGCTGAAGTTTTTGTACTTGTATTCGAAGTCGCCGGCGTTGGTCTCGGTCATGCTGAGGGCCGTCGCGCCGGAATAGAGGCTCTCCACGGCGGTCTTCAGGCTCACGTAGGCCTTGCGGCTCTCGGAGACGGACTTCGCGCTGCGGATGTCCTCGACGGCGGTGGTGACTGCCGCGACCTGCGCCATGTCGACGCCGTCCGTGCTTTCGGCGATGGTGGCCATGACCTCGGCGTTGTCGGCCATCTGCTTCAGCTCGTAGGAGATGCTGTCGTTGGGGGCGTTGAACACGGCGGCGACGGCGTCGGACTTGGCCTTCAGGGCGTTGCCTCCGCCGATGACCAGCGTCAGCACGACGACCACCGCCAGCACAGCCCAGGCCAGAGGCCTGTTTTCGGTGATTTTCATGGCGTCTGTCAACCTCTCATAGGGAATAATGATGTCGCCGGATTCCAAAAGCCTTCCCCCTGGCCGATACGCTCGGTCTTCGGCAAGCAGGGAAGGCGGTACGGCTGTCATCTTTTATTATTTCATGTGCATTTCGAGCATCTTCTCGCGCAGCTGCTTCTCGATGGACTGCAGCTCCTTCTCAGCCTCGTTGCGCTTCTGACGGCCCTCGGACTGGATCTGGAGCACCTCGTCCATGGTGGCGATGAGCTGCTGGTTGGTGTGCGTGAGGGTCTCGATGTCGATGATCCCGCGCTCGGACTCCTTGGCGATCTCCACGCTGCCGGCGTGCAGTTTCTCGGCGTTGGAGCGGAGCAGGTCGTTGGTCAGGTCGGTGACGGAGCGCTCAGCCTGCAGCGCGCTCTGGGAGTGCTGCAGCCCCAGCGCCAGGACCATCTGGCTCTTCCACAGCGGGATGGTGTTGACGATGGTGGACTGGATCTTCTCCGCCAGGAGCTGATTGTTGTTCTGCAGCAGGCGGATCTGCGGCGCCATCTGGATGGCGACGTTGCGGGTCAGCTTGAGGTCATAGAGCTTCTTTTCGAAGCGGTCGCCCATCGCGGCCAGGTCGCTGGCGGCCTGGGCGTCTTCCGGCAGCTGGGAGGCGGTAGCCTTGTCGCGGGCCTGCTGCAGGGTGGTGGCACGGAACTCCTTCAGGGCTTCCTCGCCGGCGGCGATGTACATGGACAGCTCCTTGAAGTAGCCCAGGTTCATGTTGTACAGCTGATCCATCGTGGCGATGTCCTTGAGCAGGGTCACCTGATGGTTTTCCAGCTCGCTGACCAGCTTGTTGACGTTGACCTCGACCTCGTCATAGCGGTTCTTGAGCAGGGCGATCTTGTCGACCTTCCTCTTCAGGAAGCCGAACAGCCCCTTGTCGTTTTCGGAATCCACGTTGAAGGAGCGCAGCTCGGTCACCAGGCCGGCGATCATGTCGCCTACCTCGCCCAGGTCCTTGCTGCGGACGTTGGCCAGCGCGGCGTCGGAGAAGTTGGCGATGTTCTGCTGGGCGTTGGCGCCGTACTGGAACACCAGCTGGGAATTCTGCAGGTCGATCTTCTTGACAAACTCGTCGATCTGTGCCTGCTCCTCAGGGGTGAAGGTCTGCTCTTCAGTCGCTTTTTTGACCTCTTCCTGAACGGCGGCCATGGCGGTGGCGGGTTCCGGCGCGGCGGGGACGGGGACTTCCGGCTCGAGGCCCAGGGTCAGTTTGATCTCAGACATTTGAAACTCCTCCATTTCATTATAGAAAACTGAATGGTAAACGAAAAGAATGTTGAGCGGGGAAAGCTGAGGGTTGGGTTCCCCACCACCGCTGCGGCGGTCCCCCTCCCCGCCTCGGCAGGGAGGCTGGGGCTTGTAGTACGTCAAAAGGCGCCCCATGTGAATGGGGAGCTGTCGGCGCAGCCGACTGAGGGGAACCCCAATTACCGCCTACGCTTCGCTTCGCGCCGAAAGGCGCGCTTTGCGCTCAGCCGCGTCCCGAAAGGCTGCTCATCGTGGCGGCGGTGTCCGTCAGGCCTTCGGAGGCCATCATGGTCTCCAGGACCTGGATGTCGGTGGTGATGTCCAGGGACGTGTCGCGGTAGAGGTTGTCCAGCTGCTTTTCGTAGGCGTCGGAGATCATCTGCAGGCTGTTCTCCACGGCGGTCTTGGACTTGGCGATGTTTTCGCTGTCGATGCCCGTGCCGGCGAGCGTGCGGTACTGCTCCAGAAGCTTGACGGTCGTGGGCAGGTAGTAGTTCATGAACTTGCGCACGTTGAGCGCCTGGCGGGGGTTCTTCTCCAGGGCTTCGAAGATCTTCGAGGAGGCGTGCTCCATGCGGTCCAGCTGGCGGGTGATCTCCGGATCGGTGAGGGCGACGTTGGCCTCGCGCAGCTTTTTCATGTCGGCGCGGCCCTCCTTGATCTGGCGGTCGACTTCAGGGTCGCCGGAGTTGGGCTCTTCCTCGACCTGTTCCTCCCGCCCGGGGAAGATAATCCGTCCGCCGAAGAACGCCCCCGCGGACAGAAGCGCGCACAGGATCAGCGCGGGCAGCGTGTATACCGGATGGATCAGGTTGAAGATGAGCCAGACGGCGGCCGCCATATAAATGGGTAAGGCTGAGGGGATCTTTCGGGTCTTCAATGGAAAACGCTCCTCTCCCAGGTCAGAATCAGGATCAATTTTCACCGATTGCCATTATAGCACAAACGCATCGCGGGTTCAATCCGTATTGAAAAAGAAATATCGGGGGGCGGGGAGCTTGACAAGGATTATAAATAGGGTATAATAAGAGCATCCCTTAAAATTAGGGTAAGGGGGATAAAGAATGACCCGAGAGTTTGTCTGGACAACGGCATTTCTGTCAGGTTGGCGTCGATGCGGCTTTGGAGATGATGATCTTAGACGATTGGAAGACGTATTGCTCGACAACCCTAATGCTGGCGACCTTATTCAGGGAACGGGAGGAGCCAGAAAACTACGTTTCGAATTTGAGGGACGAGGGAAGAGCGGATCAAGCCGGGTGATTTATGTAGACTTCATCAGCGGCGAAACGATTTGCGGTCTGGCTGTGTATGCGAAAGCTGACAAATCCAGCCTGACACAGGGAGAAAAGAACACCATAAAGAGATTGATTCAATTGCTTAAGAATTATTACGATTCACCCGGCGAGAGGGAGGGATAAAGATGTCGCAGGTTTATGACGACATGATTTCGTCTTTAAATGAACTGCTTATGATGGCAGAAGGAAAGCAGACGGGCGCTGTTGTCCACAAACGAACGGTTCAGGAGGTTGAACAGTTTACGCCTCAGCAGATCAAGGAAGTGCGCCAGTCTGCTGGAATGACGCAGAAGACCTTTGCCGCGTGTATCGGCGTATCCCCCAAATCCATTGAAGCCTGGGAAGGCGGCAGAAGCCGCCCGGACGGCGCGGCCAGAAGGCTTCTTGGCCTGATGAAGGCGCATCCGGGGTTTGCGGAGGAAATGGGTATCCTGATTACGCAATAGTACCTCGTGGAATTATGTCCGCGTGAAAAACAGGTGTCGATGCTTGTCTCGATATGAACATATAAAACGACTGCCTTCCTTTTTGGATAGCGGTCGTTCGCTGTATCAATATCGAACCAGAAGCGTCTCAGTCAAATACTTTATCAAGCGTAGCCAGATCGGCTTCGAGTTCCTCATCGCTCTGATCGAAATAGGGAATGCCCATGGAATCGTAGAATTCGATCAGATCCGTTTTGCGCACACCCAATATCTCCGCCGCGCGGCCGTGCGAGATGGTCAGATTCTGAATCAGAGGATATAGCATCATCGCGTTTCGCGCGAACGCCTGATCCGCGTCTTCATCGGCGATAAGGGGTATCATCTCTTCGGGAACGGACATCGTGAGCTTTCTCATCGTCATACAGACGCCTCCTTTGCTGTCGGGATGTGAAATCGTTTCCAGTATTATTATAGCGCTCTGCTCCATTGACGGCAACAATAACAGAGTCGCGTCTCAGTTGAACAGCCAGTCGTTCGCGTCCGGGTATTTCTCCAACATATGAAGATTGCCCCTCTTTAACATAATCGCTGCGCTTATCTTTCCGCGGTGTATTTGAGCCCTCTCCCGCTTCCGGTCGTTTCGACATATCCTTCAGCAACAAGCTTTTTCAGGATCGTATTTACCTTTGATTTCCCAAACCCGACGGAACGGACGACATCCGAGCTCGACGCGGCGCGGCCCTTTAACAGTCTGTAGACGTCGTTTTCATCTTTTGACAGATCATTTACCAGGCTGATCACCGGCAGCACCACACGGATGCTGTTTTCTGTGACGTCATAAACCGGTTTGATTTCACTGGACTTATACAATTCGTTGATCCTTCGGATCCCCGTGCCGAAGCGTTCTATCAAATGAAGCCGGAAAAATACGTTCGCAACGATTCTGTTGCGGAGGATGGATATGCCGCCTCTCAAATATTCCTCCCTGTTCATGCCGCTTGGCAGGCCGCCGGGGGAGACGACTTCGATTTTTTCGGGGAACATGGCGATATGTACGTTTGCCGCCACGTCCCACGTCCTGTGCACGAGAGCGTTGGCGACGACCTCACGAAAGGCCGCTTCGGGAATCAGTGAAACCGTTTCCCTGACGCTGCCGCTGATCTGTTCATACTGATAGTATTTCCTATACATACTCAAAGCGTCGTCGTACAGTTTCAGAATCGATTCACGCTCATGCGTTTCACGGTCGTGAATGATGCTTATACTGTCGCCGAAGCGGACGATGTCGACGCCCGGAAACCCGTTTTCGTCGGAGAGAAGCTCGCCGGCCTTGTTGAAGCCCTTCTTTTCCGAATACAGTTCAAGGGTTTTCAGCGTGTCCTTTGTGAAGGTTTCCAGATTCAGTGCGGCTGACATCTTTTCACCCAGGAACTTAAATGTCAGATCCTGCTTCGCCGCCGGCGTCTCCTCAAATGTCAGAT
Organism: Clostridia bacterium; assembly: GCA_017431365.1. Classification (GTDB taxonomy): domain Bacteria; phylum Bacillota; class Clostridia; order Christensenellales; family Aristaeellaceae; genus Firm-10. The sequence goes on along the minus strand of JAFRLF010000021.1, from coordinate 2,383 downwards.
TTTGACCCGTCATGATCAGCCGGGTCAGCTCGATCCTGTCGACGGCTACGGTCGACGTATCGTTTCTCTTGTACGCCCGGGCTTTATAAAGATATGGTTTATGCAGTCCCTCGAAAACCGTCAGCGTGATGACTGAGGTTTCCTTATCTATGTGCAGATTAAAGTCCGGACGGGGCTCTATGCTGTCATTGATTCTGTTTTCGATGTCAAGACAAGCCTTTTCGGCCTCAGAAACACCCAACTCTTTGCCGTCGTCAGATATGCCGAAGCGTATTTCGCCCGTGCCGTAGTTGGCATAGGCGCTGACAGTTTTCAAAAAGGTCTGGGTGATCGTTTCTTTGAATTCGAGGGTTCTGGATTCTTTCATCCGCCATACCGCCTTTCATTTCTTGATAAGCATAACACGTTCCGTTCGCAAAAGCAATCGCAAAAATTTGCGCCCGCTTTTGCGCCCGTTTTTCGGGCGTATTTATTTCAATTTGCGCCCGTTTTCCGATCGAAAACACATTTAGTCATCTTTAACCGCCCGCCTATTCCCTTTTCCGGAGCGATGTGATATAATGACCGGCGTTGGCGCAAAAAAAGCCAAACAGTCCCTGAAAGGAAGGTTCTCTCAAAATGAAAAAGACCCTTGGTTTTCTGCTTTCCCTGATCCTGATCCTTGTGTGCGCGCTGCCCGCGCTGGCCGAGGACGTCGACCCCGTGCGCGTGGCCTCCATGACCGGCCCGACCTCCATGGGCCTGGTCAAGCTGATGAACGACAATGAAAACGGCGCGTCCGCCCAGAAATACGAGTTCACCGTCAGCGGCACGCCGAACGAAATCGTCCCCCTGATCACCCGCGGCGAGCTGGACATCGCCATGGTGCCCTGCAACCTGTCGAGCATCCTCTACAACAACACCGGCGCCGTGCAGGTCGCGGCCGTCAACACGCTGGGCGTCCTGTACGTCGTGGAGAACGGTGAGTCCATCAATTCCGTCGAGGATCTGAAGGGCAAGACCGTCTACTCCACCGGCAAGGGCACGACCCCCGAGTTCGCGCTGAACTACATCCTGGCGCAGAATGGCATCGACCCCGCGGCTGACCTGACCATCGAGTTCAAGAGCGAGGCCACCGAGGTCCTGAGCGCGCTGACCACCGACACGGCCGCCATCGGCGTGCTGCCCCAGCCCTACGTCACCGCCGCGCTGGCTCAGAGTGAGAACCTGCGCGTGGCCCTCAGCCTGACCGAGGAGTGGGACAAGGTCTCCGACGGCTCCCGCATGATCACCGGCGTGTGCGTCATCCGCAAGGACTTCATCGAGAACAACCCCGAAGCGGTCAGGACCTTCCTTGAGGAGTACGCCGCTTCCGTGGACTACGTCAACGCCAACCCCGCCGAGGCGGCTCAGTGGATCGCCGACCTGGGCATCGTCGCCAAGGCCGCCATCGCCGAAAAGGCCCTGCCCCATTGCAACATCGTCTGCCTCACCGGCGAGGAGATGAAGGCCGCGGTGGCCGGCTATCTCGGCGTCCTCTTCGAGCAGAACCCCGAGGCCGTCGGCGGATCGGTTCCGGACGACGCCTTCTACTATGTCGCCGGCTGATCCGGTGAAAAGTAAATACAAGCGCCTCATCCCGCGCCTGGGCGCCGCCCTCTTCTGGCTGGCGGCTTGGCAGGGGCTGAGCATGCTGATCGGACAGGAGATACTGCTGGTATCTCCTGTCGTCGCAATGAGGACGCTTTGGCGCCTGATGGGGACGGCGGACTTTTACAGAGCCGTGCTGTCCTCGTTCGGGCGGATCCTGCTCGGTTTCGCGCTGGCGACGGCGGCGGGCGTCGCGCTAAGCGTGCTGTCGGGCGTGTTTTCGCCGGTGAAAACGCTCGTCGAGCCGCTCATGCACGTCATCAAGGCCACGCCTGTGGCGTCGTTCGTGATCCTGGCGCTGATCTTCATCCGGGCGAGGAACCTGTCGGTGTTCATTTCCTTTCTGATGGTGCTGCCCATCATGTACACCAACCTGACGGCCGGCATCGCCGCCGCGGATCCCCGCCTCCTTCAGATGGCGAAGGTCTTCCGCCTGAGCCCGCTTAGGACGGCGTTCAGCGTGCGCCTGATCGCCGTGTATCCGTATTTTCTCTCGGCGTGCAGCCTGTCCCTCGGCATGTGCTGGAAGGCCGGCGTCGCCGCCGAGGTCATCGGCCTGCCGGACAAGTCCATCGGCGAGGCGCTCTACCGCGCGAAGCTGTACTTCGCCACGCCGGAGGTCTACGCCTGGACGCTGGCCATCATCCTTTTGAGCCTGGCGTTTGAAAAGGGCGTCCTCGCACTGACGCGCAGGCTGGGCGCGGCCTTCGCCGCGCAGAACGAAGAGCGCGGAGTGGAGTGAGGAGCTAGGAAT
>JAFRLF010000020.1 GCA_017431365.1 Clostridia bacterium | reverse complement strand
GGACGACCTGCCCTTCTATTGGCGACATGGATATGCCCTCCATAATGCGCGTATTGCGAATCAGGCGCCGACAGATCTGTCGGCGCCTGCTCTCTTGTTTGAATGTCTGACGTGAGGCGGTATTACTGGCCGAGGACGCGCCGTCCCCAGGAGAAGTGCTCCCTGTAGTATCCGCTGGCGAGAGAGCCGTAGGTGACCTTTCCGGCGGAGCTGGAAGCGTGGATGAACTGATAGTCTCCAAGATAGATGCCGGCGTGGTCGCACAGGTCGCTGTCCGTCTCGTTGGTGTTGAAGTAGATGCAGTCGCCCAGCTGCAGATCCTCGATCCGCGTGATCTTGGGATGCGAGTTATCATAGCCCTGTTCATAGGCCGTGCGCTTCAGCTTGTAGCCGAACTGCTTGTAGCAGTACTGGGTCAGGCCGGAGCAGTCGAAATACGGCGGCGCCTCACGCGCATAGACGTACTTGCAGCCGAGCTGCTGTTTCGCCAGGGCGACGATCTGAGCCGCGACGGTCAGATCCGTGTCCTTGATGCCAGCCGGATCGCTGGGGTTCGCCGGAGCGGTCGAGCTCGGCGCGTTGTTCGAGTAAACGGCGGCCAGGGTGGAGGGACCGGCTACGCCGTCGACGTTCAGACCGGCCTTGTTCTGGAAGGCCGCGACGGCAGCCGTCGTACGGGGACCGTACTTGCCGTCGATCGCGCTGGAGAAGTAACCCAGTTCCTTGAGGCGCGTCTGCAGCTTTGTCACTTCAGCGCCGCTGTTGCCTTCCGTCAGAGCGGTGTGGGTCTGAGCGGGCGCGTTCGACGAGAACAGCGAGGCCCAGGTCTGAGAGCCGACGATGCCGTCAGCCTGCAGGCCGGCCGCGATCTGATACGAAATCACGGCGTTCTGCGTCAGGGTACCGAAGTTGCCGCCGATATTGCCGGTGAAATAGCCCAGGGCCTTCAGGCGCGTCTGCAGCGCCTGAACGTAGCTGCCGGAGTTGCCGTACTTCAGGACGGGGAACTTGCTGGTATCCGTGTCGACGTTCACGACGTTGTTGTCGTCGGGAATGTTGCCGGGGACAATGATCGTATTGCCGTTCGGTGTGTTGGTGTTATTGTTGTAGGCGGTATCGATGGCCGTCAGGGTGGCGGCGTTGGCGATGCCGTTGGAGGCGAGGCTGTTCCTGAGCTGGAAGGTCGCGACGGCCGCTTTCGTCTTGCTGCCGTAAATGCCGTCGGCCGAGCTGTTCAGATAGCCGAGGACGATGAGCTTTTGCTGCATGGACTTGACGGCGTCGCCCTTGCTGCCCTCCTGCAGGGTAGTCGCGTTGGAGATGGCCGCGATGGCGTTCGCGACGGCGGCGAGGGTCTTTGTTCCGGCCTGGCCGTCGACCTTAAGGCCGTTGGCGGCCTGGAAGGCGCGCACAGCGGACTGCGTGGCCGTACCAAAGATGCCGTCCGCCTTGCCCGTGAGATAGCCCAGAGAGATAAGATTCTGCTGGAGCTTTGTGACCTCGGCCCCGCGGGATCCTTTCTTGAGAACCGAGGGGTTTTCCGGCTCGGGCGTGGGGGTGACGACGGGCGTCGTGCTGTGGGAGGGGAGAGAGTTGTACGCCTGATCCAGCACGGTGAGCGTTTCGGGGCCGGCGACGCCGTCAGCCCGCAGTGAAGCTGTGCGCTGGAAGTTGATGACGGCGGTCTTTGTCCCCGTGCCGAAAATGCCGTCGGCCGGCCCTGAGAGGTAGCCCAGCGCGATCAGCTTGTTCTGCATGGCCGTGACGCTGCTGCCGCGGCTGCCAACCTTCAGCGTTTCCGTATAGACGGGTACGGCGGTCGGCCCGGGCGTCGGCGTCGGTGCGGCGGTCGGCGCGGCTGTCGGCACCGGAACGTTGCCTGAATCCGCGCTTGACGTCAGGGTGACATAGGCCTTGCTGATATAGGCGGTCTGGCCGTTATAGTTGACCTGCAGCCAGTCGCCGCTCATGCCGTAGACGGTGAAAGCCGTGCCCTTTTCCACAAGAGCGATGGATTTTGCGCTCGACGAGGCCGCTATGCGCACATACAGCTTTCTGGCCGTGACTTTCGCGGTCAGGGTATCGCTGCTCGAGACGATGCCGGACAACGTGAGGTATTCGTCGGACATGTATCCTACCGTGCCGTTGACGCTGACCTTTGACCAGCCGTTTCCGACGGAGGACAGGAGCGTGACCTCGGTGCCAAGGCGCACCAGCGTCAGCACGTCGCTGTCCTGACTGGGAGAAACCCTCAGGTTGACCTTATCGGTTGTTATCTGATAAATAGCCGTAGCCGCCTGGGCTGGCAGCGTATACATCATCGCAATCAGAAGAACAAAAGCCGCAGACCTTCTGACTGCCTTGACTATCTTTGTATGACGGGACATACCGCTCACCTCCGGTTGTCCTATTATATGACGAAATTATTTCAAATGCAAGTAAAATATTACAATTTCATTCAAATATCTGGAAATTGTTGCCCTTATTCTCTTGGTGAGCTTCACAGCGCGCGGTCGATCTCATAAAAGCGAATGTGCAGGCCGTCGTCCTCGTTGACGCCCTGGCCGACAAACTGATTCCGGTGCAGGTATTTAGCCAGCCTCGGGCTGTCGGTATAGAAGGTTGGCACCGTCTGAAACGGCATGGACGGATGGCGGTCGTCAAACCAGCCGTTGTTTTCAATATAGATATGGCACGCGTTGCCGTCTGCGTCTGTGCCGGTGAGCATGTATCGCGCCGACATATGCCGCACGCGCGCCGCGTTCACGACTTGAGTGTCCACGCCGCACGGCTCCACGATGCCTGTGAACAGGTCGCCTTTTGCGCTTCCCCTGAAGGGGATCATGAGGATCTCGCCGCTCTCAGCCGTCATGTGCAGCGCGGGACCGTTGGATTCGATTTTGATGTCCAATACAGGTTTTCTTTCCATAGGGGTATGCCTCCCTGTTGTGCCATATACTCTTGCAACAGACGCCGGGCGCTGAGCGCCGCAGTTTACAGACGGATCAGCTTGCCCGTAACCGTGTCACGGGCAAAGCGGCTTAAATGTTCCCACACCAGCTCCGCCCAGGCCGGCGTCGGCCAGTGAACCATGTCTTCGCATGCAATCGTGCGCAGCAGACAGCTTCCGTCCGCTTTGACGCTATCGCCGATGAAATACCGGCGTCCCTGTATGAGGCGCGTCTCGCATCGTTCAAAGCGCGCGCCGATGCGCGTTTCGCATATATCGCCTTCGTCGCCGGGGCTCAGGAACGACGTCGCAGCGCACTGCCCGGCGCGCCGCCAGTTGTTGAGGGCAGTTTGTTTGTCGGAGGGATTCAGGGGAATGACGCCGTCGCGAACTTCGCCTTCTGGAGAATTCCACAGAGGGAGCAGGCGCAGCATCTCGCATTCGCCCATGAACAGCACCGCGGGCACGCCGAGGCTTTCCGCCTTTCTGAGTATATCCTCTGTGAGATCGTAGGCTTCGTACGGCTGGCCGTCCAGGTCGTGCGCCTTCACCGATCCGGCGAAGAGCATCCCGCCCATGCCGGCGCCGGCAAACACCTCCGGATGAGCCAGGACGTTCCGGCTCGTCATGAACCCGCCGAAGCTATATCCGATCGAATACACGCGCCTATCGTCAACGGGGAAATGCGCCTTCGCGTATGCCAGCAGAGCTTCGATGCTGGACCAGTTTTCGTTTTCGGGCGCTATGACGATGCATTCTTCCCGTGCGGCTATCTGCATGACGCCGTAGCTCTCGGTGAGCTGGATGGGATTGTGTGCGCCGTGCAGACAGAAGATCAGAGGGAATCTGCGGTTCGGCTCGCGCTCCGCGGCCAGAGGGACAAAGCTGCTCCATTTGTCCAAACCGCTGCCGTGTACCGTCTTTCACAGGCCTTTTTCATAGCTTGCCCAGAATTGTACGCTCTCCGGCGAAGTCTCCGGCCAGCGCATGACAGACATGCGCTCGGCAATGGCTCGCCCGTCTTCGCTGGCGGCGATCGCCGCGGGATCCGCCTTGCTGTCGCCCATGGCCGCGAACAGCCCCGCGATACCAAGGCCTTCTTCGCGCCGTTGAATATCCTCTTCCGTGAGGCCCATCCGAACTTCTTTTTTATCTGACACGTTCTGCACCTCTTTAGCGCTGATCAATCATCTGAGACCAGTTAAGTAATGGAACAATTCAAAGTCAATGTTGGAAGTTCTACTCTTCACTGGATACCGTGACAATTCTAGTGGCGTAAACATAGGTAACATAACGGGGCTATGAGAGCTGTCAAAGTAAATTGGCTATGCCAGGTAATTCATGCGTATAGTAACTGTACTCATCAAATATAGCAGATGACACTCGATTAATCAAACTGCTAATAGTATAGACATCTGTATTTGTATATAATAAATTCTGCCCAGACTTGAGTGCATTATTTGTATTCAGAACCCAAATCTTTAGTTTTTCAATATCAGTATTCTGCATATTATCTTCCTTACATAACACGACGAAGTATCACCTATGGGTGAATTAATAAAAACGCAAAACATGCAAGCCTTACAGCCCACTTGCCAGCCGATCTAGCTGCTCCGCGATCAGAGCGAAAGGTTTGTTGAGGTCCAGGGTTTTGACACCGATGCGATTGCCGCCGATGTTGTAATCAAAGTCGGGAATCAACTCCTCCCCAGTGCGGGCATACAGCAGCATGCCGGACACATCCCCCGTATGGTTCGTATCCATATTCTTCACATAGGCATATATCTGATAGAGGTGCGATGACCGGACGGTTTCACTGTTATGATGCTCAAGCATGATTCGTCCGTAATACTTGGCGTCGATGATCAGCGTCCTGGTATTACCTTTCAGAGTGATATCGGTCTGCATGGCCGGAAGGAACATCAGAGCGCGTTCGTCGTTATCCTCGTCCAAATCCCACCTGACCTGAGCGGGCGATGGTCGGAGTTGTGGGTGATGGGCGCGGTAGTATTCCAGGATAAACTTTTCATACAACCGCTCCATATGCTCGTCCGAAAATTCCCGCATGCGGTTCTGGCCCTGCTCCGTGGTCTGGAGCATGTCGTCCAGCACGAAGTAACAGATGTTCATGAGCATTCGGTAAGTCTGGTTGCTGCGATGATAGCTGAGCATGTTCCAGTGGATGGTGGAGGGATCAACTGTGTCGATCCCATCAAAGAACAAAACAACCCTCTTGAGAGCATGCCGTCGCTCTGTCGCCACGCCGGGATCACGGATCAGGATGTCCGCTGTCGTGCGCAGGATTTGATTATAGATATTGTTTTCAGAGAGCTCGTCGTATTCACAGCCCAGCTGTTGGCGTTGCCTGAGATGGTTGTTCAGCGTCTCCTGTATATCCAGTTTCCCACGCAATACTGCAAGGCTCTCCGCCTTGGGAATGTACTCACGATAGAGGCCGTGCTTCAGTTGCTGGGCAATGCCCTTGGCCAGGATGGCGGCAAAGAGATCCTGGATGTTCTCGAACGGCTCTCCGGCGATCTCCCGGTAATTCTCCTGCTTCAGCACTTGGAAGGCATAAGAGAGCATGTAATAGATATTTTGGATCAGGATGCCCTTATCTTCAGTCATCGAAAACACCACTTAGCCTGTTTTCCCATTGCCGTAGATTCTCTGGATCGTCAAACCAGTATTCCCGGAGCGTGGGAAGTATGTCGTAGTACACCACAGCCTTCATCCATTCATCGGTGCACTCCTGCTGATTGCAGAAATAGCTGTGCCCGATACGGAAGCCTGCCCCCAGCGCCGGGTCCTTCAGGATGGCGCGATTCAGTTCGCGGACGCATTCGATCAGCCTGTCGAAGGTCTCATTGTCAAGCCCCTTCTGGTATGTCTGGAAACCCTCCGTATCGAAGCCCGGCTCCATGTCATAGAAGCTGAACCGGCGGCGCAGGGCATAGTCGATCATGGCCAGGCTGCGGTCGGCGGTGTTCATCATGCCGATGAGGTAGATGTTCTCCGGCACGGTGAAGGGCTTGCGGGTATAGGCCAGTGTGGCGGGCGTACCACGATAGTCCTTCTCGATCAGCATCAGCAACTCACCGAAGATCTTGCTCAGATTGCCCCGGTTGATCTCGTCGATGATGAAGAAGTAATCCCGGTTCTTATCCTGTCCGGCGCGCTGGCAGAATTCGTAGAATATACCCTCGGTCAGCTTGAATTCATTTCCGTCGGGCTTGTAACCCATGATGAAGTCCTCATAGGCGTAATTCTGATGGAACTGGACAAATTGGATGCGGGATTCGTCCTGCTCTCCCATCATGGACCACGCCAACCGCTTTGCGGCGAAGGTCTTGCCCACGCCCGGTGCACCCTGAAGGATGACATTCTTCCGGTGCCTGAGCAGGGCGACCAGGGTGTCGTAACGTTCGCTGGACATGAACACCTGATTCAAGAAGGCATCTTTGTCGTAGGAATCGACAGCCGGAGTTTCAATTTCCGGTTCAGTGGCTTCCGGTTCGACATCACTTTCTTTCTCGACATAAAGTGGCACGTTCGACAGGTCGAACTGATCCAGTGCTTCGCTCAACTCCTTCCGGAGTTTCCACATATATACGCCCTGTATGCCCGTCGATGCGGATTTGCCGAGATAGATGACCGGCCACCACCGAGAATTCTCGCTGTCCCTCGGCATCGTCGGGCATCCCGTCTTTCCGACGATGCGCTCAGCCAACCGCTGAGAGCCCATATTATAAAAGCTGGGGTCCCTGCCGTATTTCGTAGCCAACTGTGCACATGTCGCCGCGCCACCATAGTTCTTGAAACACTTGACAATGATCAGTGCCGTACCATTGAACACCTTTGGATCATTCAGCAGGGCGAGCCAGTCTTCGGTGGTCAATCCCGGCGAGTACTCGTCTTCCGTAGGCCACCACTGTTCTTCCTGATCCGGCTGGAAATTCCGCAATCCCCAAACGCCACTGCCTATCCCTTCCACGGAATAGAACAGATCATCGTTTCCTTCAACATATGACTGAGCATCCGTGCTATGGCTCTGGATCTCTCGGGATACCGCGTTGGTCCATGCTGGATTGGTGAGGATGCTTTGGAGCTTTCCTCGTTCTTTTATGATACGGCAAATGTCATTGAGATGTCCCCTGCCGCCGAGGCTCTTAAGCGCCTCGGTGATTTCGGACAGATACGTTACCTTGCTCTTTTGGGAATAGAACCGACTGATATAGAACACCACATCCATGGTTAGGGTGCGCAACTCACTGTCCGGCCAGCAGGATTCCGTCAAGTGGGATTTCAACAATTCAATCAGTTCGGTGTCTGCGAGCAGTTCATCCCGTATTTCGTTACAGAAGTTTAGCCAGTTGCGAATATTGGCGGCATATGCGCCTTTCTTGAACACATAATCCGCTACAAGCAGTTTGGCGGCTGGTTTTATCTCACCATACTTATAAATGCCATAGGTGTCAGGATAGCGAAGCCACAGATACACGGTAATGGCGTTTTCTGTCTGAAAATGCTGTCGCGCTCCATCGCCATACTTTTCCAGCAGCTCCTCGGCTTTGGCTTTGAAGGCCTGTATGCGTTCAACGATCTCTCGGCTTTCATCATAAAGAACGATGAACGCTTCACGTACTTCCTCGGGAGCAGTCTCCGCAAAACCAATGATCATGGCCTTGGCATAATTGCTCATGGAGGCCAACAGATTATAGGTCTTATCCAGGGATCGCTTCAGCATATCCGGAAAGTTGACCGCATTGATATTCCAGTTGCGCTGGAAGCACTGAATGGCTTCCCACTTGTAGTGTTCGTTCTTCCACTGGAATTCCGTGAAATCGCGCTTGTAATCTGAGATGACATCCTTGAGAATTTCTTTATCAAACATGCGGGGCCTCCTTGGCTGTTTTAGCTCCGATTATTACAACCATTATATCATATTTGCTAAGATGGAAACAAATAAAATTGATTTCTTTCTTTGACGTAGAAATGGAAATGGATCAAGATGTGTGATATCCGAAGAACGCGGCATCTAAAACATATGATAGGCAGTGTTTTAAGCGGTAGGGTATAGCACGTCGCGTCAAAAAGGCATTGGAACGTAATCAAATTCGCATTTGATCTGCTACCACCATTTTACCACCATGGAGATGTACATTAAGCGTGAACCGCTAAATCATCAGCGAGAAAAATAAAGAAAACGACCGAAATCATGTGATTTTCGGTCGTTTTTTGGTCGAGGTGACAAGATTTGAACTTGCGACCTTTTGGTCCCGAACCAAACGCGCTACCAAACTGCGCTACACCTCGGATGGAGCCAATGAAGGGACTCGAACCCTTGACCTGCGGTTTACGAAACCGCTGCTCTGCCAGCTGAGCTACATTGGCGTGCCAACATTTGTGGATTATAGCGCAGATGAGGCGTTTTGTCAAGCGTGACTTTGGCCGACATTGCGGCAGCCATGAAGAATTTACGAAATCCTAAATTCACCGCTCGGGCATCAGGCGCGAACTCTGGTATCATAGTGTCAGATTGAAAGAAGAGAGATGGTATTCTTGCCCGGAGAAAATGGGAAATGTCACATCATAGCCGCCGGGACGTATTATGGCGAGGCGATAGCGCCTGCCGAGGGGGATCTCGTCATCGCGGCTGACGGCGGTCTGGCGCTCTGCCATAAGCTTGGCCTGCCGGTTCAGATCGTCGTCGGCGACTTTGATTCCCTCGGCTATGTCCCCGAGGGGGAGAACGTCGTGGCGCTGCCGAAAGCCAAAGACGATACGGACACGTTATACGCCCTCCGCTTGGGACTGGAGCGGGGATACCGCGCGTTTCACATTCATGGCGGGACCGGCGGGGCACGCCTCGATCACACTGTCGCCAATATGCAATGCCTCTGCTGGCTGGCGCGGCGGGGCGCCCAGGGCTGGCTGTACGATCAGGGGGCTGTTTTTACGGCCATCGACGGTCCTGCGACGCTTACGATCGAGGCGGATTATGAGGGCATCGTGTCGGTTTTCGCGCTGGACGGCGCAGCTGAAGGCGTGACGATCAGGGGCCTTGAGTTCGAAGTCAGCGACGCGACTCTGACGCCGGATTTCCCCATCGGCTGCAGCAACGCCCTGAAGGGGCAAAAGGCTGAAATCAGCGTCAAAAGCGGGTGTCTGCTCATCTCTCTGCCAGCCGTGCGCGGACGGTAGACTCAGAATATAAATAAGGGCTTTCCGGCTCGATGTCGCCGGAAAGCCCGTCGTTTTATTGCGGTTTTTCAATCGGGTTTATTCGTCAGCTTCGGTCGTCTCTTCGCCGGTTTCCTCGGTTGTCGATTCGCCGGTTTCCTCAACGGGCGCTTCCTCGGGGATCAGGGCTTCGATTTCCTGCTGGATGGCTTCCTGGAGCTCGGGACTGAGCTTGGCCATCAGTTCGTCGATTTTGGCCTGACGCTCTTCGCTGTCTTCCTCAGTCATCAGGATGATGAAGATCTGCTTCAGCACGTCGCGCTCGCCGGTGACAGCCGTTACGGCTTCGTTGGCGGCGTCGATCGCGGACTGAGCTTCTTCCTTGGCGGCGGCGACGGCCTCGGCGACGGCGGTCTCCTGAGCGGCCTTGGCCTCTTCCTGAGCGGCGGCGACGGCAGCGGCGACATCGGGCGTTTCGCTCACAGTCTGTTCAAGCTCTGCGACCTTTCCGGTCAGCGTGTCACGCTCTGCGGTGAGCGCGTCGATCGTCTTCTGCGCTTCGGCCTTGGCGGCGGCAACGGCTTCGGTCACTGCGGTCTCCTGAGCGGCTTTGGCCTCTTCCTGAGCGGCGGCGACGGCAGCGGCGACATCGGGCGTCTCGTTCACGCTTTGTTCAAGCTCCGCGACCTTTCCGGTCAGCGTGTCACGCTCCGCGGTGAGCGTGTCGATCGCCTTCTGCGCTTCGGCCTTGGCTTCCTCGACGGCTTTGGTCAGAGCTTCGTCTCCTTCGGCTTTGGCGGCGGCTACGGCAGTCTCCAGAGCCGTCTTGCCTTCTTCCTTAGCTGTGGCGACAGCCTCCGCAACGGCGGTCTCCTGAGCGGTCTTCGCCTCTTCCTTGGCGGCGGCGACAGCTTCGGCGATGGCGGTCTCCTGAGCGGCCTAGGCCTCTTCCTTGGCGGCGGCGACGGCTTCGGTGACGGCGGTCTCCTGAGCGGCCTTGGCCTCTTCCTTGGCGGCGGCGACGGCTTCGGTCACAGCGGTCTCCTGAGCGGCCTTGGCTTCTTCCTTGGCTGCGGCGACGGCTTCGGTGACGGCGGTCTCCTGAGCGGCCTTGGCCTCTTCCTTGGCTGCGGCGACAGCTTCGGTGACGGCGGTCTCCTGAGCGGCCTTGGCCTCTTCCTTGGCGGCGGCGACAGCTTCGGTGACGGCGGTCTCCTGAGCGGCCTTGGCCTCTTCCTTGGCGGCGGCGACAGCTTCGGTGACGGCGGTCTCCTGAGCGGTC
>JAFRLF010000019.1 GCA_017431365.1 Clostridia bacterium | reverse complement strand
TACCTGCCGTACTTCATCTCGGTGGTCGTCGTCGTGTCGATACTCAATGACTTCTGCAAATCCGGAGGCGTGCTGACGCAGCTGGCCCAGTTCTTCGGCGACAGCGGCGGGGCTCTGATCTCGCGGCCGGAATGGTTCCGGTCGCTGTACATCGGCTCCAACGTCTGGCAGCACCTGGGCTACAACTCCATCATATACATTTCGGCGCTGGCCAGCGTGGATCAGGAGCTGTACGAGGCGGCCTATATCGACGGCGCGGGCCGCTGGCGGCAGACCTGGCACGTCACGCTGCCGGGGATCCTCCCCACGATCGTGATCCTGCTCATCATGCGCCTCGGGCAGATGATGAACGTCGGCTATGAAAAGACGATCCTCATGTACTCGCCCGCGACGTACGAGACGGCGGACATCATATCCAGCTACGTCTACCGCGTGGGCATCCAGGACGCCGACTACTCCTACTCCACCGCGGTCAACCTGTTCAACTCGGTGATCAACTTCGGCATCATATACATCGCCAACCGCATCAGCCGCTCGATGAGCGACATCAGCCTTTGGTGAGAAAGGAGGCTTCGGCATGGCAAAGCGCACATCCGGTCAGAAGACGTTCGCCGTCTTCAACACGATCTTTCTTCTCGGGCTCTGCTTTATTTTCGTGATCCCCATCTGGCACGTGGCGATGGGCTCCATCTCGGACCCGCTGAAGCTCTCCGCCTCGACGGGACTGTTCTTCCTGCCCAAGGGCAAGATGACGCTGGGCGGGTACCGGCTGGTGATGCAGAACCCCACCATCCTGCGCTCGTACGTGAACACGTTCATCTACGTGTTCTGTTCGACGCTCTTCGGGACGCTTTTGAACATCCTGGCCGCGTACGTGACCTCGCGCAAGGATTTGAGGTACAAGTCACCCATCGTGTTCATGATCGCGTTTACGATGATATTCCAGGGCGGCCTGATCCCGAATTACATGCTGGTGAAAAACCTGGGCTGGCTGAACACGCGCTGGGCGCTGATCATCCCCGGCGCGATCTGGGCGTACAACGTCATCATCATGCGCACGTCGTTTCAGGCGATCCCGGACGGCCTGTGCGAGGCGGCCCTGATCGACGGGGCGGGGCACTTCCGCATCCTGACGAGCATCGTGCTGCCCGTGTCCAAGTCCATCGTCGCGGTGGTGGCGCTGTTTTACGGGATACAGCACTGGAACGCATGGTTTAACGCTGCGATCTACCTGAAGGACCGCGAGCTGTTCCCGCTGCAGCTGACGCTGCGCGAGATCGTGCTGCTCTCCACGGAGCAGTCCATCATCGCGGACGCGGACGGCCAGGACGTCATGATCTACCGCCCGCTGATCAAGTACGCGACGATCATGGTGTCCGTCATCCCGATGATGCTGGTGTATCCCTTCGTGCAGAAGTACTTCGTCACCGGCGTCATGATCGGTTCCATCAAAGGATAAGGAGAGTGCATATGGCGGATCTGAGTCACTACCTGATCTGTTCCGATTACGACGGGACGTTTTCCGACCGCGGGGAGGTATCCCCGGCCGACGCCGAGGCCGTGCGGGCCTTTCAGCGGGACGGAGGCCACTTCACCATCGCGTCGGGGCGCTCGCCGGACTTCCTCTGGACGAAGAGAGAATCCTTTATTCCCAACGCGCCGATCATCTCCATCAACGGCACGATGATCAACGACCCCGGGGACATGTCCGTCCTCAAAGAGTACACGCTGGACGACGAAGCCGAGGAGGCTGTCCGGTGGATCTGGGCCAACACGCCGACGCAGGTCATCGCCCTGCACGGCGCGGACCGCGAGGGGCATTGGTTCAAGCGCCCGGGCCTGGAGGTGCCTTTCCCCCACCCGCTCGAGAGCGCGGATATCGACGCGATCATCGCTTCCGTCCCCCGGCCGTGGTACAAGGTGATCTTCGTCCAGTCGGCGGAGACGACGCCGACGGTCATGCGGCTGTGCCTCGAAAAATGGGGCGGCCGGTATGAATTCGACCGCAGCTGGCCGATGGGGCTGGAGCTGCATCAGAAGGGCAGCGGCAAGGGCGCGTGCCTCAGCTTCATCCGGGAATGGATGGGCGATCCGGATCTCACGATCATCGGCGCGGGCGATTATGAGAACGACATCTCCCTCGTCCGCGACGCGGACATCGGCTACGCGGTGGGCAACGCCACAGACGAGGTCAAGGCCGCCGCAGATCGGGTGACCGTGCGCAACACGGAAAACGCCATCGCGGCGATCATCCGGGATATCCGGGAGATGGCGGAGCGCGGCGATAGACGGTGAGATCAACGCGTCATCTTTACTTTTTCACGGTTTTGCCGGGCTGAATCTTTACTTTTCAGCCCGGTTTTCGTATAATAAGTAAAGATGAAAGCGGGGAATGAGACATGGTTTCCTATAAAGGGCTTGAAAGGCAGCTGAACGCACACGGCGTCACGCGCTCCGATCTGACAAAACTTATTGGCCTGTCGTCCAGAACGATCGCAAAGATTGGGCGCGGCGAAAGGGTATCGCGCGCCGTATTGGAAAAGCTGTCGGCCTACTTCTCATGCGCGCCTGACGACCTGTGCCGCGAGGTTTCAGACAATCCGATCCTTCAGATGCTGCGTGACGAAAAGGACGCGAAAATCTCCGGCGGGCTGTACCACGAGCTTCAGGTGTTGATGACATATAACTCCAACCACATCGAGGGCAGCCGGCTGACCGAATCTCAGACCCGGCTGATCTTTGAGACCAACACGCTCGACGCCGGAGACGGCGTATCTGTCGACGACATTCTGGAGACGGTACATCACTTCCGCGCGCCATAGACTGTGTGATCGATCACGCGGATGACGAGCTGACCGAGGCGTTTATCAAAGAGCTGCACTTTATCCTCAAACACGATACGAAGGATTCAACGCTCGGTTGGTTCGCCGTCGGCGATTACAAAAGGCGGCCTAACGTGGTCGGAGGGCGCGAAACCGCAAGACCGAAGGATGTGCCCGCTCGCATGGCGGCTCTGCTGGACAGTTACCGCGCGAAAGACAACGTCACAATTGAGGACATCATCGCGTTCCACGCAGCCTTTGAACAGATTCACCCCTTCCAGGACGGCAACGGCCGGGTCGGCCGCCTCGTAGCCCTGAAGGAGTGCCTGAAGCACAACATCGTTCCCTTCCTCATAGAGGATCGGAAAAAGGCGTTTTACTATCGCGGACTGGCCAACTGGGACGATGAACGAGGCTGGCTCATCGACACCTGTTTGGACGGGCAGGACACGTTCAAACGTCTGCTGGCAAAGTTTGACCTGTAAGGCTGGAAAAGAGACGGCATCCTGAAACTCACGTAGAGTCAGCAGGATGCCGTTCTTTTTTTTTATTGGGAAGTTCAGGCAGAATGCTCTTTACTGAAGGCGACGGATCGCGCGCTCCACCTCGTCGAGCTCCTCGCCCTTTACAACGCCCCATTCCTCCCGCAAGAGTCGCAGCTCCTCTTGATAGGCCTCTATGGCCTTTGGGGCGTCGTCGAGGATCTCGTAAATATGCGCGATGCTGATCGCACTGTCGGTGAACTTGGGCGAGGGCTGAAGCTCCTGTCCCTTGCGGTACCAGGCGATAGCCTTGTCATACTCCTGCCGCAGGGTATAGATGTCCGCCAGCGTGACCGCCCAGCACCATTCCTGATCTTTCATGGATTCCAGCTCATTCAGGCAGGCCGCGGCCTCTTCCTTTTCGCCCGCCGCCTGCGCGATCAGGTAGCGGTACATGGGTACGCGGAAGGTGTCGTCCATGCCTGCCAGTTTGTCAAGCCACTGGCGGGCTTCCGCGAGGCGTCGGTCGTCGATCAGATTGTCCAAGAGCCACATCAAGGCGGCCCGGTTTGTGGGGTTGCGGCGGCAGTAGTCGCCGAACCACTCGATCAGGGCGTGATGATTTCGGACGTTCCAGTCTGAGATATAGCTCCCCCAGGCGTTCGTGAGCTCGCTGATCGCGTCCGAGTCTCCGCCTGTCTTTTCCACCGCCTCTTTGCCGGTTTTGACGGCCAGCAGACGATACTGTTCCGCCTGATGGTTATAGAGCTTTGTCAGCAGCGTGCAGGCCTGCCCGGCGAGCTGCGGCTGCTCGGAGAAGGCGGCGAGCTGCTGCTCCAGCTGGCGCATCTCCGCCGCTTCAAGCAGGCCCTGACTGTAGATCCGGTTTTCAATGCGCTGCATCTGCTGTTCAGGCGTCATGGCAAACAGCTGGTCAATAGTGACGCCGAAGTAGACGGCGATCTGCGGCAGCAGTTGCACATCCGGCATGCTGGCGCCGCGCTCCCATTTGCTGACGGACTGAGCCGTCACGTTCAGAGCTTCGGCAAGCGCCTCCTGAGTAACGCCCCGGTCTTCCCGCAGGCGGCGGATTTCTTTTCCCATATCCATGATGAAGTCCCCCTTTCGTTTGTGGCTCCATCATATCAGATGAAGGAACAGAATAACAGCGACCGGCGCGTCAGGCAGGTCGAATGTCGGTTGAGTGTGAAATAGACCAGAACTTGGGTCGTCACCTTTTGAAAAAGGAGGGATGGCGGCGACTATATATGGGATAAGCAGAGCGGCGCAGAAAGTCACTCGTAGCTCATCTCATCCAGCTCCGCGTGCCGGTCCTCCGCCCAGCTGTACTGGCTCATGTACTCGCCCATGTACCTGTAGCGGGAGAGCTGCTTCTTCTCCAGCCAGTCGTACAGATCGCACTCGATGCGGTCGGCGGCGATGGCTAGGCTGCCGCGCTGCTTGACGATGATGTCCTGCAGCTTCAGCCGCGTCATCGTGTTCTGAAGGTCCTGCCGCAAATTGCTGAGGTAGGAGACCTTTTTCTCCGGGTCGCCATCATCCTCCCACAGGCAGGCGATGATCTCGCCGTTGGTGGTCTGCGCACCCCGGTTGTTGACCAGCAGGGCTAGGATCTCCTTGGTGCGCGTGTACTTGAAGGCGATGGGCTGCCCGTCCACAAAAAAGTCGAAATTCCCGAACGTCTGGGCGAAGACTCGCTTTCCCTGCGTCAGCGGATGGCGCAGGTCGGAAAGCTCATCGCGGATCAGGCGCTCGTTCGCGGGCTTGAGCAGATACCCGCTGGCGTGCAGGCTCATCGCGTCCAGGGCGTACTCATCCGTCTCCGTGACGTAGATGATGTTGATCCCGGGGTACATTTCCTTCAGGTACTGCCCGAGGTCCAGCCCATCCAGCTCCGGCATGTCCACGTCCAGAAAGGCGATGTCCACGGGCTGTTTCCTCGCCTCGGCCAGCGCCGTCAGCGGATCGTCGGCCCGGATGAGCCGCGCCGTCGGCAGGATGGTCGCGGCGATCCCGCACATGCGGTCGAGGGCCCGGACGTCGTCGTCAACGGCCAGTATCGTCATAAAAGTCCCTCCCCCAGGTCCACGGCGCGCAGCGTCTGGCTGCGGCGCTGTTCGGGCGTCATGCTCAGAGGATCCCCCTCGCCCACCAGCAGCATGTCGCCGTGATTGAGCGCCGCGTCATGCAGAGGGCCGGCCTTCAGATCGGCGATGACCAGCGCGGCGAAGCGGTCGTAGTTGTCCTCGTCGATGATGGGGAAGTGATGCCGCATCCGGTACCAGTGCTGTGGGTCGAAGCCCATCCCGCCCGTATAGAGGCGGTCGGCCGTCCGCTCCACGTCCAGCTCCGTCGCCTTCGCGCCGAGGGGCTTGTCCATGTCCTCGCAGAAGAGCATGGCGTACACCCTCAAGATGCTGTCGCGGACCGTGCCGTTCCGGCCGTCGGACATGTTCATGACATCGTAGTAGTAATCCTGAGCCGCTTCGGACGAATCAAAGCTCTCGATGGCCTCGTAAAAGCGGCGGTCGATCATCGGATATGACATGGCGTTTGTTCCTTTCGTATTGTCTTTCTTTACTCATTTATACGGGCGAGCGGCGCGAGATGTCATTCCTCCCGGACGATGTGCAGATCGCATGACACGCGGCCCCGGTAATGGCCAGACTCGTCAAAATCAGCTTCCGAGCGGTACAGATAGGCGCTCAGCCAGATCTCGCGCACGCTCTTTATGCTCTTTCCGGCGGTCAGCTTGATCGAGGTGATGAGCGTCTCGTCCGTCATCCAGCTCTCCCGCAGGTGGGAATAGTACTCGTACGGTTCCTGATGGTAGTCGTCGTAGATCCAGACCTCGATATAGTCGGTGAAGTCGATGTCCTTCGGCGAACGGATGACCAGGTCGATCACCGTCCCGTCATAGAGGGCGTAGCGCAGCTCATAGCCGATCTTCACGCTCTCATGGCCGTCAAAGGACGTCCAGATCCCGTCAAACAGCTCGGGGAAGATCTTGTTCTCCAGCCGGGCTTCGGTGGACGGAATGGGCTCGAAGCTGCCAATGTCCTCGCCGCGCTTCATCGGAGAGAGAAACTCAGCGTCCAGCCCGACGCGCGGGGAATAGTAAATCGTCTCCGGTGTGTAAAAGGACAGCACGTCCGGCCCTACGATGGGCTCCTGCGTGGGCTCGGGCGACGGCGTGGGAATGTACGAGGGCGTCGGCAGAGGCGTGGCGTCGATCGCCAGATTCGTGGGCGCCGCCGACGGTTCAGGCGTCGCGGTGGGCGGCGCGGCCTTATCGCGGCGTCCGAGCCAGATAAACCCCAGCGCGATCACGAGCGCCGCCGCGGCCAGGGCGATCCAGAACGCGCCGCCCGAACGTTTTTTATTCTTTCTGCGCTTTTTTGACACGGTTATTTTCCTCCCAAGGCATATTCGATCTGACGCACTGATTGTAACATATTTGTGAAGCCACATCAAGACCGGAGGCGGCTCCGCGGCCGCAGCACCGCCAAATGCCGCTGGACTTATCGGACGATATGCCTTATAATCGACATGTATAAATGACAACGTTGAATGACGAGATCCGAAATCTTGTATGGGAGGCTCAACGAACATGGGAGTCATCGGCTGGATCGATACGAATGACTATACTTTTGACTGCATGCTGCGCATGGAGCGGTTCCAGATACGCCTGATGATGGACAATCTGGACGGGGAGACGAAAACCGCCATGGCCGTCGCCCTGCGGGCCAACCCCAAGGTGGCGTGGTACTTCGGGCAGAAATGCCCCGAATCGGCGCGCGCCGTCGAGGCGCTGACGGCCTCGGCGCCCGACAGCCTTTCGCCGGAGCGAGTCCGGGCGGCAGAGATCGCCGTAATGGACGCCTTCGAGGACTTCGTGATATACACGACGCCGGAAGTCATGTCCGAGAAGTGCCCCTTCATCTACGGTTGGCGCAAACAGAGACTGTTTGAAATCTGCGATCTCGACGGGAAAATCGTCCTGGACGTAGGGAGCGGCACGGGGCGGCTGGCCTTTGCCGCGGCGGAAAAGGCGGCCTTTGTCATAGCCAGCGAGCCGGTGGATTCCCTGCGGGAATTCATGCGCGACGAGATCGCGCGCCGGGGCATTGGCAACATGCGCGTGTGCGACGGGCTGTGTCACTGCCTGCCCTTCCCGGACGACAGCTTCGACGTGGTCATGAGCGGACACGTCATCGGTGATCGCTTCAGCGAAGAGGTCGCCGAGCTGACGCGCGTCGCTAAAAACGGGGGCTGGCTATTGGACGTGCCGGGGGATCAGGCCAAGGGACATCGGCACGAAAGGCTCCTGGCCGACGGATGGGAGGAGCTGGCTTATACCGGCACGTTCGGCGCGCCGACATACCGCTACCGCAAGCAGGTGCGCAAGTGAGCGCGGGAGGCATGTCCGAAGCGATTCTCCGTGTCAGAAGACATGACCCCACAATTGGCGTGAAGAATTAACAAAACGAGCGAACGGCTCATACACTGATGGTATATCCTGACAGCGTATATTCACTGACAGACGGGAGGAACGCTCTATGTTCAATACGGATCGCTTATTCGAGGAAGGCCGCTCGCACACGCTCGTGGCCGCGCACAGGGGCGCAAGCGGGGGCAACATCCCCTGCAACACACTGGCGGCCTACGGCATCGCCCTGCGCCAGGGGGCGGATATCGTGGAAATCGACGTGGCGCGCAGTCGCGACGGACAGCTCTTCACCTTCCATCCGGGGATGGAAAAGGCGCATCTGCACTCCGAAACGGAAATCCGCGATATGACGGCCAGCGAGGTCGAAACGCTGCGCTTCTTCAATCAGGACGACACCCCCACGCCCTACGCCGTCAGCACGCTGGACGAGACGCTGGATTTCCTCAAGGGGAAATGCTATATCAACGTGGACAAATTCTGGACATTCATGCCGGAAATCGCCGCGGCCATCCGCGCTCACGGGATGGAAAAGCAGGTCATCGTCAAAACACCCTGCGAGGAGAAATACTTCGACGAGTTGGAGCGGGTCGCGCCGGATTTCGCGTTCATCCCGATGGTGAGGACGACGGACGACGTGACCGACGGCCTGCTCAGGCGCGGCATCCGCTACGCGGGGGCCGAGGTCATCTTCCGCGACGAAAACGACCCCGTGACCTCGAAGGCGTACATCGACAAGATGCACGATCAGGGCCTGCTCGTGTGGGTCAACGCCATCGTGTACGACACGCGGGCCGTCATTTCCGGCGGACACACCGACGACGGCGCCCTCACCGGCGACCCGGACGCCCACTGGGGCTGGATGCTCGACCGCGGTTTCGACATCATCCAGACCGACTGGTGCAGCATGCTGAAGAGTTACATCGCCGGAAGGTGAACAAAAAACAAATAAATATCACAAAGCCGTGCTCCTTCCCGGAACACGGCTTTGCGTATGTTCTCTCAGCGTCCTGAGCCCGTCAGGCGTTGGCGAACTTGTTGATCTCGCTCTGCGCCAGGCAGTAGTTGACGATGCTGAAGCCGACCAGCCCGATGATGAGATAGAGCAGGCCGGTGTTGCCGCCGGAATTGCCGTTCATGTCGTCAATCTTGCACCCGAGCTTGTAATTCCAGTAAATACTGTAAATGCCGAAGGTGATCAGTGTCAGAAGAACGGCCTTTCCGCCGCTGGTGGTGGCGTTTTTCGGCGCGAGGGCGTTCGTCTCATTCGTCATGACGACGAACAAGTAAATGCCGTATATGCCGAGCGTTACGATGGACAGGATGACGCAGGCGGGAATGCTGCGATTGCGGATCTGCATGGAAACGGCCTCCTTAATCTAAAAATCTGTTGAGCGCGCCGTCCTTTGGACAGCCAATTAATTATATCATAACCGTACAGCCACTGACAATACATTTATATTGTGATTTTTGTGCCGAAAAGCGGACGACGCTCCTGCCGGCAGCCCGGCTCGGCGATCCCGCCGCCATGGCGGGCCCACGCCTGCAGACAGAGACAGGTTTGTCTGAGTCCCTGCTCTATTCATGCATGCCTTATTCAATCATCCGAATAAACATGTTAAATATTGCATAATTATGTATATTTATGCTTGACAAGCGCATGGGAGGTGTATATACTCTCGCCAGAAACCCGATGAAAGGAAGCGCATCATGATGAAATCCGGTCTTAAAAAAATCTCTCTCGTTACATGTGTGTGTCTGATTCTGGCCATGGCCTTCAACGCGGCCTCCGCCTGCACCAACATCTACGTCGGCAGCGCGCTGAGTGCGGACGGCTCCACCATCTTCGGCCGCAGCGCGGACTACGCCAACAGCCAGAACAAGCTGATCTACGTGGCCGAGTCCGGCAAACACGCCGCGGGCGAGGAATACGCGGGCTGCTACGGCTTCACCTGGACCTTCACGCATGACTCCTACGGCTACACCGCCTTCAGCGACGACAACGGCGAAGGCGTCGATTTCGTCTGCCCTGACTGCGGCGGCACGCATCCGCACACCCCCTACGAGGCGGCCGGCACCAATGAAAAGGGCGTCTCCATGACCGCCACCGAGACGATCTACGGCTCTGAGGAAATCGAAGCCGCCGACCCCTATACCGACGAGGGCATCGAGGAAGCTGAGATCACCACCGTCGTGCTGTGCGAGGCCGATTCCGCCCGCGCCGGCATCGAGCTGCTGGCCGGCATCTATGACACCGTCGGCGCGAACAACGGCAGCGGCATCTTCATCGGCGACGCCGCCGAGACCTGGTACATCGAAAACGTCACCGGACACCAGTACGTCGCCGTCAAGCTCACCGACGACATGATCATGATGCAACCCAACATGGTCGTCATCGGCGAGATCGACCTGGACGACACCGAAAACGTCATCGCCTCCGCGGGGCTCGTCGAGACCGCCGTCGCGGCTGGCACCTTCGTGGGCGATCAGGAGAACAACGTCATCAACTTCGTCGAGTCCTACGCCGGCGGCACCGAGCCGAACGCCCGCATGAAGGACGGCGTCTGCTATCTGACCGGCTGCGGCATCGACGACGAAACCTGCTCCGATCCCGCCACCTATCTGATCACCAACCTGGACGAGAACGGCTCTGTCGCTCCCGTGCACACCGGCATCAAGCCCGCCCAGGAAAAGCTGACCATCGCCGACGTGCAGGCCTTCTATCACGTGCCGAGCATCGGCTACGTCCGCAACCTGGAGAGCCACATCTTCCAGATCTACGACGACACCGCCACCGGCACCGTGGAATGGGTCGCGATGAACGACACAGCGCTCGCCGTGTTCGTCCCCTATCTGCCCATGCTGACGACCGACGTGTACGCCGCCTACAAGGTGTCCACGCCCACGGCGCCCTTTGTCGAGGAGGAGCCCACCGAGGGCCTGTACTACCCCACCACCGTCAACAGGCGCAACGAGGCCGGCGAGCGCGTCGCGGTCGAAGGCTTCAAGGTCCTGCCCGACAACTGGGCCGAGTCCATGTACTGGACCAACGACGTTCTGTCCAACTACGTCATGTTCTGCGGCCTGGACGAGGCAACCGTCAGCACCGTGTACGAGTGGGTGTACAACTACCAGGACGGCATCAACGAGGCCTTCGCCGGCGCGAAGTCTGAGCTCAACGACGCCGAGAGCGCGACCGCTTGGTCCATGACCTGCGCGGAGAACGCCCACAACGTGGCCGTCGGCTGGGTCAACGACCTGCTGGCCGACTGACCGACCCCGTAGAACGGCATATACATCAAACGGACTGTCCCCCGGCGATCGCGCCGGCGGGGCAGTCCGTCTTTATGGCGTTTGTGATTGACCCGTCATTCGTCCGTCCCGTCGTAGCGGTACATGAACCGTCCGCCGGGAGCGGCGTCGCCGTCGGTGTAGACGGTCATCATGTCTCCGCCCTTCAGGGTGTTGTCCGTCCACTTGAAGAAGAAGCTGAACCGGGGCGTATCGAGGCCCAGAGCCCTGCGCGGTATCCGCACGACGAACCAGTCCGCATCCAGGCGGCAGGCGAGCTTTTCGCTCAGTTTCCACGACCAGCCGCCTGCGCAGTCTTCAAGATACGCTTCGTCCCCCTCGGGCGGCATGCGGTTGACGATGTACTGGAACCCCTCCCAGGCGGGCTTCAGCTCACGGGTGCGGATCAGCAGGTTCATCCACGCTTCGCCCTCGGGGCGGGTGATGTCCCTGTCGCAGCCGGCCATGATATAGACGTACTCGCTGTCATGGCTGACGGCGGCGCAGACGATGTCGTTGCGGCCCGTGTCGGAGACGTAGTGAATGTCGCCATAGCCGTACTCGTCCCGCTTTTCCATGCCGCCGCGGTACGCGCCGTAGCCCCGCGCCCGGGCGATCCACTCCTGCAGCGGACTGTCGAGGTTCAGGCCAGTCGGGGAGGCCGGCTTGTCCGGCGGCGTCGCGCCCTTATAGCGGCGGATATTGGCGCAGAGCTGGTAATAATACGCGTCCTTCAGCCCGCCCTTCGTGGGCTCGCAGTCACGGCTGTTGAGGTCGTTGTACTCGTCCGGGAAGGCATTGGGGATCTGCTGCCACACCTCATACCGCCCGGCCGTCCACTCGTTCCACCCGGTGACGAAGACGAACTTCGGGTCCACCTTCAGCGCGTAATCCCACTGCTCCTGGAAGTTCGCCCCCCGTTTGACCGCGTCGGGCGAGGTGTCAAACCCCTTGGACGTATACGTCCGCCCGAAGGCGTTCGGCGCACTCATCGCCGTCAGGCCGATGCGCTGGGAATGGTTCTGCGCCACGCCCACGGTCATCTGCTCGGGCAGGCCGTCCGCGCCTGTGTACACCTTCTGGGGATAGAGCGACAGCCAGCCCCAGTGATCCGGCCGCGTCTGACCCGCCACGTAGGACGGCTGAACCGGCCGGAAGGTGAAGAACTCGAGGATCTCCCTTTCCAGCGGCTCGTCCGGGTTAAGCCCGTCCGGATAGCCGAGGATCAGGGGCTTGCCCTGCCATTTATACCACATGTCCGGATAGAGGCCGGGCTTGTAGAATTTCTGGTAAATGCTGCGCAGCTGAACGCGGCAGTTCTCGTTGTTCTTCGGGTCGCCCATGTGCAGGGGAAGGAGAAACGCCATCTGCGGGGCGTTGACGCCGTCCGCGCGCGCGGCGGAGAAAGTCTCCGCCAGGGCCATGTAGCTCTCCTCCCAGACGCTGACGCCGTTCGTGTTGTCGAAGATCACCACGTCCACGCCCGCGTCGGCCAGCATTTCGGCGTGCCGGCGCAGCACCCATTTGTTGTAGCTCTTGTAATAGCCGAAGACGGGCTCGTCCCAGTGCCCGCCGTGGATGCCCTGCCACACGGGATGATTGTAGTCGAACACCGCGTCGGGGTGCTCCTTGATGATCTTGTCCACGTTGACGGCCTTGCCGCCGGGGCTGTTGTGCCACGTCCAGTAAAACAGGCCCACCGCGCGGTCGCGCCGGGGGCCCGTCACGTCGCCCGTCGGCAGCGCGCGGCCCAGGTCGTCTATGGCCTCCCAGGTATCCGGCCTGACGGGAAAGGGATTCTTCACGCGTTAGACACCTCCGAATCATGATCAAACCCATGCTCAGGCGATCACGAGCCGGAGCGGAAGCCCATGCCCCGCCCCGGCTCACAAATGAAGTTTTATATCAGATCCTGACGCCGCCGGTGATGTCCAGCCCGTCGTGCAGCTGCGGATAGTACGACGCGAACATGTACTCCGGCTCGCCTTCGAACTCCATGGCGATGACGCCCACGTTGCAGATCGCGTCGGGGCTCTCCTTCGGCAGGTTTTTCAGGATGATCCTGTGCCCCTTCAACTCAAAGTCGATGGGCGTCCCGTCCTTGACGAAGTAGACCCTCTTCGGCGCCGTGCAGTAGCCGCCAATGCCCATCTCGCCGCCGCGCGGCCAGATCCAGTTCCACAGGTAGACGGTGTTGCCCTTGCGGGTCGCGCCCGTCACGCCGTTGCCGCCGCCGCTCTCGCGCCAGCGGATCGTCTTTCCGTACACGGCCTCGCCGTTCTCCTGAAGCCAGCGCCCCACCGTCTCCAGCGGCTCGATCGCGTCCGCGGGGACGGAGCCGTCCGGCCTCGGGCCGACGTTCAGCAGCAGGTTCCCGCCCGCGCGGCAGCAGGTGTTGAGCATGCGGATGATGCCCTGGGCGTTGTACGCGTAAGGCGCGGTCTGCGCCTCGTCGACATACCCCCAGCTGATGCCGTTGAAGGTCATGCAGGCCTCCCAGTCGCGGTCGGAGGCAGTGATGTGCTCCTCCGGCGTGCCGAAGTCCTCCGCAAGGCGGCTGCGGTCGTTGATGATCAGCCCGGGCTGCAGGGCGCGCAGGCGCTGATTGCGGGCGACGCTGTCCCAGCCCTCGGCGTGCTGCATGGGGGCGGGCACGTCGTACCAGAGGATGTCGATCTTGCCGTAGTTCGTGAGCAGCTCGGTGTTCAGGGCCTCGATGTAATCCAGGAACCGGCGGCGGGCTGCGTCGTCATAGGCGCAGGCGTAGCCGTCCGGGTGGTGCCAGTCCATCAGCGAGGAATAGAACCCGATCCCCAGGCCGAACTCGCGGCAGGCGTCCACGAACTCGCGCACGATGTCCCTGTGGGGCCCGTAGTTCACGGAATTGTAGGGGTTGGCCTTGGAATCCCACAGGCTGAAGCCCTCGTGATGGCGCGTCGTCATGACCATGTATTTCATGCCGGCCTTCTTCGCCAGGGCGGCCCACTCGCGCGGCGCGCCGGGCTTGGGGCAGAAGCGGTCGGCCAGCTTCTCGTATTCGGGGATGGGGACGTTCTCCATGGTCATGTACCACTCGTTGCGGCCTACGCTCGAGTACAGGCCATAGTGGATGAACATGCCGAAGCGCGCCTCGCGCCACCAGGCCATGCGCTCGTCGCGGGTGGAATCGACCCATTTCTCGTATTCGGGACGGCTCATCAAATTGCTCATGATCATCAGACCTCCTTCGAAGTTGTCGGTTGCGCATGAAATAAAGGTTAATGAATTAACATGCCCTTACATGATAAGACCCGGCGCGACGCTTGTCAAGAGAAGAAATAAAGCGCGCCCGCAGGCGCGCAGATCAGAGATTGGGGCTGGAGTTCCCTCAATTGTCTCCCTGCACGGGAACGTAGACCATATTCGCCACGGCCCCGAGGTCGAAACCGTCGGGATCATGGTCGAACCGCGCGCTCAGCGAATACATGAGCCCCGGCGCGGCGTCATACCACTGGCAGAGCTCGACCCAGCTCTCTTCGCCCGTCTGTACGATAGAGACCGACGCGTCGCAGGAACCAACCGTATCCTCGTCGACAAAATCCCAGTCGTAGTACAGGCCGGAGATGTCAGGCCACGCGCCGTCCTCGCCCGGCACGGCGGGCTGAACCCGGGCGCACAGCTCCACCCGTCCCATGGTAAAGGCCATCTGAGCGAGGTTTTCCTCCCGGAGGTAGCTGTAGACCACGTTTTCCGCGCCTTCCGGCACGCCGAAGGACAGCCCGGACGCCTGCGTCAGTTCCTCCGCCGTCATTTCCTCCCAGGGATTGGCCAGTTCCGCGCCGTCAAAGGCGTATCCCACGAAGCCGCTCTCGTTTTTTTCGCTGGTCAAAAACCAGTTTTCGAGCTCGGCGGGCATGGTCTCATAGTCGTAAAGATGCGCCCACATCCGCATATCCTCCGGCAGGACGTCAACCGGCGTGCCGGGGCGGTACAGGAGCATTTCGTCGCCCGCGCTGATGCCGTAGGGGTCGGCGGTGATGTAGCGGATGCCGTCCTCGATCGTCTCGACGCCCGGCTCGTCCTCGACGGTCAACTCGTCGACGCGCACCTTCCAGGCGTAATCGTCGGCGGAGCCGAGCAGCGTCATCCGTCCGGAGAAGGCGCAGACGTACAGGCTCCCCTCGGGATAGTCCTCGCCGGTGTCGCCCATCTCGCTGTCGTGGAAGGTGCCGCTGAAGGCGCCGTCGCCCTCGATCTGCATGTCCGTCGACCAGCCGCCCGCGCCGCTTGAAAAGCTCCACTGCAGGCCGCCGAGGTCGTCAAAGGTCAGCTCCCCGCCCGCCGCGCACGCCGTTGAGGCGAGCAGCGCCAGGATCAGCATAATAGCGCCGAGTTTTTTCATCGTTGGATCATCCTTTCCCTCAAACAGTTTACTGAATTGCGTTTCCATATATATTGACGCGCCGGACGGAAAAACGTTCCCGCCCGGCGCGCCGGTTGTCTTTGATCGTTTCAGAAAGAGTCCGAGAAGATTACTTGTTCACCACAGCGTCCTCGCACTCGACGGCCCACTTGCGGGCTTCCTGCAGCTCGGCGTCGGAGGGATGCTTGCCGCCGGCGAAGAGGCCGCCCTTGCCGTTGGTGACCAGGGTCTTGGGCAGGACGTTGACTCCGTGCGCCTTCAGGGCGGCGGCCATCTGCTGGATGGCGGCGTCGCTCTTCTTGCCGTTGCAGCAGAACAGGGCGGCGTTGGCCACGCGGGAGCTGTTCAGGGAATTGATGAAGCTCATCGTCACCTTGTCGGCCTTGGTGCCCTCGCAGCCCAGGAACATCAGGGCGATATTCTCCGGCATGTAGGCGGGGAGCAGGGGCTCTTTGACGATTTTCATCTCGCGGGCGATGCTCTCGGCGACCATTTCAGCCGAACCCTTCGCGCTGACATAGTGGACGCGACCTTTAATTCTCATAAAAAACCCTTCTTTCAATAAAATTAAGTTATATAACCATTACCCGGAATATAACACGCAATTGTTGATTTTGTTCGATGATCTGTGCGAATTCATAACATTATTACATGGCATTCACATTTGACGGCGTATGACCGACCGAAGCGTTTGCGTTTGGCGGGATTATCTGGTATAATCTTTAAAAAATGGAAGCGCGGTGAGCGACAATGCCGGATAATCCCTCTTTTGACAGCGCAACCTCGGGCGAAGGCGTCCGCCTGAACCGCTATATCGCCGACTCGGGATTCTGCTCCAGGCGCGAGGCCGACCGCCTGATATCCGAGGGGAAGGTCATTCTCCAGGGGCGAAAGGGCGTCCTTGGAGACAAGGTCATGCCAGGGATGTCGGTCACGGTCGACGGGCGGGAGGTCAGGCCGCAGCGCCACAAGGTCTATATCGCCCTCAACAAGCCGGAGGGCATCGTGTGCACCGCCGATCCCCGCGAGCCCATGAACGTCGTGGACTACGTGGGCCATCCGGAGCGCATCTTCCCCATCGGGCGGCTGGACAAGGACTCGAGCGGGCTTCTGCTGATGACGAGCGACGGTGAGATCGTCAACAGGATCCTCCGGGCCGCCGGCCGGCACGAAAAGGAATACCTCGTCCGTGTCAACAGGCCCGTGACGCGCAGGTTCCTGACGGACATGTCGAACGGCGTCCCGATACTCGACACCGTGACGCTGCCCTGCGCGGTCGTCCAGGAAGGGCGGGACAGTTTCCGCATCACGCTGGTGCAGGGCCTCAACCGGCAGATCCGCCGCATGTGCGAGGCTCTCGGCTACAGCGTCGTCAGCCTGCGGCGCGAGCGCATCATGAACATCAACCTGGGCCGTCTGAAGCCGGGACACTGGCGCAATCTGACGCCCAGAGAACTGGACGAGCTGTTCGCGCAGCTCGACATGCCAGAATAACCGTCCCCGGATCAGAGAACCGACGAAACAGAAAGGATGATACGCATGATCAACTGGCCCCAGCTCACCGACGAAGAGCGCCTGCAGCGCCTGACCCCGCCCGCCAACCGGCCGGTGGACATGGTTCTGGACACTGACACCTACAACGAAGTCGACGACCAGTTCGCCCTGTCGCTGGCGCTTCTGTCGCCCGAGCGCGTCACGCTTCAGGCCGTCTACGCCGCCCCCTTCCTGAACGACCGCTCCACGAGCCCGGAGGACGGCATGGTCAAGAGCTACGGCGAGATCGTCCGCCTGCTCGACAAGGTGGGCGTCAGCGCGGACAATTTCGTGTTCGAAGGGTCGCGCACGTATCTGCCTGACATGCAGACGCCCGTGGACAGCCCCGCGGCGCGGGACCTCGTCGCGCGCGCCATGGCCCGCGAGGATGGCGACCCGCTCTACGTGACGGGCATCGCCTGCATCACGGACGTGGCCTCCGCCCTGCTCATGGAACCGCGCCTGGTGCGCAAGATCGTCCTCGTATGGCTCGCCGGACACGACTTCGAGTGGCCGCACACGCGCGAGTTCAACATGATGCAGGACAATTTCGCCTCCCGGATCATCCTGGACAGCGGCGTGCCGCTGGTCATTGTGCCCTGCATGGGCGTAGCCTCGCACATGCTGGCCTCGACCTACGAGCTTCAGGCCTGCATCGGCGGGAAAAACGCCCTGTGCGACGCGCTTGTGGAGCTGTTCTGCGCCTATTCCGACAACCACTACGGCTGGGCGAAGGAAATCTGGGACATCTCGGCCGTGACCTGGGTCGCGCACCCGGAGTGGGCGCCGACCGAGCTGGTGCACACGCCGTGGCTTTCCTCGGAGGATCGCTACAGCTTTGACAACAACCGCCCCTTCATGCGGGTGGTCAGGTGGCTGAACCGGACCGAAATCTTCCGCGACATGTACACCCGGCTCTCCCGGGCGGAACAGATCGTCGCCGAACGCCGCGCCTGACGCCGCCTTATACCCTATCCAGTTCCAATCTCAAGGAGGACCTTACCCATGCACACTTCCCGCGCGGCC
The DNA here is from genome assembly GCA_017431365.1 of Clostridia bacterium. Taxonomy (GTDB): domain Bacteria; phylum Bacillota; class Clostridia; order Christensenellales; family Aristaeellaceae; genus Firm-10. Next base: position 11,933 of record JAFRLF010000019.1, on the reverse strand, counting down.
GCGCTGATTCTGTCACTGATCCTGTGCCTGACCCCTGTCCTTGCCCTGGCTGAACAGCCGGCCGAACCCGCCCCCGAGGACAAAGCGGACATCAGCGCCGCCAACGACCTGATGAGCGCGCTGGAGGTGGACCTGTCCGCCGCCAACGACCGGATCGCCGAGCTCGAAGCCGACCTTGAAGAGGCGCGGGACGAAATCACGCGCCTCAGGCAGCAGAGAGACCTCCTGCTCGACGAGGTTCGCCAGTTCGCCACCGATCTGGCGGTCGCCCGCGGCGAAGAAGCCGCGCCCACCTTTGAGAGCGAGGATCTGGGGCTTAAGCTGGTCATGCCCACGTATACGAGGCTGTTCCCGTACAACGGCGCGCTGCACATCGTCTCCGCAGACGGGCAGGCGCAGGGACAGCTGAGCCTGGTGACAAACGCCGCCGGCGAAGCGTATCTCAAAGACGAAATCGACCCCAACCAGGTGTACCAGGCCCTGATGCGGAACTGGTTCGACGAAGAGGACATCCCCGAGACGGCGCCCACCGAGGCGCCCTCGGGGCTCAGGTTTACCGTGCCCGGCGGCGAGGACGAGGTCCTGGACGCCGTATGGCTGTTCACCGGAGAGAGGTATATCTACTGTCTGGAAGTCCTGGGCGGCGCGGATTCCATCGAGGCCCTGTTCGGTCAGATCGCCGAAGGGCTGACGACCTGGTGACGCCCCGGCGCGCAAAGGTGTGAACGAAATGTATATCAAACGAGACCCCGACCCGCCCCGCGGGCCCGCGGAACAGCTTCTGGCCATGGACGATCTGGGACGCCGCCTCGGGCGCGCCGGCCTTTACCCCCGCATGAACGAGCTGGAAATGCCGGACCGTCCCTTCGAAGTGGAGATCGACGTCTCCGGCCGCAACGAGGCCAAGCCCCGGCTGCTGGCCGCGGCGACCGTGCGCGCCATGCTGCTGATCAGGGCGCAGGACCCTCCTGTTCCTTCGCGCATATACTGCCCCTGCGGTCCGAAGGACATGGTGCTCCTCGAAACGCTGAAATCCATCGGCTACGAGAGCGGCGACGCGCTCGTGCGCATGACGCGCCGGGATCTCGGCGGCCTGAGCACGGCGCACCCTCCAAAGGGCACCCTGCTCATCCGCGACCGGGTGGACGACCCGCTCGAGCGGCGCTATTTCACCGAGCGGCTCGAGCGCCTTCACGGCATGGAGAGCGGCGAGGCCTGGCTGAACGCCCGCGAGAACGAGCCGCTGTTTCAGCGGTTTCTGCTGACCTCGCGCGACGGCCTGGCCGGCGAGGGCCTCTGCCACCGGCAGCCCGACGGCCGCGGCGTGATCGACCTCGTCTACACGGCGCCGGCCTGGCGCAAACAGGGCGTGGGGCTGTGCCTGATGGAGGCCATGCGCGTGCACCTTTCCTCCGGCGGCGTCGAGCAGATCGCCGCGGACGTCCGGCAGCGCAATCAGCCGGCGACGGCGCTCATGTACGCCTCCGGCTACCGGATCGGACAGACGCTGCGCCTTCTGCCCGGGATCGACCTGTGAAGAGCGCGGCCCGCGAGAGTGAGGCGATGACATGTCCCTTAATATCATGGCCGGAAGGCCTCAGGACGTCAAGCCCTGGCTGTATCTCAGCCTGAGGGAAGCGCTCCGTGAGAACAACGGCTTCCCCCTCGTCGTGCTCGTCCCCGAGCAGTACACCCTCGAGGCCGAACGGGAGATCCTCACGGCCTCCGGGCTCGGCGGGTCGTTCAGGCTGCAGGTCATGTCCACGGCGCGCCTCATCGCGCGCGTGTTTCAGGAAGGCGGCGCGCCCAGCGAGGCGCGCATCGACGAGCGCGGCCGCGTCATGATGGTGCTCTCCGCGCTGAGAGATCTCAAAAGCGACCTTTTGTGGTACAGGCAGACCGCCCAGCGGCGGGTCGGCTTCGGCCTGCGCGCCGCCCGGCAGATCGCCGAATTCAAGCAGGCCGGCCTGACGTGGGAAACCCTCGCGCAGACCGCCGAAAGCCTGTCCGGCTCATCGAAGAAGAAGGCCCTTGACATTTCCGCCGTATGGCGCCGCTACGAGCAGCTCATGCAGGGCCGCTACATGGACGGGGAAGACGAGCTCTCCCGCGCCGTGAACCTGATCGACAGCGCGCCCTTTCTGAGAGGCGCGCGCGTCTGGGTCAACGGGTACGAGACGGTTTCCCCCACGCTCGGCCGCCTGCTCGCGGCGCTGGCCGGCCGTCATGAGGTCACCCTGACCCTGCCCCTCGTGACGGACAAGGCCGCGCGGGACTGGGCGGCTTACGCGCCCATCCGCCGCAGCGTCGAGAATTTCACGCGCGTCCTCGAGGCGCGAGGCGTGGAATACCGCGTGGGGACGCTCCCCACGGCGCGCGCCGAAAGGCCCGCCGACATCGCCTGGCTGCTCGGTGAGATTAACTCGACGCCCGTCCGCCCCTATCCGGGTCAGGCGGAGAACGTCGTGCTCAGGCGCGGCCGCAACCCCCTCGACGAGGCGGAAATGGCCATGGCGGACATCCGCCTGCACGTGATGAAGGGCGAGATGCGCTACCGGGACGCCGCCGTCGTCTGCTGCGACCTCGGCGCCCTCGCCGGACCCCTTGAGCGGGCGTCCGCGGTATACGGCGTGCCGCTGTTCCTGGCGGACGGCCGCGGCGCGGATCAGAACCCGCTGTGCCGCTACATCCTGGGGGCGCTGCGCCTGTTCGACGGCGGCTGGCAGGCCGAGGACGCCGCGGAAATCATGGCGACGGGCTACAGCGGCCTCTCCGACGACGAATGCGACGCCCTGGCCCGCTGCGCGTACGAGCAGAACCTCCGGGGCGACCTCTGGAAGCGGCCCCTGTACCGCTACGGCGACGGGCGCGACGAGGCGCTCGAACCCCTGCGCGCGCGCCTGACCGCGCCCCTCGTCCGGTTCGAGGAGGATCTGAACGCCGCGCCGGACACGCGCGGGCAGATGGAGGCGCTGTGGCGCCTTCTGGAGCGGATCGGGGCGTATGACCGTCTGCAGGCGGAGATCGCCGACTGTCAGACGGGCGGCCTTTCGGAAGCCGCCAGCGAAAACGCCCAGGCCTGGAACCGTCTGATCGGCACGATGGATCAGCTGACGGCGCTCATGACAGACGTCAGGCTGACCCCCGCCGAGCTGGGCGACACGCTGCGCCAGGCTCTGGCGGCCACGGACATCAAGTCCCTGCCCCAGTCCAGCGACGCCGTCATGGCCGGCAGCCTCAGCCACCTGCGCTCCGGCGGGATCAAACGGCTGTACGTCCTCGGGTGCAACGAACTCGGCGCGCCGGAGGACGGGAGCCTCTTCATGCCCTATGAAAAGGACGCCCTCGCGAAGCCGTCGAGCCTCTGGCTCGCTCCCTCGTCCAGCGACAGGATGTACATGCGAAGGCTGGATCTCGGCGCGTCTCTGGCCATGGCCGGGGAGAGCGTCATCTTCAGCTACGCCGCCGCCGACAGCCGCGGCAACGCCGTCCTGCCCGACGCCGTGATCTCAAGGCTCCGGAACGTGTTCCCCGGGCTGTCCGCGCAGCCCGTGAGCGAGGCCGCGCGCCAGTCCTCGCCCCTGAGCGCGATGATGCGCATGGGCCTCCCGCTGGATCTTGGCACCTTTTCGGAGGACGACGCCGGACGTTTGTCTGCGCTCTCCGCGTGGGCTGGGGAGACCGGACAGCCGGACCCCGCGGCGCTGATGCGCGCCGCCGCGTCCTCCACCGTCTATTCCGATCCGATCGGCCGCGACATGGCGCGCCGGATCTACGACGGGCCGAGCGCCATGAGCGTGTCGCGGCTCGAGCGCTTCGCCGAATGCCCCTTCCGCCACTTCGTCGAACGAGGGCTGAAGCCGTCGGTCTGGGAAGAGCGGGCGGTGACGCCGCAGGACGTCGGCAACGCCTACCACGCGGCGCTCGAGCGCTTCGTCGGCGCGGCGGGCGACGTGGCCGGCCTCAGCGACGGACAGATCATGGAGCGGATCGACAGCATCGCCGACGACGTGCTCAGGCCCTGTCTGCGCGGCCCGATGGGCGAGGACGACCTGGGCCTTTCTCAGGCGCGGCGCATCAGAGCCATCGTCCGCCGGGCCGCGACGACCGTCGCCGAGCAGCTCAGGGGCGGCGCGTTCAGGCCGTTCGGCGTGGAAATGCGCTTCGGCGAGGGCGGGGACGCCGTCGTCCTGCGCACGGCGGAGGGCGACATGCGCCTTCACGGCGTCATTGACCGCGTGGATGTCTGGCAGCAGGGCGAGACGACCTGGTACCGCATCATCGACTACAAGAGCAGTCAGCAGGAACTCGACATGGTCCGGCTCTACGCGGGGCTGCAGCTGCAGATCGTCATATACATGGGCGCCGTCCTGCGGCACGGCGGCAAACCCGCCGGGGCGTTCTACTTTCACGTGGACGACCCGCTCGTCGACACGGACCTGCGCGATCCGGAGGCCGTGGATCAGGAGCGGCTCAAGGCGCTGCGCCTGTGCGGCGTCTACATCAACGACAGCGCCGTCATGGACGCCATGGCCTGCGATTTCAGCCGGGCCGTCCAGACCAAGCGCTGGAACAAAGACCTCGACGAGGCGGCCTTCGACCGGCTGATCGAGTACGCTCAGGCCGCCGCGGGCGATCTGGCCGCACAGATCGTCGCCGGACGGACGGACATCGACCCCAAGATCGTCGGCGGTCAGCGCACGGCCTGCACCGGCTGCACCCTGCAGAGCGTGTGCGGACAGGACAGGCAGATGGGCGGCATGCCGCGCGATCCGGCGCCCGGGCTCACCTCAGCGGAAGCTTTTCGCCTCATAACCGACAATACCGAAGACATTCAGGAGGATTAGTCGCATGGATAACAGCTTTGTCCTGGCTCAGAACGGACGTTCCAACGCCTGCATCGTCACAGACACGACATCCGGGGCGCTCGGGCACTTCGCCGCCCGGGAACTGCAGCATTTCATCAGCGCCTGTACGGGCGCGCGCCTGCCCATCGCGGGAGACGTTCCGACGGGCCGAAAGGGCATCATCCTCGCCGTGAGCCCCGCCACCTTCGACGACGGCGCAAACGGCGAAGCCCTGCGCGTCAACATCCGGGAGGACGCCGTGTACATCACCGGCAGCGGCGAGCGCGGCCTGCTCTACGGCGCGTACGCCTTCCTGGAGCGCTGCCTGGGAGTGCGTTTCCTGACCGCTGAAAAGAGCGTCACGCCCCACGCGGACGAAGTCCTTCTGCAGATCGGCCGCTTTGAGGACAAGCCGGCTCTGCGCTACCGCATAGAGCCGTACAAGTGCGTGCGCGACCCCCGCATCCAGGCCCGGCTCCGCATCAACATGGGCCAGAGCGATTTCTCCGGCGCGTCCGCACCGCTCGCCGGCATCGGCCGGGCATACCCCTTCTCCTACGGGCACAGCATCGGGCAGATCGTCCCCGACGCGCTGTTCACGAAGCATCCGGAGTACTTCCCCCTGATCAACGGCAAGCGGGAAGCCGGCCCCGGGCATCAGCGCTGCCTGACCAACCCCGAAGTCAAAAAGCTGGCGATTGACTGGGTCACGGAGCGCCTGCGCCAGAACCCCGGGCAGAAGCTCATCGCCGTCGGTCAGAACGACACGGACGCGTACAACCCCTTCAACTGTCAGTGCCCGGCGTGCCGCGCCCTGGACGAGCGCGAGGGCACGCCCATGGGGTCGCTGCTGAGCTTCGTCAATGACGTCGCCGAGGCCATCGAGCCCGAGTTCCCGGACGTGACCGTCACCACGCTGGCGTACCGCTATACCCGCAGGGCGCCGAAGACGATCCGCCCGCGCCATAACGTGGCTATTATACTCTGCTCCATCGAGTGCTGCTTCAGCCATCCGCTGGAGGCCCGCTGCGGCGCCGATTATCAGGACGGCGCGAACGGCACGATCGGCAACGAGGCCTTCATCAGCGATCTGGAACAGTGGTCGGCCATTTCCGACCGCCTGATCATATGGGATTACATCGTCAACTTCGCTCACTACCTGGCGCCGCACCCGAACTTTGACGTCCTCGCACAGAACATGCGCTTTTTCGCCGCGCACAAGGCCTGCGGCATCTATCCGGAGGGCGTTCACGACGTCCTCGGCGCGGACATGGAGGATCTGCGCGCCTATGTCGTCAGCCGCCTCATGTGGAACCCGAACCTCGACGCCTGGACCGAGGCTGAAGAGTTCCTGAACGGCCTGATCGGCGCGGCGGCGCAGCCCGTCCTGCGGGCCATGAAGCGCCTGCACGCCCACGTGAAGCAGGATCACATCCACCTGAGCACGTACCGCCGGCCTGACGAAGTCATGTTCCCCCGGGATCTGCTGGACGCGATGCGCGCCGACCTCGACGAGGCCGCCGCCCTCGCGGGAGACGCCCGTCCCGCCGTGGAAAAGATGATCATGTCCCTGCGCTACGTCGAGCTGATCGTCTATGGCGGAACAAAGCCCGCCGACGAAAAGCGCGCTCTTATGCAAACCTTCCTGAACGACATGCAGGCTTTCGGCATTACCGGCATCCACGAGGGCGGCGCGGGGGCCGAGGCGGCCGCCAAACGCCTCGAACAGCTGCTCTCGGATTGCTGAGTCAATCCCGCTTCGGAAAAAGACGACCCGGCTGAGATGGGAGGCCATGCCATGAACCCGAAAGACAGGTATACAAATCCCGCCGCCGAAGAATGGTTCCGGCGCGTCACGGAGGATTTCAGCCTCTTTCCCTTTGCGTTTGAATACGGAGGCCGGCGGATCTGCGGCTTCCCGGCAGAAAGCCTGACCCTCATCGAACGCCGCGACGAGGACGTGGACGCGCAGCGCCGCCGCGTCCTCGCCGCCTGGCGCGCGGAAGACGGCCTGATCGTGCGGCTCGACGCGCTGCACGACAGGCGCTTCGGGGCGAGCGAGTGGACCGTGCGGTTTGAAAACGACGGCCCCGCCGACGTCGCCCTCATCGAAAACCCGCGCGCCGTGATCGACATTCCCGGCGGCCGTCCCGTGCTCAAGGGCATCATGGGCGACCACGTCAACCACTACCGGCCGTACGCCCTGGACGTGGAGGACATGCCCCGCTATTTCGAAAACAACACCGGGCGGGCCACGCACGTCACCTTCCCCTACTTCAACCTGCAGCACGACGGCGGCGGCAGCATGCTGGCCATCGGCTGGGCGGGCACGTGGCGGGCGGATTTCCGCTTCAGTCCCTCGAACCGGTCAACGCGCGCCGTCCTGCGCTCGGTCAACGGCCTGCGCATCCGCCTAAGGCCCGGAGAGAGCGTCCGCACGGCGCTGTTCGTCCGCGCGGATTACCTGGCGCGCGGCGAAGCGGCCGCGCAGAACTACTGGCGGCGCTACTTCATCGAAAGGAACCTGCCGCGTGCGGACGCCGGCGGCGCGGCGCTCGCGCCCTTCTCGACGGCCTGCCTGGCGCTCGACACCGGGCGTCCGAACTCTGACGGCAGCATCTCCGAGGGGTACGACACCTGGAGGCCGAGCCTTCAGAAAATGCTGGACGAAGACGTGCGGGTGGACTTCCGCTGGTTCGACGCCGGCTGGTACACGGCGCCCGACGGCTCCAGCCCGACGGAGGACTGGTGGGGCACCGTGGGCACGTGGACGCTGGACGAGCGCAAGTGGCCGGGCCAGACCTTCCGCGAATCGACGGACTTCGCCCGCGATCACGGCATGAAGACGCTGATGTGGTTCGAGCCCGAGCGCGTCACGGATCCGGTCTCTCTGGAGAGGAACTGGGGCTATCGGCGCGAATGGGGCATCGACTACGACCGGCGCGCCGGCGTCCCGGAAAACAGGCGCGTCGTCTCCAACAACATCGGCGACCCCGAGTGCTTCCGCTGGACGGTCGACCGCATCAAAAAGACCCTGTCCGACAACCGCGTGGAGATGTACCGCGAGGACAACAATTCCGACCAGGCCGCCCTGTGGCGCGCGATGGACGGCGCCGAGGGGCCGAACCGCCGCGGCATTACCGACTGCAAGTTCATCGACGCGCAGGACCGGATGTGGGACGAGATCAGCGCCTGCACGCTCAGCTACGGCGGGTGCGGCTTCGTCGACTCCTGCGCCAGCGGCGGCGGGCGCAACGACCTGGAATCCCTGCGCCGGGGCGTGCCCCTTCTGCGCAGCGACGACGACCGCCAGAGCACGGGCATGCGCCTTTCGATGACCACGGCCTTCAACCTGTGGGTGCCGTTCTGCGGCGCGATCAACCGGGAGAAGAAGGGCCAGCTGGACGCCCGGGGCACGCTCGACATGTACGTCTGGCGCGCGTCGTATCTGGCGGCGATGAACGTGGACGCCCAGTACGTCTATGATCCGGATCAGGATTTCTCGATGCTGCGGCGGGGCCTGCGCGAGTGGAAAAAGCTCGCACCCTTCATCCTTCAGGACATGTACGTCCTGACCCCGTGGCATTCCCCGGAGGACACCAGCGGTTTCACCGCCTACAGCTACTACGACCCGGCGCGCAGGGAGGGCGCGATCCTGGCCTTCCGCCAGGAGAACTGCCCCGAGAGCGAGCTGAGCGTGACCCTGCCCTACGTCGGAGACGGGGAAATCTGCCTGCTGACCGACGAGGACAGCGGCGAGCACGCCTCCCAGGCGGGGCTTGACATGCGCCTTTCGGGGCTCGTACTCAGGATGCCCGAAAAGCGACAGGCGCGGCTCATCTGGGTCAGGGTCATAAGCCCTGAAGAGGCCCAAGCCGACGTCTGAGCCGGACGCGCGCTTTCTCATCATATTTTAATGTAAGTCTATGATTGTTTTCAGGCAGAGCGGGAGCGCCTGGTGTAGAATATCAGACAGGAAAGCCAGTCAAAGAGGAGAGATATCTCATGAGCGAAAAGAATTACACCCTTCAGGACATCGAAACGCTGCGCTCCCGCGCGGACATCAGCTATGAAGACGCTCAGTCCCTGCTCGACAAGTACGACGGCGACGTCACCCGCGCCCTCATCGAGCTGGAAAAGCGCGGCGAGCTCGGCAAGGGCCTGCACATCAGCGTCAATCAGAAGACGACCGACACCGTAAAGAGCTGGTGGCGCAGGGGCCTGGAGACGCGCCTGCGCATTGAAAAGGGCGAGACGGCGTACGTGGATCTCCCGGCGATCATCTGGATCGTCACGCTGCTCCTTGGGTGGAAGGCGGTCGTCGCGGGCGCGGTGCTCGCTCTGATCTGCGGCTGCCGCCTGAAGCTGGTCCGTCCCGAGGCCGAGGCCAAGACTGCCTCTTCGGAGGAAGCCGCGCCTGAGGCGGAGCCCGAGGCCGCCGCTCCAACCGAAGATGCGGACGACGACGGATATAAGACGGTGAGCGTAGAATAAAGCGCTTTCAGGCGGAAAGGAGGCACGCAGCGTGAACAGAATCCTCGTCGTGGAAGACGAAAAGAAACTGGCGCGGTATCTGCAGCTGGAGCTGACCCACGAGGGGTACGAGGTCCGGCTGGCGCACGACGGCCGCAGCGCCCTGACCACGCACGCGGACTGGCCCTGTGACCTCATCCTGCTGGACCTGATGCTGCCCGAGCTGAGCGGCATAGAGGTCTGCCGGCGCATCCGCCAGAAGGACAACGTGCCCATCATCATGCTCACGGCCAAGGACGACGTGTCCGACAAGGTCATGGGCCTCGACATGGGCGCCGACGACTATATGACCAAGCCCTTCGCCATCGAGGAGCTGCTCGCGCGCATCCGCGTCGCGCTCAAGCGCCACTCAGAACAGGGCGCCGAACACGCACCGGGCGAGCGCGTCCTCACCGAGGGCGAGCTGTCCCTCGACCGCGACAGCCGGGAGGTACGCTACGGGACGGAGCCCGTCGTCCTGACGAAAAAGGAATTCGACCTGCTGGAATACCTGATGCTGCACCGCAACGTGGCCATCAGCCGGAACGAGCTGCTCGACAAGGTCTGGGGCTACAGCTATCTCGGCGACACGAACGTGGTGGACGTGTACATCCGCTATCTGCGCTGCAAGCTGGACGACCCGTATCACATCAAGCTCATACACACGGTGCGGGGCGTCGGGTATCTGCTCCGCCTCGAACCGGAAGGTGACGGCGCATGATCCGCCGCGACAGCCGGTCGCTGGGGCGGCGCATCGGCAGCCAGTACGCCAGGCACTTCGCCCGGAGCGCCCTGCTGGCCCTGATCGGCCTGACTGTGGTGTTCTGGGGTTTCGCAATCGTACACAGCGGCGCCGTATGCGGCCGCGCGCTCAGCGACGCCGCCATGATCGGACTGCCGCCGGGGTGCTACGAAGTCGGCGAATCGGGGATTGGCCCGTATTCCGGCTCGGCGGTCAGGGACGGCCTTCTCCCCCAGCGCACGGACGGACGGCTGTTTCTGATCCGCGGCAACGCGGACTACACCGTACTAAGGGACCTGCGGTCTTACGCGCTCCTGTACAGCCTCCTACTCGTGACGCTGCTGGCGTGCGAAGGTGTGCGGCTGATCCTTCTGCGCCGCCAGTCTGACCGCATCAGCGGCAAGGCCTTAAAGCCCATCTCCGACATCACCGCCCAGGCCCGGAACCTGAGCGCGAGCAACCTCTCCGAGCGCATCCGCTCGGACGACGCCACCGGCGAGATGGACGACCTCATCCGCGTGCTGAACGGCATGCTCAACCGCATCGAGGGCGCGTACAACAACCAGAAGCAATTCGCTTCGGACGCCTCTCACGAGCTGCGCACGCCCATCGCGGTCATCCAGGGGTACGCCGACATGCTGAGCCGCTGGGGTAAGAGCGACCCGGAGGTCTGCGACGAGGCCGCCGCCGCCATCGGCGAGGAGACGCGCAGCATGCAGGCGCTGGTGGAACAGCTGCTGTTCATCGCCCGGCATGAAAACGACTCCTACCGCTACAAGATGGAGTTTTTCGACCTCAGCGAACTGGTGGAGCAGACCGCCGAGCAGACGCGCCTCATCATCGGCGACAGGGAGATCCGCGTCGACCGCAACGACAGCGCCATCGTCTGCGCCGACCGCGACGCCATCAAACAGGCGCTGCGCGTCTTTCTGGACAACGCCGTCAAGTACACGCAGCCGGGCGGCCACATCGCCCTCAGCTGCGCGCGCGAGGAGGGCTACGCGCGCGTCACCGTCTCGGACGACGGCGCGGGCATCTCGGAAGAGGACCTGCCCCACGTGTTCGACCGGTTCTACCGCTCGGCGCAGGCGCGGGGCAGTGGCGTGAGCGGCCACGGTCTGGGGCTCAGCATCGCCCGGATGATCGTCCGGGCGCACGGCGGGCGGATCGAGGTCTCCTCGCGGCTGGGCGCGGGATCCCGGTTCCAGATGCTGCTGAGGCTTTAATAAGAGCAAATAGTGAAGAGTGAAGATTGAAGTTTTAGTTTGTTCTGAGAACTTCAGTCTCCGCTCTGTTTTTTGTGGCGCGATACCGCCAGTCCTATAAAATAATTCTTGCAAACGATAATAGAGTATACTATAATATCTTTCGTTGCGGACAATTATCGGCTCTGACGCAGTTGACAGCGCGTGTTGCGCTCATATCCGTTCAGAACAAGAGGCAGGCGATAAGGCGTGAACCCCATCGAACGTCAGCTTGGGAGCATATCCGGCCGCGCGCTGCGGGTGTATCGGGGCGCCCTGTTCGAGGATTCCCTGAAAATGCTCTCCGGGCAAAAGCAGGCGGACCCCGACTGGCTCGCGGCCCGGGTCGAAAATCTGCTTCTGTCAAACGGCGCCGCGCTCGTCCAGATGCGCGCCCTGTACGCCGAGGCCGGTCAGACGCCCTGGACGAGCCAGATCTGGTTCATGCGCCAGACCATGACCGCGATGGCCAGGCACACAGCGCCGATGACCACCGTGCTCCACCGACTCCGCTCGACGAGCGCCCAGAAGCCGCCGGCGATCGGCAGCAGGATGACGGACACCAGGTACACGTAGAACTCGAGGGGG
>JAFRLF010000171.1 GCA_017431365.1 Clostridia bacterium | reverse complement strand
TCTGCTGGCGGCGTCAGAACCCGAAGGCGCTGTCGTCCGCGGTGCAAAACCTTGGCGACCCGGAAGGGGCTCGAACCCTCGACCTCCAGCGTGACAGGCTGGCGTACTAACCAACTGTACTACCGGGCCAAATGGTGGGCCTTCAGGGACTTGAACCCCGGACCGATCGGTTATGAGCCGACTGCTCTGACCAACTGAGCTAAAGGCCCAAAATCCCAAAAGAAAAATGGTGACCTCGAGGGGACTCGAACCCCTGTTACCGCCGTGAAAGGGCGATGTCTTAACCGCTTGACCACGAGGCCACAATTTGAAGTTGGTCGGGGTGACAGGATTCGAACCTGCGACCCCATGCTCCCAAAGCACGTGCGCTACCAGCCTGCGCTACACCCCGACGACGGCGGGCCGCCATGCCATCAAGCAACAAAAGGCATTATACGCAACCTGACGCCGTTTGTCAAGCGGGAATTTTTGAATATGGCGGAGAAACTGATTTTTTAACGTTATAAAAGGCGCTGAAAAGAGCGGCGCGGGGTACACCCGCGCGTCAGCGCCTTGTAATTTAACTGTATTTCCGCTAAAATGAGTCATACAAGGCGAGCGCGCGGCGTCTGCGCGTTCCGGATCTGTCAAAAAACGGCGCGGCGCGCGCGAACAAATATCCTACATTGGAGAATATATGGAAAGCACTGATACCCTTGAATTGTACATAAACGCGATGATTCCCGAGCAGGAGGCCTTTATCAGACGCCGCGTCGAGAGCAAGATGATCCCTCAGATGCAGGCGATGTCGCCGGACGAGGCCGAGGCCTATCTGGCCAGCCCGGCCTTTGACAACGCGCTTTATCACGCCATGCGCGCCGATAAGACGCTCAAAGCGCTGAAGCAGGGCGAATTGACTCTCGACTTTCACAGGACGGAATACGAACGGCTGAAGCGCTTCATCGCCGCGGAAGCCCAACAGGGGCATCCGATCGATCTGCCCTTCCTTCGCTCCGTGGAAAAGGCGCGCCTCCCGCTTTCGAGGGCGTACGCCGCGCTGAAGGACATGGACAAGGGAGCGCTTGACAGGACGCTCAACCAGCTGGTCAGAAAGTATACGGGCATTCTCGACGGCCGTGTGGAGCACTTTCTCCTGCACGGAGGCATGTCCAAGCTCGTCCACAAGGGCGATAAGGTGACGCAGGTTCTGTCCTTCATCATGAACAACACCTTCGACAAGGGCCTGACGGCGGACATCGTCGACCGGGCTTACAAGCCCAAGACCGTGACCGGCACCCTGATAAACGAGCTGTACAACGCGCTGCCCGATCTTTCGGAGTGCAAAAGGCTGCTCCTGCCCACGGGCGAGACCATGGGCGACGCGGTGGAAGAGGCCGTTCACGGCGCGCGCGCGCGGCTCATGGACCAGCTGGCGCGCCGCTTCCCCCGGGACAGGATCCGCCGGCTCCTGCAGAGGAACTACTCTATCGTGCAGATGCAAAGGTCGGCCGACGCCGTCATGGCCAGGGATCAGAGGCTTCGGGCGGCCCTGCTCGAGGCGATCCCCGAACACTACAGGGATCTGTACCCTCTGGCGCGGGAAATACGCCGGCGCTTCATCCTGCACCTCGGGCCGACCAACTCCGGAAAGACGCACGACGGCGTGGGCAGGCTGCGCGGCGCGCGGGCGGGGATATACCTTGGGCCGCTCAGGCTGCTCGCGGCGGAACAGTTCGACGCCCTCAACGCCGACGGCGTGCCCTGTTCCCTCGTGACGGGGGAGGAGCAGATCCGCGTCCCGTTCAGCCGGGTTCAGGCGTCCACCGTGGAAATGGCCGACCTTCACGCCCGGTACGACGTGGCCGTCATCGACGAGGCGCAGATGATCGCCGACAAGGACCGGGGCGGGGCGTGGACGGCCGCGATCCTCGGCCTCTGCGCGGACGAGATCCACGTATGCGCTTCTCCGGACGCCGAGGCGCTTCTGACCCGCATCATCCGCGAGTGCGGCGACGATCTGAGCATCATCCGCCATCACCGCATGACGCCGCTCGAGGTCGAGAAGCAGGGCTTTGAGTTTCCCGAAAGCGTTCGCAAGGGCGATGCGCTCATCGTCTTTTCAAAGGGGCGCGTGCACGCCGTCGGCGCCGAGCTGCGCAAGGCGGGATACCGGGTGTCGCTCGTGTACGGGGCGCTGCCGCCGGATGTCAGGCGCGATCAGGCGCTGCGCTTCCAGCGGGGGGATTCGGACGTGGTCGTCTCCACGGACGCCATCGCGATGGGCATGAACCTGCCCATCCAGCGCGTGGTGTTCCTCGAATCGGAGAAGTTCGACGGAGACATCGTCCGTCCGCTGACGACGGCTGAGATCAAGCAGATCGCCGGCCGCGCGGGCCGCTACGGCCAGTACGACGTGGGCTACGTCAACGCCTTCGGATTCAAGAGCACCGTGGCCCAGGCATTGACGAAGACGCTTCTGCCGCTGGAAGAGGCGGTCATCCGGTTCCCCGAATCGCTGATCGGCATTCCGCTGCCGCTGACGCAGATCATCAATCAGTGGCTCTCCATGCAGGACAAGAGCTGCTTTTCCAAGGCGTCCACAGAGCGGATGGCGGCCCTCGCCGCCATGATGGAGACTGAAAAGACCGACAAGGCCCTGCTCTACCGGTTCCTGTGCATCCCCTTTGACGAGGAGGAACAGGACCTTTTGCAGCGCTGGAAGGGCATGTACCAGGTGGAGGCCCGGGGCGAGCACCTGGACGTCATACCGCAGCTGCCGGACTACTTCAACCCCGAGGATGCGACCTCGGAGATGCTCGACGGGCTGGAAGCCGATTACCGGCGGTGCGACCTGTATTATAACTACGCCCGGCTGTTCATCGAGGATCCGGACCCGGTCCTCGACGAGATACAGCGGCGCAAGTACCTCATATCCCAGGGGATCATCCGCATCCTCTCGACGCAGAGACTTCAGCCCCGGACGTGCAAGGTCTGCGGGCGGACGCTGTCGTGGAACTGGCCGCACAGGCTGTGCGACAGCTGCTTTGTCCAGAGGCGGGGGCACAGGCGTTGAATATACCTTAGACTGTCATCAAAACAAACGCCCGGGACTGTTGCCGGATCGGCCGGCATTCAGTCCCGGGTTCATTGTCACTGGTACAACTTCATGGAAGGATTTCGAACGCCATCACGCCCCGACGGGTACGTCCTTGCAGGCTTTGAGCAGCATCCGGACGTTTTCGAGCGGCGTCGCGGCGCCCATGTCGCAGCCGGGCGCGATGATCTGCCCGCGGCCCTTCGCCGTTCTGATCCGCTCGCATGCCTCGGCGTAGACTTCCTCGGCCGTGCCGGTGAGCAGAGCGCCCGCGGGATTGATGTTCCCCATGATGACGAGCTTGCCCTCGGCGTCCTGAAGCGCGGTGTCCAGATCCACCAAGTAGTCGCAGGAGAACGCCCTGACGCCCGCGTCGCGCAGCGCCTTCACGCGCGCCCCGGACGCGCCGCACACGTGCGTGAAGAAGTACTTGTACTCGGGCAGGGCTGCCTTCAGGTTTTCAAGCGCCGGGATCACCCATTCTTCGAACATGGGCTGGCTGATCAGGCTGCCACTGGCCACCGGCTCCGCGGGCATGGCGATGTCGCAGCCGTTCTCGTGCAGCAGCTTGAACATTTCCGCGCTGACGCAGGTAGTGAAGTCGATCAGCTGCTCCACCAGCTCCGGCTCGTCAAGCATCAGCATGATGAAATCCTGCGTCCCCACCATGACCGCCGCCATGGTGAAGGGGCCGGCGATGTCGCCCAGAAGGTACTTCCGGTCGCCGATCAGGGCCTTGACGTTTTTGCACTGGCGGATCATGCCCTGCACGAATTCGTTGGCCAGGAGCTTTTCGCGGATGGTGCTCTTGTCCAGCAAGGGGATCTCTTCTTCAGGGTCGGTGAACACAGAGCCGGTGTCGGTGGGGCGGCCCGGCTCGTCGATGTGGATGGGACAGCCGAACGCGTTCAGACACGCCGTGAACACGCCAGAGACCGCGCTCACGATGTCCGTTTCAATCTCGTCCGTCCATTTGACGATCTTTGACGCGCCGCCGTCCTCCATGCCGTAGAGCTGGCGATAGGAGAGGTTCTCCGTCTTGGCGATCCACGCGCCGCCGTCCACGAGGCAGAAGGGCGTGCGATCCACCGGCTGATGGGCGAGTATCGCGTCGATACGCTCTTTCGATGTCATGGTATTCATCTGTGATCCTCCTTGCTTTTACTCTGACTGATGTGTTCAAGCGCCGATTTCCGTCAGCGCTTCATGTATCGCGAGGATATTTGCGGTCGGCGTGTCCGTCGGCAGCTCGCAGCCCGGCATGAACATGGCGCGGCGGTTTCCGACGGCCTTCGCGACGTTCAGAATGGCCTGCCTGGTATGCGCGGGATCGCACGTATATACGTCGGCGACGGGATCGATGTTCCCGTTCAGGATACAGTGTCCGCCGGCGATGTCCAGCGCCTTCGGGAAATCTACCATGTGGTCCACGTCGACGATTTTTGCGCCGCACAGACTGGAATAAGGAAGGATCCCGGTCGTGTTGCCGCACATGTGCAGCCGGCCGGTGATGCCATGCTCCGCCATCTTGGCAAAAATCCTCTTGTGCTGGGGCAATACCATCTCCTCATACACGGCCGGAGACACCAGCGACGCCACCGGATCTGCCACGTACGCGTACTTCACGCCCGTTTCCGCCAGGCAGTCGATGAAATCCAGCGTTGTTCCGGTCACGATCTCAAGGAGCCGGCCGCAGAGCTCGGGCTCGTCGAACATATCCACCAGGAAGTCCTGTACGCCGCGGATGTTGCCCGCCACGGTCATTGGCCCGACGGCGAGCACCATGGGGTCGATCTCCGGATCCGACAGCGCTGCACCCGCCGCTTTGACCAGGTCGTACAGTCGGGGGATCTCGGCGGCCTTCAGCGTACGCAGGTCCTCGACCTCGCTGATGTCGTCCAGCGCGTATTTTTTCGCCGAGGGCAGCTTGTCGGCAAACCAGTTGATCGTCGTGCCATAGCCCTCCGCTTCCCGCAGCAGGTCGGAAGCGATTTGGATAAAATCCAGCTTCATTTCGCGCGCGGCGGCGGTTGCGGCCTGCGCCATCTTCGCATAGTCCCTGCAGTACGTTTCCACTGTCATGCCGGCACCTTCGTCGGCATAGCGGCATACGGCGCTGCCCACGATGGTCAGATTGGGCCGGCGGTCCGTCTTTTCGTTCGCGACGTATGCAGCCAGACGTTCCTTCGATGTCATACTCGTCCTCCCTCTGTGTTTCAGTGATCGTTTTCGGATTCATGTTGTATTTTTCCTTTAAGTTTAGTATAATGTGCCTCACAGGGATTTCATAGTAAAAATCCGTGATTTCTTGAAAAAACAGAAGGCTTAAATATGACGAATGCTTTGCTGGAACTGATTCCTTCCGAACACATGACGGATATTCTCGGGCATCTGCACAGCTATACGGAGCTTCCGGTCCGCCTGATCGATCCGGCCGGGCGC
>JAFRLF010000170.1 GCA_017431365.1 Clostridia bacterium | reverse complement strand
TGCTCGCCGCGCAGGACGACGCAGGACATCCCCAGCATCACGAAGAGGAGCATAAGGGGCAGCATGACGCCCGGCCCCACGAGGATGTAGACGGGCATGCTGACCGCCGCGTAGAGCATGGGCACCCAGCGCACGGGCTTCAATCCGCCCTGAGCGAAGGCGCGCACCACCTCGCCCACCGCGGCAAAGGCGACGCAACCGAACGCAATCCGCATCACCGGCCCCTGTACCACCCACAGTGCTACGAGAACCAGCGCCAGAAGCAGTCCAGTGGTCACTTTCTTCATCTCATGCCCCTCCGTCACACGGCTTCGCCACTTTGGGCAGTGCGGCCGCGTTACGCCTATACTGTACGTATGTCGTCTGTTTTGCCTTATAAGTTCATCTCGTGAGCGCCGTTTCCGGCCGTCCGCCGAAGCGACGGTCGCGCGTCTGATACTCGGCGATGGCCTTGCACAGGGCTACGTCGTCGAAATCCGGCCAGAGCGTATCCGTCACGACGAACTCGGCGTAGGCGATCTGCCACAGCAGAAAGTTCGACACCCTCATCTCGCCGCTCGTGCGGATCAGCAGATCCACGTCCGGCAGATCGCGCGTGTCGAGCTTTGAGTCGATCATCGCCTCGTCGATGGCGCCCGGATCGAGCGTCCCGCGCCGGACATCTTCCGCGAGGGCCCTCATGGCCCGCCTCAGTTCGTCGCGGCCCCCGTAGTTTATGGCGATGTTGAGCTTCAGGCCGGCGTTATGGCGCGTCCGGTCCATGGCGGCGAGGACGGCGTCGCGCTGCGCCCTGGGCAGGCCGTCGATATCGCCCAGGATGCGGATACAAACGTCGTTGGCGTCAAGCTCGTCGATCTCCGAGCGGAAATAAGAGAGCAGCAGTCCCATCAGCACGCCGACTTCCTCGGTGGAGCGCTTCCAGTTTTCGGTGGAAAAGGCGTAAATGCTCAGCGCCTCGATGCCCAGCCTGTCGCAGGATCTGATGATCGCGCGCACGGCTTCTGTCCCGGCACGGTGGCCCATGGCGCGGGGCAGGCCGCGCTTTTTCGCCCAGCGGCCGTTGCCGTCCATGATGATCGCGATGTGCCGCGGCAGACGGGCAGGATCCAGCGCCCGCTCGTGAGGTCTTTGAGGATCTCGCACATGTTTCACGGCGTTGCCTCCTCGCGAATGACGTCAGGGAAGAGCGCCGCCGTCAGGACGGACCCGTCCTCAGAAACCCTTAAAACCCGCGCCGTGCCCGATGAAGGATGACGCGGGCTCTCAGTCAGAACGATTTCGGGCCGTACGCCGGCCCGGGAGAGGATCTCCAGCGCGGATTCGACCGTCAGGCCGCAAAGGGCCCGCAGGTCCGTCATACGCTCATGATCTCCTTTTCCTTCTCGGTGCAGATGCGGTCAGCTTCCTTGATGGCGTTATCCGTGACCTTCTGAAGCTCGGTCTCGGCGTCCTTCTGGTCATCCTCGGTGATCTGCGAGTCCTTCTTGAGCTTCTTGATCTGGTCGTTGGCGTCACGGCGGATCGAGCGGATAGCCACCTTGCTCTCCTCGACCTGCTTTTTCACCTGTTTGCACAGATCCTTGCGGCGCTCTTCCGTCAGTTCGGGGAAGACGAGCCGGATGACCTTGCCGTCGTTGGTGGGCGTGATGCCGATGTCGGACTTGAGGATCTCCCTCTCGATCACGTTGAGCATCTTCGGCTCCCACGGCGCGATGACCAGCATCCTCGCCTCGGGCACGGAGACGTTGGCCACGGCGTTGACCGGCGAGGGGGTGCCATAGTAGTCGATGGTCAGCTTGTCAAGAACCTTCGGGTTGGCGCGGCCGGCCCGCAGTGTCGAAAGCTCCTTTTCCAGAAGGGCGAGGGTCTTCTTCATTTTGTCCTTCGCCGTATCAATCACAGCATGATACATAATCGCATCCTCCTTCAGACGCCGCGTCGCGGCCTGTATTATGTTTATATTTTATTCTCACCGGACAAATCTGTCAATAAGATTTGTATATCTTTCAGGGTCAGAGTTCAAACACAGATGTCCATAAAATTACTTTATATTTGATTTCAGAGTTGAAATACTTCCGCGTCAGGCCGCGCGGCCTCTGTAAGGCCGCTTCCCGCGTATTTCAGCGAATTGCGCGCGCAACGGGGCGAACCGACGGACAGACGCGGCATCCGAGCTGCTTTTGGGCGGACTTGTCCATCATTTATAAACTCACTTTATAATTTTGAAACAAATTATCATTTTACTTTATTGTAATTTATGAGTAAAATAAAGTATCTTCACGGAAAGGCGCGGAAGATCCGCGCACCGCGTTTGAAAAGAGGTCTTTGCATGCCCAATCAGGCGACCAAAACGGATATATTCGAACGCGGATCTATCATCAGCGCCATACTGACCCTCGCCATACCGACAGTGGTCAGTCAGATCATCCTCGTTGTGTACAATATGGCGGATACGTACTTCATCGGCATGACGGGTCGCGACGACATGATCACAGCCGTCACGGTGTGCATGCCCTCTTTTATGTTCCTCTCCGCAATCGCCAACCTGTTCGGCGTGGGAGGATCCTCCGTCATCGCCCGGGCCCTCGGCTCAGGCGACATCGACCGCGCGGAGAACACGGCCTCGTTTTCGTTTTGGGGGTGTGCGCTGGTCACGGCGGTGTACGCGCTGGGGGCGTATATCTTCCGCGATGCGTTTGTCAACGCGCTGGGCGGCAGCCACCCCCGGGTACACGGCATGGCCGGCAGCTATCTCCTCATCACCGTGGTGATCGGAGGGCTTGGGACGTCGCTCAACTCGCTGCTGGGGCACCTGGTGCGCTCGGAGGGCCGTTCCATGCACGCGGGCGTGGGCATCGCGCTCGGCGGCGTGCTCAACATCGCGCTGGATCCGCTGTTCATGTTCGCACTCCTGCCCCGGGGACACGAGGTCGAAGGCGCGGCGGTCGCGACGGCCCTGTCCAACCTGATCGCGTGCCTGTACTTCCTGATCCTGATCCGCAGGGGGCGCAGCCACTCGGTCCTGCGCCTGCGGCCCACGCGCCAGTGCCTGGAGCTGGACATTCCCCGCGACGTGCTCGTCACGGGCCTGCCGGCCTGCCTGATGACGCTGTGCGAAAACATCTCCTACGCCGTTCTGGACAAGCTCATGTCCGGATGGGGGCTGACGTGCCAGACGGGCATCGGCATCGCGAAAAAAGTCAACATGCTGGCGCACAGCATGGTCAGGGGCATGGCGCAGGGCGTTTTGCCGCTCATCGCGTACAACTACGCGAAGGGCAATCACCGCCGCATGCGCT
The DNA here is from genome assembly GCA_017431365.1 of Clostridia bacterium. Classification (GTDB taxonomy): domain Bacteria; phylum Bacillota; class Clostridia; order Christensenellales; family Aristaeellaceae; genus Firm-10. Next base: position 23,803 of record JAFRLF010000170.1, on the reverse strand, counting down.
CCGCCGTGCTGACCTCGACCGTCATCTCCGTGCTGCTCGCGGCGCTGTGCATGGCGACGTCCCTGCTGTTCAGCGAGCCGCTGGTGGGAATATTCATTCAGCACAGCTCGCACTCGCTGACGTTTGGCGCGGTGTTCCTGCGCATCCTTTGCATCGGCGGGCCGTTCTCCGCGTGCGCCTACGCCTTTATCTCGTTTTTCCAGGCCGTGGGCGAAAGCCGCAAGTCCTTTATCCTAGCCGTTCTGAGAAAGGGCATCCTCGACATCCCTCTCATGTTCGCGCTCAACCGCCTGTTCCCCATCTACGGCATCGTCTGGGCGACGCCCGCCGCCGACATCGCCTGCGCCGCGGTGGCCGTCGTCCTGTTCAGCGCGTTCATCAGGCCGCTTTTGGGATCCGTTGACGCGAAGGCTGAAGGGTGAACACGGACTTACCGCCAGAATTGTTCCGCATCCCGTACCGGTTTATTTAAAAGCGCTCCTGCGCCAGGCGCTCTCTGACAGTACGCGACCGCACTTCTCAACACAACTGTGATTGAAACCTTCGCTGTGATATGGTATGATATGGCCATTCACTCGAGGAGGTAGCGTCATGCCCCTGTGCGCATTCGACGAAACCTATCTGATGATGGGCGTTACGCCGGTCGAAAACATCTTTATCATGAACTATCTGCCCAAAGCCCCGGGCGACTTTGTCCGGGTGTATCTTTTCGGGCTTTTTCAGTGCTACCATCCGGATTCGGACATGACCCCCGCCCGCATGGGGCGGCTCCTTGATCTGACAGAAGAGGAGGTCACGGGAGCCTTTCAGTACTGGGAGAGGATGGGCATCGTCAAGCGGGTGAGCGACAACCCGCCCGCGTACCACTACCTGAACATCGCCATGACCTGGGGCGACGAATCGCCCATGGAAAAGGCGATTTACCGGCATCAGGATTTCAACAACCGCCTGCAGCAGCTGTACGGGACGCGGATCCTTCACCCCGCCGAGTACGACCTCGCCGCGCAGTGGGTCGAGGAGCTGGGCCTGCCGGAGGAAGTCGTGCTGATCCTCGTCGAGAGCGAGATCGAGAAAAAGGCGAAGAAGGGTCAGCGGCCGTCCTTCAAGTATATGGACAAGATCGCCCTTCAGTGGGCCGAGAAGAATATCAACACCGCCGCGCTCGCCCTTTCGCAGGTCACGCGCGAGGGGAGCGCCGGCCAGCTGGCCGCCCGGATCCTGCGGCGGTTCAGTTTGCGGCGCGAACCCACACAGGACGAAGTCGAGCTGTGCCGCAAGTGGATGGACGACTGGCGTCTGAGCGAGGAAGAAGTCATTTCCGCGTGCGAGGACACCACCGCCGCCAAGCAGCCCTCCCTCAAGTACCTCGACCGGATCCTCGAAAAGCGGGTCAGCCTGATAAAGAGCGCTCCGACGCCGGAAAAGCAGGCCCGCGTCGTTCAGGACGATCAGGCGGCGTGGGACGCCGTCAAGCGCATCCACGAGGCGCTCGGCATCGCCCAGGCCGCGCCGACGCCGGAGGAAAAGAGCTCGTATTTCGGATTCCTGTCTGCGGGGTTCGAGCCGGAGGCCGTTTTCGCGATGGCCGACGCCATGGGCAAGAAGCACCCCGGCCGCTACAGCATGGACCGGCTGGAAGCCCAGATGAACGCGATGTCGGAAAAGGGCTGCCTCACCGAAGCGCAGATCAGGGCGTATATCGACCGTCAGACCGAACTCGAGCGCCAGGCGGAGCGCATATTCAGCCTCTGCGACTATAAAAACAACGTCAACACCGCCGCGACGGCTCAGATGGAGGACTGGCTCAAACTGGGGGACCTCAGTCTCATCGAATGCGCCGCCGAGCGGGCGCGTGGGACAAAACTACCCCTGCAGTACATCACAAAGCTCCTGCGCGAATGGAAAAAGGAGAACATCACCACCGCCGAACAGGCCCGCGCCGCGCAGCCGAAAGCCGCCGCCGCGTCAAAGAAGCTCAACGCCCAGCAATACGCGCAGCGCGCGTACACCGACGCCGAGATCGACGCCATGTTGCCCGACCTGTCCCGCTATGAAGAGGTGAATAAGCCGTGAACCGCCGAGATATCGTCAGACAGGTTGAGGAGGAATACGCCCGCCGCCGCGAGGCGCAGTACGCCCTGCGCGACGAGCGCATCCGCGAGCTGACCGAGCGGGATCCGGAGATCGAGCCGCTTGTCACGGCCGGGCCGAGGCTGCTCAGGAGCCTGGCAGGCGCGCTGCTGAAAGACCCGGAGCAGGCCGCGCGCGAGGCGTCATCCCTTCAGAGCCGCGCCGCCGAGATGAACAGGGCCCTGGGCGACAGGCTCAGCGCCCTTGGATACCCCCGCGACTATCTCGACGTTCACTATCAGTGCCCCGTCTGCCGTGACACGGGATACGTCGAAGACCCGATCCGCCGTGAATGCGATTGCCTTCAGCGCGCGGTCAGCGAAAGGGCGGCGCAGGTCCGCACCGCGGACAGCGGCGCGGCGCAGACCTTTTCAGCCTTCGACGAGTCGATCCTCCCCGACGACAAGCCCGTCCTCGCGGGGCGCACCCAACGTCAGCAGGCCCTGCTGGCCCGCAACGTCTGCCGCCGCTTTGCCGACACATATCCCATGACCGAGACGCTCGGCATTCTCCTGACGGGCCGCAGCGGTCTGGGAAAGACGTTCCTGCTCAACTGCGTGGACAACGAACTCGCCGCGCGCGGGTTTGAAACCGTGCGCACGACGGCGTTTCAGATGTTCAGGGCGATGCGCGGCGCGCACTTCGGCGAGGAGGAGGGCAGCAGAGCCTTTGAAAGGCTGACCTCGTGCGACATGCTCCTCATCGACGACCTTGGCACCGAGCCGCTCATGCAGAACGTGACGATAGAATATCTCTCCGTCCTGCTGGACGAGCGCCTCGTCAACCGGAGGCACACCGTGATCACCACCAATCTGACCCCGTCGGAGGCGCTCTCGAGGTACAACGAGCGGGTGTTTTCCCGCCTGTTTGACACGGCGCACGTGCTCACGGTCACCCTGGCCGGCGACGATCTGCGGCTGCACAGGCGGTGACGCGCGTGTCCGAAGCGGATGCGAACCAGCGCGCGATACTGGACCGTCTTGAGAGCCTCGGCGTCAGATACGATCTTCTGGAGCACGAACCCGTCCACAGCATCGAATCCTGCGCGCCGATCGGCGAGACACTGAAGGCCCTGGTGTTGAAAAACCTGTTCCTGACCACCCGGCCGGGCAAGGGGCTCTATCTGTTCGTCACGATGCCGGACTACGTCTTCCAGAGCGGCGTCATCAGCCGCCAGGCGGGCACGAGCCGGCTTTGCTTCGCGCCCGAAGAACCGCTCGAGCGGTGCCTGCGCAGCCGGTTCGGGGCCGTGAACGCGCTCGGGCTCATATTCGACACGCTGGGTGAAGTCTCGCTCCTTCTGGACGTGCGGCTCCGCAGAGCGCCGCGGCTGGCCTTTCACCCCTGCCGCAACGACCGCACCGTCGCCCTGTCGACAACGGACTTTCTGAACGCCTTTGTGCCGTCAACGAATCACCTGCCCCTGTGGATCGATACGGACGCCGGCGTCTGACGCCGGATCAGCATACATACAAAGCGAGGAGGACTATATATGTTAAAAGGCATTTCACCCGTCATTTCGCCCGAACTACTGAAGATCCTGATGGAAATGGGCCACGGAGACGAGCTGGTCATCGGCGACGGGAACTTCCCCGGAGCGGGGCTGGCGCAGCGCCTGGTGCGCCTGGACGGCCACACCGTGCCGGAAGTGCTCGAGGCCATCCTGAAACTTCTCCCCCTGGACCCTTACGTAGAAGCGCCGGTGGCGCTGATGCAGGTCGTCCCGGGAGACGACGTCAAGACGCCCATCTGGGAAACCTATCACGCCCTGTGCGACGCCGCCGAGGGCCGGACTGTGCCCTTCGAACACGTCGAGCGATTCGCCTTCTATGAGCGGGCGAAGAAGGCCTACTGCGTGGTCATGACCGGGGAGACGGCCCTTTACGCCAACATCATCCTCAAAAAGGGCGTCGTCACTGAATGACGGAGGACAGAGCATGAAAATCACCTTTCTGGGAACGAGCCACGGCGTCCCCGCGGCGGACAGGTACTGCTCCTGCAGCATGATCGAGACAGGGGGCGCGCTGTACTTCATCGACGCCGGCGCGCCGCTGATCGACATACTGACCCGTCGCGGCGAGGATCTGCGCGCGGTAAAAGCGATATTCACCACGCATTACCACGCGGATCACACCGACGGGATCGCGCCGTTGGCCAACCTGTTCACCTGGTACTACAAGGAGACGGACGTCGACATCTACATGACGGAAAAGACGGCCATTGACGCCATCCGCGCCTACATGGCGGGCCAGCTCGACCATCTGGAGGAGGATCGCGTGCGCTTCCGCCTGATGACGGACAAAACCGCTTTTGACGACGGCCGCCTCAGGGTCACCCCCTTCCCCACCCGGCACCTCGCCGGACAGGGGCGGCCCGCGTATTCGTTCCTGGTCGAGGCCGAGGGGAAGAGCATCCTCTTCTCGGGCGACCTCTCCGGGCGTCTGGCGGAGAACGACTTCCCGCGTTACGCCCTCGATCACAGCGTCGATCTGATGATCTGCGAGATGGCGCACTTCGGAATCGACGAGGTCAGCCCGTACCTTGAGCGCTGCCGGGCGAAGACCCTCCTGTTCAATCACGTCTTCCCGCTCGGCAAGCTCGAAGGCATCGCGGCGCTCGACATGAAATGGGGTTATCCCATCCGCGCCGTGGCCGACGGGGACGAAATCGTCCTGTAAGCCCGGACGCAAACAGACAATCTAAGTAAAGGAGAACATATATGAGATTTGACCTTCTGCACCCGGCGGACCAGCTCGTGATGATCATGGACCGCATCTACCAGTACGGCATGACCACCACCTCCGGCGGGAACCTCTCCATCCGCGACCGCAACGGCGACATCTGGATCACGCCCTCCGGCATCGACAAGGGCAGCCTCACGCGCGACGACATCATGCGCGTCACGCCCTCGGGCGAGATCATCGGCCGGCACACGCCTTCGGTTGAACTGCCGTTCCACCGCGACATTTACAAGCTGCGTCCTGACCTGAACGCCATCCTGCACGCGCATCCGCCGACGCTGGTGGCCTTCTCTCTGGCCAGGCAGATTCCCAATACGCGCCTGGTGCCCTCCGTCAAGGCCATCTGCGGCGAGGTGTCCATGGCGCCCTACGAGGTCCCCGGCAGCGAGAAGCTGGGCGAGTACCTCTCCGCCGAATTCGCCAAGGGCTTTAACACCGTGATGATGGAAAACCATGGCGTGTGCTGCGGTGCGTCCAACCTGTTCCGCGCCTTCATGGCGTTTGAGACGCTCGACTTCTGCGGCCGGATCGAGATCGACGCCAGAAAGGTGGGCACCCCACGCGAACTCTCCGACGTGCAGATCAACATGGACAGCGAAAAATCGCATCCGCCGCTGGACGCTTTCGTCTCCCGGCTGACCTCCTCCGAGGAATGCGCCGCCCGCCGCGACATGTGCAAACTCATTCACCGCGCGTACGACCAGCGCCTGTTCAACTCCACGCAGGGCACCTTCTCGCAGAGGCTGAGCGACGGTTCCTTCCTCATCACGCCGTATAAGAAGGACAGAAAGTACCTCGAGCCGGAGGACATCGTCCTCATCAAGAACGGCATGTGCGAGGCTGGAAAGACGCCCAGCCGCTCGGCGCTTCTGCACGAGGCCATCTACCAGACGCATCCGGACATCGGTTCCGTCATCATCGCCCATCCGCCGGCCATCATGGCCTTCGCGTGCACGGACGCGGAGTTCGACTCCCGCACCATCCCCGAGAGCTACATCAACCTGAGACACGTCCAGCGCCTGCCCTACGCGGCCAGCGCGATGGACATCGAAGGCACGGCGAAGGCGCTGACCATGTCCTCTCCCATCCTGATCGTCGACAACCAGTGCGTCATCGTGGCGGGGAACACGCTGCTCAACGCCTTTGACAAGCTGGAGGTACTCGACTACAGCGCCAAGGCCATCATCGCCGCTCGCGACATCGGTCCTCTGGTCATGATCACGCCCGAGCAGGTGCGCGACATAGAGATCGCCTTCAACCTGTAAGGCACAAGGGAGGTCACGCGGTTTATGAGAGAATACAAGCTCGTCTATCTGAACAAAGGGTTCAAGCTGAGCCGCGAGAATGATCTGGAGCAGGCCGAAGCCGTCATCAACCAGTACGTCAGCGAGGGCTGGACGCTGCAGCAGATCACCGCGCCCGGAGACGGAGTCGGCGCGCTGGTGGGCGTCTTTTACAAAGAAGACAGCTTCGGGAAGCTCTGACGGACAAAACATCACATGACACGCGGCGGGCGGGATCATTCCGGCCCGCCGCCTAATTTTACAGCCGTTCACGCCGGAATTGCGACCATTCGTCACAAAAATTGGACAGATCATGCGCGGTGTGCTATGATGCACTCAATGAAAAGCGCGCCGCTTTCGCGGCGCAAAGGAGCGTTTGACATGTCATCCATCACCATATACGATTCCAGCGAAGTCCGCCGCAGCGCGCGTCAGGTTCGCTCCAGCCTGGAAGCCATTCAGACGTCCGCCCAGCCGCCGATCCACGATCTCAGAAAATCGCTCGACGCGAACATGCAGGGCGATGCCGCCAAGGCCCTCGAGCGACGCCTGGAACGGCTGGAAGCTGACCTCAAGCGTTACGCCGACTGCCTGAGTTCACTCAATCATACGCTCAACCGCTTCGCGGATTCCATCGACGCGGCCGATGCCAGGCTCAAGGCCATCATGAAGTAAGGCTCGCCGCAGAGGCTGAAAGGAAAGGACGATCGCAATGGCTGACAGAATACACGTCACCACGGACTGGCTGAACAACTGCTCCAACAGGCTGAGCGCCGTGGAAAAGGCTGTGGGCGCCGCCGCCCAGCGTCTGGGCGCCGTCGAACTCGACGAAGACTCCGGGGCTGAGGTCGCCTTCAAGATGAGCGCGACATTCGCGGGCCAGGGCTACTCCGCCCGAAACGTGCGCGAGGCCGTGAACGCCCTGCGCGCCGCGGCCGGCGCGCTGCAGCGCGACATTCAGGATCTGAGCGCCGCCGCGCGCAAAAACGCAAACGACCTGGCCGACGTACAGACAAACGTCGACCGGATGATCGACAATCTCCTGCACGGAAGGCCCATCAACGACGGGCTGCAGCTCGACCCAAATATCTTCCGCAGAAAAGGGGCGCCCGGCGTCGTGCCCGTTCTGCCGCCCATCACACCGAACGGCGATCCCACATGCGGCTATCAGTACTGGCGCGAACAGCAGCGAAAGTGGAAGGAATGGATCGAAAGCCAGTTCGAGCGGCAGAGGAAGGCCAGAGAGCGCTGGGAAGCGTGGAAGGAAGAGATCCAGAAGAAAAAGGAACAGACCGATCAGGCGAATCAGGCCAGAGTCTACGACGAGAGCCTCATCGATGAGTCCAAGTACGGCTCGATCCAACACGGCCCCTTACTCGACCTGAGAAACGATCCCGACGGCACGTATCACGACATGTACCGCGACATCGTCTACAAGAACACCGGCGTCAGGATGAGCGACTCCGAGCTGGAAGCCTACTGCTCCAAGATGAACCGGGAGGGCTGCGGCTACGCGGCTGCCGTCAACGTCATCTTCAAGGCCTATGAGGGACGCGCCGCGGAGTTCGAAAAGAAATTCGGCTTCCCCATGTGCGACGGGAACGGCCAGCTCAACTACAACCGCCTGATGTGCGACTTCTACTCCAGCACGGACAACTACAACAAAAACTGGCAGGGCAAATACACCTTTGACCAGTACGAGGATTACAAGAGCGGAGACGACGGCAAAAAAGCCGATTACGACTACTATTCCGATCAGTCGGGTCACGGCGAGACGCAGAAGCAACAGGCCGACCGCCTGGAAAAGTATCTGAACGAGCACGGCGTCGAATACAGCGCCGAACAGTATGGCAAGGACAAGGTCACCCCGCAGAACTACCAGTCCTACGTCGATAAGGGACAGCAGGTCGTCATATTCGTGGGAAGGCCGTACTACCTGCGGGATATGAACGGCAACGTCGTGCGCGAAAGTGATGGCGGGCACTTCATGACGATCACGGGCGTCAACGATAAAGGGCAATACATCGTCTCGTCCTGGGGCGGACAGTACATCGTCGATCCCAGGGATAAGCACGGCTTTACGTATTACAACGTGTACAACGTCAAATAAGCCCGGTTCTGACATTGCCGCCGTCCTGCGCGAAAGGAGAATCCTTGACTATGGATAACAAGACGATCAAACAGTGGACGCCCGACGTCCACGATATGGTCCTGGCACGGGAGAAGTTCCTCACCGAAGGGGACGGCTTCTCCGGCGAATACTTTCAGCTGCGCGATTATTATTTAAAGGCCGTTTACGCCCGCCTGAACCTGACGACGGGCCTCGCCGAACTCGAAGAGGCGATCAGCCAGGACGATCTGGCCATCGCCCACCGCACCGAGCCCGAAAACGTCTATCAGGAATACGCCGCCTTCGGATTTAAATACTTCTACCTGCGCAACGACGTCGCCATCGAGCGGCTGACCTCCGCACAGCTTGACGAACTGTCCGAGTTCGTTTCGTCAGGCGCGCCGTGCGAGAGCGAGGCGGTCCAGGACTTCGTCGCCCGCACGCTCGAGACGGTCATCCGCTCGTCGCCGGAGCTGGAGAGCGACGCCATCGAGATCATCTACGAAGACGACGGGCGCTCTGCCCCCAACAACGCGCTGGTTCTCGGCTTATCCTTCCAGCCCGACTACGACGAGAACGGAAACCTTCGCGATTACGAGCAGAACGCCCGGAAAAACATGTTTCTCGACGCCATGACCGCGGACCTCGAGCCCCGGCTCAGCGAAGCCTTCGGCCTGCCTGTGCGCATCTTCAGGTACTGAAGGGCAAACCGCTTTATCATCGATGAAGACCCCGCTGCCGTATTTATGGCCGGCAGCGGGGTCTCCGTTTGTCCGATCAACTTGGTTCAGTTTATTGGGTTCGCCCTGTCAGACGTCGAAGCGGCGGCACCCGAGTCCGGTCAGCTCTTCGCTGCGGGCGTCCGGCTGGCTGAGGCCAACGTACACCGCGCAGGGCCCGGCGGGGACGCGCTCACCCGCGTCGTTGACGACGGTGAAGGCGTTTTTGTCGTAGGAGATCTGCACGGTCTTCGTCTCGCCGGGCTGAAGTGTCACCCTCGCAAATCCGGCCAGCGAGGGATTCACCGGCGCGAAGGGATTCCCCTCGGCATGGACATAGACCTGCAGCACCGTGTCCGCCGCCATGCTGCCCGCGTTCGTCACCGTGGCGCAGGCCGTCTCACGGGTCACCTCGGCGTCGTCCAGCGTAAACTTCGTGTAACTCAGGCCGTAACCGAACGGATAAAGCGGCTTGCCCTCGAAGTAGCGGTACGTGCGGCCCTTCATGCTGTAATCCGTGAATTCCGGCACGTCGTCAAGGCTCTGGTAGAAGGTCACCGGCAGCCGTCCGGAGGGACTGACCTCGCCGAACAGGATCTTGGCAAGCGCCGTTCCGCCGGCCTGGCCGGGGTACCACGCGACGATCTGCGCGTTGCCCTGGGGCACGGAAAGCGACGAACCGACAGCCAGTACCGTCACCAGGGGCTTGCCCGTCTTCTCAAGCGTTTCCATCAGGCGCTTCTGGCTCTCCGGCAGCTCCAGGCTCAGCTTGTCGCCGCTGGCGGAGAAGTTGTTGGCGTCGCCCTCCTCGCCCTCCATGGTCTCGTCCAGGCCGACCACGGCGATGACAGCGTCCGCCGCCTCAGCGCAGATCCGGGCCTCGGATAGCCGGTCCCCGGGGATCAGGGAGCAGCCCTCGAGCCGGTCCTTGGCCATGTCGCAGCCCTCGGAATAGAGAAGGCGTATCCCCTTTTCGCGGCAGAAGGCGCGCAAACCCTCGAGGAATGTGGTGGCGCGGGAGGTCGTGCCGTGGTAGTTGCCGATCAGGGCCAGCAGGGAGTCCGCGTTCGGGCCGACGACGGCCAGGGTCTTGATCTTCCCGGCGTCCAGAGGAAGGACGCCGTCGTTTTTCACCAGCGTCATGGACTCCAGGGCCGCCTTCAGCGCCAGGGCGTCATGCTCATCGGTGTCGTTTTCGGCATAGGGGATTGCGTCGTAGGGGCAGTCGTCCGAGAACAGGCCCAGCATATAGCGCGTCGTCATCAGTCGGACGCAGGCGTTGGTGATGTCCTCCTCGGTGATCAGGCCCTCCTGAAGGGCGGTCAGCAGGTGCAGGTACGTATTCCCGCAGTTGAGGTCACACCCCGCTTTGATGGCCAGCGCCGCCGATTCCGGCGCGGTGGCCGTCACGTGATGGCCGTTGTGGATGTCGGCGATGGCGCCGCAGTCGCTGACGAAGTGCCCCTCGAACCCCCACGCGTCCCTGACGAGGTCCTTGATCATCGGGGTGGCGTTGGCGGGCTCGCCGTTGATGCGGTTGTACGCGCCCATGACGGCCTCCACATGCGCGTCTGTCACGGCGGCCTCGAACGCGGGCAGATAGGTCTCGGCCATGTCCTTTTTGCTGGCGATGGCGTCGAATCCGTGGCGCAGCTTTTCAGGCCCGGAGTGCACGGCGAAGTGCTTCGCGCAGGCCGCCGCCTTCAGGTATTCCCCGTCGCCCTGCAGGCCCTTGATAAACGCCACGCCCATGTGCGACGTGAGCACCGGGTCCTCGCCATAGGTCTCGTGGCCGCGGCCCCAGCGCGGATCGCGGAAGATGTTGACGTTCGGGCTCCAGAACGTGAGGCCCTTGTAGATATCGCGGTCGCCCACGGCCGACGAGGCGTTGTACTTCGCGCGGCCCTCGGTGGCGATGCAGTCGCCGATCTTCTGAAGAAGGTCCTCGTCGAACATAGCCGCAAGGCCGATCGCCTGCGGGAAGACCGTAGCCGTGCCGGCGCGCGCCACGCCGTGGAGCGCCTCGTTCCACCAGTTGTACGCGGGTATGTTGAGGCGCGGGATCGCCGGTGCGTCATACTTGAGCTGTGACGCCCGCTCCTCGACGGTCATCTGCGCCACCAGCGCCTCCGCCTTTTTTCTGGCCTGTTCTCTCGTCATGCAGATATCCTCCCGTTTTTAATGTCCGTATCTCAGATGGAACGCGCCGCCTCGACAACCCAGCGGATGCGTTCGTGATCGATGAAGCTGTTGACGGTGCAGTCCGCTCCCAGCAGCAGCCCCGTCTTGCCGAAGCTGAGGATCGTGTCCCGGGTAAAGGCCCCGATCTCCTCCTTCGAGGCGTTGTGAAGAAGGCCCTTGTGCGTCATGCCGTCGCGGTGCAGACTCTCGAACCCGCCCAGGCAGGCCTTGTTGCCAAAGAAGGCGCGCCCCTCGGTCAGGGACATCTGCTCGACATAGACCGCCCAGTTGACGCACGCGACCGGATAATCCTGCCAGACGCAAAGCTGGTTCTTCGTGCCCGCCCAGCCGCAGCAGTGCAGGATGTTGTGCCCGGAATAGCGGTTGGCTCGCTCAAGGACGTAAAGGTCGCTCGGGCGGATCATCTCGCGGTATTCTTTCTCCGTCAGGCGCCCGTACTCCGCGCCCTGGACGCAGTAGTACACGCCGTCGCAGCCGGCTGTGCGCAGGAGCTCTTCCGCCAGCGTCGCGTTGTCCTGAGCGACGACGTCCAGCGCGTGCCGCACCGCCAGCGGATCCTCCCGCAGATCGTTCATGACGCGGTCGTCCCCCGCGCCGAAGCGGAGTGACGAAAACGGCGCGAACACGTTGTAAAACGTCGCCACCTCGGCGCCCATCAGGTCAACCAGGCGGCTGGCCCTCTGAACCTGCTGGCGGATGAAGGGATGGTTTTTCCCGATGGGCTCCAGCTTCCACCAGTCGGAGGCGGTCTTTATATCTTCCGGCACCGGATACGGGAAGTATCCGTCGCACATGATCTTCAGCATGTCGAGGTCGCAGTCCCTGACGTAGTCGACGTGCGCCTGTACGCAGGGCTCGCCCAGGGCCTTTTCATCCATAAAGTGATACCAGAACCCCACGGGCACGTGGTCTACGGGCTTCTTTTCGATGGTGCTTAATACGCGCTGCCTTTTATTCATCTGTGGGCAACCTCCTCGTCCCGATCGTCCCTTTTGTCCGATTCATATGTTCCCGGTCTCAGGCCTGCGTGAGGAACCGGTCCACCACCTGCTGGCGGTATTCTCTGGACAGCGAAGCGAAGAACGCTGAATACCCCGTCACGCGGACGACCAGATCCGGATGCGTGGACGGATCGGCGTGGGCCTCCATCAGGGTCTGCTTGCTGAGGCAGTTCAGGTTGATCAGCGTGCCGCCCATGTGGTCATGCGTGTGGATCAGGGCCACCAGCGCGTCGATCCCACCCTCTTTTTTCAGCATGTCGGTGTCGATGTCAAGGTGCAGGGGCGAGGAATTGCCGTACCCCGGCTGCACCATGGCCACGGCCGTCGCCTTCAGCGAGGGCGAGAACGTGTTGTACGAACGGGCGAAACCCGGATCCGGCTCGTTGGAATGGCAGATCGGATCGCCGAAGAAGCGGCCGTTCGGCGTGGCCGCCAGCTTCGCGCCGTGAATATACACATCCCCGTGGGAGAACATGCCCGGTGTGACCGGGATGTTGTGTTTCGGCGTGCCGCCGTTTTTGCAGGCCGCCACGAAGCAGTCCCTGATGCGCACGGCCCACTTGTCCGCGAGGGAGTGCGGCGCGCCGAAGCGCTCGATGTTCTTCATCATCAGGCGGACGGGCTCGGCGTTCTCCCAGTTCGTGTCAAGGGCGTGATAGAGCTCGTCCCATGTGAGGCGCTTTTCCTCGACGACGCGCTTTTCGATGGCGGCGAAGCTGTCCGCCACCGTCGTCAGGCCAATGCCGTCGATATTCAGGTCCATGATGTCGACGCCGCCGTGCGAGCAGTCAAGGCCCCGTTCGACGCACCCGTGCATGAACACGTTGAGGACGACTTCGGGGCAGTTTTTGTACTTGGTCTCATAGTGGATGTCGTAGCCGCGCTTGATGCTGTCCACGATGACGTTCGTGTGCCAGACGAACCGGTCAAACAGCCGGTCGAGCGTGCGCTCGCCGGTGCGCAGGTCGTCCATCGCGTGCTTGAAGGCGTAGGCCAGATTGGCGCGGGTGACGTCCTGCAGGGCGTACTCGTGTCCGGGAACGACGCACCAGTTGCAGCCGACCTTTTTGCGCATGCGGCCCAGCTCCTCGGGGTAGCCGTTGCGGGCGAAGCCCTTTTCGATGCCCTCGGAGAGCGAATAGCTGACGCCGCTGCCGTCCTCCATCGTGTACTGAAGGGCGCGGCGCAGAAGGTCCTCGTCCATGCCATCGTGGACGCGCAGCGCCATGTTGCAGGGAATGCCCAGCACGTGCATGGCCTCCAGGATCAGATAGGACAGGCGGCTCGCCGTCTCGCGGCTGCCGTCCGGGGTCAGCCCGCCGATCTGCGAATAATGCGTGTCGTTGAACAGCACCGAAGCGATGTACCACACGACCTCGTCGTCGGTGATCAGGCCGGCGGCTTTATCGCGCTCGTAATAGGGCCTGAGCAGCTCGTCCAGCTGATCAAGGGCCCCGCCGTTGAAGTACACGCGGTCCACGCTCTGGAAGTGGACGATGAACTGGCACGCTTCCCGCAGCGTCCGGGGCGGATTCTCCACCAGATGGGCGTTCATCTCGCCGATCTCCGTCAAGGATTTCTTCGTAAAGGGGTCGGTCTCGGCCTTCGCCATTTCAAAGGCCTTTTCCGACAGGCGCTTCACCCACGCCTGGACGCCGGTGACGTACTCAAGCTCGCCGTCATAGAACGACGTGTCCGCCGGGTTGTTGAACGCCCGGTAATACTCCAGTTTGCGCTTGAGGCCGCCCCAGCCCAGTTCGAAGCCGATGCGCAGATCGGGCGCGCAGTGGTTCATGCCGCTCCAGCCGGGATAGGTGTTGTACTCGCGCCACACGGCCCTGAGGTCCTCCGGCACGAGGTTTTGATCAAAGCTGACGTCGGCGAACAGGTGCATCTGTCCGTACCACGCTCCCGCCGTGGCGGACGCGGGGTTGACATAGGCCGGAACCTCGGCGAAGTACTTTTTTATCGCCTTTCCGATGGCCACGGGGCCGCGCACGCAGCCGTCATCGGTGTTGGGCTCGATATCCACGTGAAAATCCGGATCCCAGATGAAGCCGTGATCGTCGGTGTCGTACTTCTTGAAATGCTCCAACTTGACGCGGTTGATCTCCACCTTGTCCTCATGCAGCTTTTTGATGTTTGAAAGCAGCCTTTCATCCGTCATGATGGTCGTCTTCACTGTCTGTCGCCCTCCTTATCGCTGTGATCAGCAAAATGTCCTTGCCTATAACCTCTTTCGTCACGGCTATGCCGCGCTAGGCGTTGTGTTTCGCGGGCAGGCCGCAAATCAGAAACGGCTGCAGGTACCTGTCCATGACCTGCGCGTCGGGCACGTCGAAGTCCACGCCGCCCTTTATGCCGAGCAGGGCGCGCTTCCCGCCGCCCAGGCGATGATAAGCCAGAAGGTCCACGCGCCGGACGGGCTTGCCCTCCAGCCACTGGGCGATGTGCCCAAGCTCGCCGTCGTTGGCGCCGGGCACGCACGGCACCCGCACCCACACGTCCGCGCCGGCCTCAAAGAGCCGGTCCAGATTCTCGAGGATGCGCCGGTTGTCCACGCCGGTCAGCCTCTTGTGAACGTCGGGGTCATACGCCTTCATATCGTAGAGAAACAGATCCGTGTACGGCAGAATCCGCTCAAACGCCGCCCACGGCACGTTGCCCGCGGTGTCGACAGCGGTATGCACGCCCGCCTCGCGGCAGAGGCGCAATACAGCCTCCAGCGCGTCGATCTGCAGCATGCATTCCCCGCCGGAAAACGTCACGCCCCCGCCGGACTGCCTGTAATACGGCACGTCCGTGAGGATCTCGCGCATGATCTGATCCTCGTCCATCATCGTGCCGGCCAGGGTCAGCGCGCCGGCGTAGCACTGATCGACGCACCGCCCGCAGGCGACGCAGTTTTCCCTGTGCGCAGCCTGACCGCCGCCGGCGGCGTGGACGTGCCGAGGACAGACCTCGACGCAGCGCTCGCATCCGATGCACAGATCCCTGTTGAACTCCAGCTCCGGCTTGGGAGAGTACGATTCCGGATTGTGACACCACACGCAGCGCAGATTGCAGCCTTTGAAGAACACGGTCGTCCGGATGCCCGGCCCATCCGTGGTGGAGTAGCGCTGAACGTTGAATACGCATCCTTTAGGCAAATTCGTCACCTCGATTTCTGCCGGCGCAGTCATCCGGTCCGATGTGCTCATGGATCAGCGGTATGGGGTCGGGCGCTTCCGGGCTCACGGTCACCGCTCTTTCAAGCAGGCGCATGGCTTCCGCCGTATCGGAGTCCCGCCGGCTGACGACCGTAAAGACCGGCTCGCCGCGGACGACGCTCTCGCCGACGCGCTTGTTCACGATGACGCCCACGCCGGGGTCGATGACGTCCGTCTTCCTGTACCGGCCCGCGCCGAGGCTTCGGGCCGCGTTGCCCACGTCCTGGGGCTCGATGCGGCCGATGTAACCGTCTTCCCGCGCGGGGACGTCGGTTCGGACCTCGCCGCAGGGCAGACGCCCCGTGTCGTCCACGACGCGCGGGTCGCCTCCCTGAGCTTCGATCATCGCGCGCAGCTTTTCAAGTCCTGATCCGCTTTCGAGCGCGGCGCGCAGCGCCCCGGCAGCCTCCGCCTGACTATGCATCAGTCCGCTGGAAAGGATCATGCTTTCCGCCAGCGCGAGAGACACGTCGAGCAGGGCGCCGCCGCGCTCGCCTCTCAGGATCTGGACGGCTTCCTCCACCTCGAGCGCGTTGCCCACCTGCGCGCCGAGGGGCTGGCTCATATCGGTCAGCAGCGCGCTGAAGCGCCGCCCCGTCATGCCGCCGATCCGCACCATGAGCCGGGCCAGGTGCAGGCTCTCCTCGTGCGTGGGCATGAGGGCCCCCGACCCGGTCTTGACGTCAAGAACGACGCTCTCGCAGCCCGCGGCGATCTTCTTGGAAATGATGGACGAGGCGATCAGCGGCAGAGACCTGACGGTCCCCGTCACGTCCCGCAGCGCGTAGAGCGTCCTGTCCGCGGACGCGAGCCTTTCGGACTGGCCGATCACCGCGAGGCCGACCCGATTGACCTGGCGTATAAAGGCGTCGGCGTCCAGATCCGTCCGCAGGCCGGGGATCGATTCGAGCTTGTCCAGCGTCCCTCCGGTATAGCCGAGGCCGCGGCCGGACATCTTGGCGACTTTGCACCCGCATGCCGCCGCCAGCGGCGCGGCGATGAGGGTCGTGGTGTCGCCCACGCCGCCTGTGGAGTGCTTGTCCACCGTGACGCCGTCGATCTGCGACAGGCTGAGCCGGTCGCCGGAATCGGCCATCGCCATGGTCAGGTCCGCTGTCTCGCGGTCGGTCATGCCCTGAATGCAGATCGCCATGAGCAGGGCGCTGAGCTGATATTCCTCGAACGAACCGTCCAGGCAGCCGCGCACGAAGGCCTCAATCTCGGCCCTCGTCAGCTCGCCGCCGAACTTCTTTTTGACGATGATGTCGACAGGTTTCATGTCGGCAGCCTCAATGGCGCGTGACCTTCACGCGGCCGTCGTTCCACATGATGTCCACGATGCTGCCGTCCCGGGCGCGGAGGCCGCGCACAAGGCCCGTCTTCCACGAGGAAGGCAATGCGGGCAGGGGCGTGATCGTGCCGTCCGGTTCGGAGGCCAGGAGCATTTCGCACACGCCCGCGCAGTAACCGAAGTTCCCGTCAATCTGGAACGGCGGATGCGCGTCGAACAGGTTGAGATAGGTGCCGCCGCCGTTTGAATAGTTCATGTCGCCGCCGCGCGCCGCGCTCTTCGGATTGCGGCCCTGAACCGTCTTGAGCTGGTTGTCGATGAGGCGCAGGGCGTGATCTCCGTCCCTGAGGCGCGCCCAGTGGCAGATGCGCCAGCCCATCGCCCAGCCGGTGCTCTCGTCGCCGCGCCGCTGAAGCGTCCGCATGGCCGCCGCGGCCAGATACGGCGTCTGTTCCGGCGTGATCTGACGGCCGGGATGCAGCCCGTACAGGTGCGAGCAGTGCCGGTGATGGATCTCGGCCTCCTCGAAGTTCTCGTTCCATTCGAGCAGCTCGCCCGCAGCGCCGATGCCGAAGCCCTTCAGCCGGGGCAAGAGCGCCTTGAGTCGGTCGGCCAGACCGTCGTCCACGCCGACGGCGTCCGAAGCGGCGACCGCCATCTCGAACACGTCGCGCACGATCGCCTGCGTCATGACCGTGCTCTTCGACACGGCTATGGGCTTGCCCTGCCAGATGAAATGGTTTTCGGGCGACGTGGCAGGCGAGAGGATCAGCTCGCCGTTCTCGTCCTCGCACAGGAGCGCCTCATAGAAGAGCGCCGCTTCGCGCAGGATGGGATAACCCTTCTCGCGCAGCCAGGCCGTATCGCGCACGTACTCGTACTGCTCCCAGACGTGGCGGCACAGCCAGCCCGAGCCCATCGGCCAGAAGGCGAACACCGCCGAGCCCGGCGTGTGCGCGCCGACGGGCGTCGAGAGGCGCCAGATGTCGGTATTGTGATGCGCCGTGAAGCCGGGCGCGCCGTAGTAGCGCTCCGCCGTGCGCGCGCCACTCTCCCTCAGTTCGTCGACGAGGCGCATCAGCGGCTCGTGGCACTCCGGCAGGTTGACCATCAGCGTCGGCCAGTAATTCATTTCGGTGTTGATATTGATCGTGTAGTTGCAGTTCCACGGCGGCATGACGGAGTCGTTCCATATGCCCTGCAGGTTCATCGCCTGCGTCCCCTCGCGGGAAGCCGCGATCGTCAGATACCGCGCAAAGTTGAACAGCAGCGCGTACAGCATCTGATCGGATTCGCCGTTTTCATGGCGGTAAAGGCGCTCGTCCGTGGGCAGGTACTGCTCCTCGCCGCCCGGCAGGCGGAAGTCCACCCGGTCGTAGAGCGCGGCGTGATCCTTTATGTGCTTAGCCAGCAGGTCGGCGTAGTCCACGCCGCTGACCTTTTCGACGTTGTCACGGCAGGGCTGCGCATACGCCCGGCCCTCGAGCACGGGGTGTTTGTTCCAGCCGTTGAAGCTCGTCCGCGCGTCAAACACCAATGTCACGGCGTCCGCCCCGCTGACGAAGATCCCCCCGCCCTGTCGCTTCATTCTGCCGCCCTCGGGGAGCACTTTCAGGCAGGCGTAAAAACCCATGCCCTTCTCCGCGTCCGTCTCGCCATAGACGATCTTCCCCCGGGGATCCTGCGGATCGCCGTAATGCCATTCGTATCGCGGGGCGTGTCCTTCAAAGGAGAGGCAGTTGTCAAAGTTCTCAGATACAGCGTTCAGCGCAGGCGTGAGCGCGATGTGGCAGCTGACGGCCGAGCCCCTGTCCGCCGATACGCGCATCACGAGCGCGTCGGCCGGATGGCTGACGAAGGTCTCGCGCGTATACCGGACGCCGCCGGCACGGTACTCCACACGATGAACGCCGGTGGACATGTCCAGCGCCCGGCTGAAGTCCTCGACCCCCGAGTCATGGGACATGGTCAGCGTGATGTCGCCCAGGGCCAGGTACACCTGAGACCACAGCGCTGTAAATCGCTGCTCCAGTTCCTCCTGTGCGGCGGCGTAATCGCCCTTCAGCGCCAGATCACGGGCCTTGCGATAGGACTCGACGGCGCCTTCGTTATCGTGAAACTGCGGATATCCGCTCCACAGCGTGTCCTCGTTGAGGCACAGGCGTTCGCTGACCGCACCGCCGTAGACCATCGCGCCGAGCCGGCCGTTGCCGAGCGGCAGCGCCTCGTTCCAGTTGCGCGCGCCCTCCCGGTACCAGAGAATGTTGTTTCCGCGGTTGATCATCTCAAAACGCCTCCCCCATATTTTTTCAGGTTCATTATCCGGCAAAAGGCGTAGGATGTCAAGAGAAAAGCGCAGCCGAAGCCGCGCAGAAGCATATGCGTGAAACCAGAAACAGCCGGAAAAGACGCTGTTCTCAGTTTTCCAAAATCTTTTCTTTGTCGGCGACAACCGACAAAGCGCAGATCCCCTTGTGCTATGATAGACCCGATTCCATAATCGCACAGCCGTACCTTTTTCAGGACTTCGGCCATGCACGGGAAAACAAGCCCTCACTCGTCCGGAACGTACTCGACGACCTCGTCGACCCGGCAGTCGAGAATTTCACAGAGGACGTTCAGCGTCCGGGTGCTGATGGCCTCGCCGTGCTTCATGCGGTGCAAGGTGTTGGCGGAGACGCCTTCCTTGAAAATGAGATGGTATTCCGTGACGCCCTTGCGCAGCAGCGTCGCGTAGAATGGCCGATACGATATCATATACATCACCAATTTATATGATACCCTGCTTAATAGCTTGACTATGCCTAATATATTGAGTATAATGTGAACAGAATCATTATTGAAGGGAGAGGTTTTTTATGAAGAAACTGGCGGCAATGGTACTCGTTGTGTGTATGTTACTCAGCACAAGCGTCTGTCTTGCAGATGAATATGATTTGCCAAACATGACAAGAGCTGAATTGAACGCCCTGCGCAATGCGATTGATACAGAACTTGATGCCAATCATAAGGCTACTTCATCTCAGACAACCAAAGTCGATGACGCATTTAAGAAGTCAGTGCATGATTATTACGGCGAAGACAATGTATTCTGGGCGTGGATCGACTATTCTTATGGCCGCGACTGGGACTATTTTACGATTGCCACACATGCTGATATCAAAAAGCATGACGGCGGAAAAGCGCGTTATGATCTGGTCGGCGCTGTATATGTCATAGATAATGTGTATCAAACTGTTTACGTTAAAGTCGGCAATGAAATCATCTTCGATATACGGGAAGAAGTCATCACCGATGCCCGTATCCGGGCCATGCTGGGATATGATATCGCAGATGCTACAGCCGACCTTGTAAAGGAAGAGATTGAACAACCTTCATCATCAACGACAACAGCACCTGACATCAGTACACCGACATCGGAACCAACTGAAGCCCCAAAGGAAGAAAAGCAGGAGACAGTTCCAGAGATCTCTTACAAGAATGGTGACAGAGGCGATGAAGTAAAGGCGATCCAGGAACGGCTGATTCAGCTAGGCTATCTGACCGGTTCGGCTGACGGCGCTTTTGGACGCATGACCGAAGACGCTGTTAAACGTTTCCAGCGGGAATCCGGATTAACGGTTACCGGTATTGTAGACGTTGAGACCTATAAAGCACTTTATAAGGCTAATGCACCTGTCGCACCGACACCCACACCCGCGCCGATTCAGTATACCGCTGTCCAGCTGTACAATAAATTTGATGCCAATGAGGTTGCGGCCAATGCTGAACTAAAAGGTAAAACATTTAACGTATCCGGTAAAGTATATTCAATCGAAGAAGACAGTGGATGGTTCTCAGATGGTTATGTGGTAAGACTATATGCTGATTCATACGGATTTTGCTATGTTTATTGTTATTTTGATGAGACTCACGGTCGAGAATTGGCGAAGTTATCAAAGGGCACCAGCATTGTTGTGTCTGGAACCTGTGACGGAGCAGACATATTTGGTTATCCAGAAATGAAGGATTGTGAGATTGTCGGATAAATCGTATAGTTTTTAGACACATCTTCAGTTATGATAAGTCCAGCCTGTCCTCTCTCGGCTGGACTTTGTCAAACTCTGAAACATATGTCAGAGACCTTGACGAGTACAGGATGATCTATATAATTGATTTTGTCAAAGTGCTCTTTCTTTTTGATCGATTCATTTAGAAACCATTCAATCTACATGCAGAAAGGCTGGTTCTAACCCATGATGAAGAGACATTCACGCCGTTCCTCCGAACAAAACACAGAGCGCCAGCAAAAACCCACTGTAATCATCATCTGTCTGGTCGTTATGCTCCTTTCCATCTTCGTCCTGCGGCCATACCTCTCCACGCCGCAGACCTATAAGAAGCAAATAGAATATCTCGACGGGAAACGAAACACTGTCCTGACACTAGTCGCTTCATCAGCAGCGGCATCCGCAGTCATTACACTTCTGCCGGACGACATGGGTACGCCCATCGCGCAGGAATTGACCCAGTTGAGCGAGGGTTTTGCTGCCATTCTGGCAGTCGTCATGGCGGAAAAGTACCTGCTGCCACTCTTCGGATTATGCGTAACCACCATTCTGATCCCTCTGGTCTGTGTTCTGGCCATCTTATACCAGTTCATGCGCGAACGAAAGTGGATCAAGGATTTCATCATAAAGCTATTGGTTCTGACCATCGCTGTGGGCGGAACCATTCCCCTGGCAATCCTGGTATCTCAGACGATCGACACGACCTTTGATACTTCGATTGAGCACATTATCGATGTCGCAATCGAGAGCGAAGAAGCGCTCAATGTCACTACCGAAGAAGACAAGAATGTATGGCAGAAGATCACCGGAGCTGTCAGCGAAGCGATCGATTACGCGGGCAAAGCGGTTAACATGGCAAAGGAAGTACTCGGACGCTTCATCGAGGCTATATGTGTCATCGTCGTGACCAGTTGTGTGATCCCGTTAGTTACAGTTCTGATATTCCTCAAAGTCATTAAATATGTTTTTAGCGTCGATTTCAGCAAAAAGCTGAAAACCCACAACCTGACAGTCGGCAAGGAGGGCAGCAACCTGGCCGTCACCATCAAGGACGACTGACATCGCCACTCTCGCATATTGCAGCGCCGGAACCACACGCGATGGCCCCGGCGCTGCAGTATATCTTTTTCAACAAATTGGTTTTCAAACGTCTTTTATCCCCTGACCCTGTACTTAACGTCATTGACGTCAGCGAAACGCTCAATATCTCCCATATTCACCATCTGCGTCAGGGTATCCCTGAGTTTCGCGGTAATGCCCTTGTATCCCATTGCCCGGGCGAGCTCGGTCAGCGTCATCGGCGTACTCAGACTGTCGATGATCCTGCGCCGGTATGAATCCATACCCGACGCCTTCCGCGGCAGGAATGCGGGATGCACGGGAATCGTGACCGAAAGATAGCTCCTGTTTTCGTCCATCTCGAAGGCTAGCATAGGCGAACCATTCTCTTTCAGAGCGCGAATCGCATTGGGAAAACCCGTATTGCGCCCTTCGATCAGCCTAAGCTCCTTCAGGAAATCGCCGATCCGGCGGTTTCTGTACACCCTTGAGCGAATGCTGAAGTCCCGGATATCGCTGTCGCTGATGCTCCGATCAAAGCCTGGATAGCTGGTAATCTCCATCGACGCGGGCGTAATGCGCACCAGGATCGGCTCGTCGATCTGATATGACCGGTGATAGACTGCGTTGGACAAAATCTCCTCCACAGCTGCATAGGGGTAGTTATACATACGTTCGGCCTCCGCCCGGCCCTTCGGCTTGACGACTTTCTCCTCAAGGACATAGTTCTTCAGGTACGCCAGCGCATCCCTGAGCTGCCGCTGGATCGGCCCCGTAAAGACCTTTTCCTGCATGTTCTCGCCTGTCGGATCGGGCAAATCGGCAATTTCTATGCGCGCGTATCGGAAATACTTCTCCGGTCTTTCTGAAAACATCAGGATGCCCACATTACGCGGCTTCAGTCGTTCCGGCGGCCCGGCCAACAGCTGCATATCCTGCGCCAGATCGTCAAGCGTGCGGTTCACATCGGCTGAGGAACCTACCTCATGAAGATGCTCCCGCAACAGGCCCAGATCCAAATCATTCACTTCCGCCGCCAGGTTGGGACGATCGTCAAACGGTATGCTGGAGGAAACGTAAAACAGCTCCCTCTCCTCCTCGGGCGAAGCGATCACACTGTTGGCGAACTTGCGGATATAATACTGTTTGGTCGAGTGTTTTTCCGTTACGTCGCGCGGGGCTTTGTAAGGCCGGCCAAAGCCGCCTGCCGCCCAGATGACGATCACATATGCGTCCTGATAAAGTACGGGTTCGGCCACCGGCTCGTAGAGCGGCTCTATGGCATGGCAGTGTTCTCTCAGCTTTTTTAGAACCGCGTCAATATGCGCCCTCTCCAATCCACGTACGGGAAGTCTGGGCGCGCCGTTTTCCTCTTCCACGCCTACGACGATGTATCCGCCGCCCGTGTTGTCGATGTCATTGGCAAAGGCACAGATTGAGCGGATAATCGCAGCGGGATTATAATCCGCCTTATACTCGATGCGATTCGATTCCACAATCCTCTGGTTTATGAGATCTTCAACGTTGATCGGTATGGCCATATTATCCCCCCTGACGAAGCCATTATAACATGCCGCTCGACATTGCGTCAACAGATCTGAGCAAAAAATATCGAGTGACTCGACATAATTCCATCGAGTCACTCGATATTTTTGTGTCAGCTTACTCGTCTTCCACCCCCGACACCTCGTTCACGTCGAACCGCATAAGCGCCTCGACCGCTTCCGGCGTGATGACCTCGCCGCTCACGGCGATGGGGATCGCCGGCGGGCAGGCCACGTAGTATCCATAGTCATCGGCCATGTTGTCCCAGTCGAACCACGTCGGCGGGAGGGCACCGAGATGCCACGTGTAATCCTGACCGTTATACTGGATGTTATAGTCGTAGTCGGGTAGTCCGTAGGGCACTGTGTTGGGCCACTGCCAGTAGTTCATGACCTGCGCCATGGCCGTAGCCACGCAGCCCACGTAGCACTGCTTGTTGCGCAGATTCGGTTCCGGTCCCTGAT
>JAFRLF010000169.1 GCA_017431365.1 Clostridia bacterium | reverse complement strand
GGTCAGCGTGTCGCCCGGCTTGAGGCTCGCGCTGGTGTTGTCCAAAGTCACGCCCGTGACGGAGGTACTCACCGTGACCCCGCAGGTGTCGGTATAGCCGCCGTCAGCCGTCGTGGCGGTGATGGTCGCCGTGCCGTTGGCAACGGCCGTGATGACGCCGCTGCTGCTGACCGTGGCGACGCTGGTGTCGCTGCTCGACCAAGTGACCGCCTTGTTCGTGGCGTCGCTCGGGGTGACAGTGGCGGCGAGGGCATAGGTACTGCCCTTCTCCATCTCCAGTTCCGATTCATTCAAATCAACCTTGCCAACGTGAATCGTCGCAGGATTTAAAGTGATTGCTTGGCTCTGGCATAGGAAGAGGTAAGTTCATTACGAAGTCTTTCTTCAATGGTCTCGGCCGCTGCGCCAGTCAACGCAATCGGTTTGGGAAACACGACCAGCGATGCCGTAAGCAGCAACGCGATCAAAATAGTGCCTATTATGCGCTTCATAACAGATTGCCTCCTCAGAACATTTAATTAAAATACACATATTTTACTTAATTTATCATGACGCTGTGCCGATTTCAATCTGTGCAAAAAAGTGGGCCGGGTTTCAGAACAAGATTGTGCCCAACTCTTGTCCGTTCAGCACTTGTGTGCTAAGATAAAATTGATAAAAACCTATATGTTATTTTAAAGAATCAACTGAAATGGGTGGGCTGTCATGAAATTTCCAGAATACCTTCGCTACCTGATCAGCTCGCGGGGCCTGAATGTCTCCGAGGTCGCGCGCATGACACACGTCGAGCGGTCGACCCTGTCCCGCGCTGTAAACGGCGCGCGCCTGCCGAAGTGGAACGTCGTCTCTCAGGTGAGCGACTGCCTGCGCCTGACGCCCGACGAGGCGTATAAACTGCGCGCTTATTACAACGAGATCGCCATGGGTGAAGACGCTTACCGCGTCCGCGAACGCGTCATGGATCTGATCCTCGATCTGTGCAGCCCAAAGTCGTCTTCCGGGCGACATATGACGGCTTCGGATCGCGCGAACGCGTTCGCCAGGGAAGGCTTCATGATCGGCCAGGTGGACGTACAGGCAGTCATGCGGTCGGTCATCCGCGAGGCTGAACAGTCGACTGACGCTCACGTTCTGATGTCCATGCCCCCCGACAACAAAGAATACCTGAACTGGCTGAGCGACGAATGCCGCGCCGCCAACGGCATTCGAATAGAACATCTTGTGTATTACAAAATCAGCCGTGACGAATCTGTCTCCAATGTGCTCAACGGCCTGGATATCCTTGAGTATGCTCTGGAGATGATGCTGGCGGACGGGAACAACTACCACCCCTTCTTCCTGTACAGCGACGGCGCCCACACGACGGACGCCCTGCCCAACGTCATCGTAACCGACAGGCGCCTTCTGCGCATATCCGATGATTATACCAGGGCGGAGCTCAGTTCCAATCCCGAAGCGATCCAGTATTACCGCTTCCATATCACTCAGCTGAAAGCCGTCTGCCGGCCCTTCATCAAGTTCCAGTACAACCCCATGGATATGATGCGGGATTACAGCGCCGTCAACGCGGGCGTGGCCTGTCAATCCATTATGAATCATCCCTGTACCGGACAGTACATCACGGAAGAGATTATCAAGTCGGCCATGTACGAAAACCTGCCCGGATACGACACGATCTATAAAATGGCCGTCCAGTATTTTGACGGCCTGGCAAAGTCCGCGCCAAAGAATACGTCCTTCTTCACAGAGACCGGCGTCAAGGACTTTTTGAAAACCGGCGTCATCAGCGACGTGCCGAGCGGCGTCTCGCGTCCCCTCCAGCCCGCGTACCGCCGCGAAATCATCGGCCGTCTCATTGAAGACATCCGAAACGACCACGTTTCAGCGTGGCTGATCGACGAAACGATGCTGTCCATCCCGCCAAACCTCACGATCGGCACGTCGGAATACCCCGTCGCCGTGTTTTTTTCCAAACAGATCGCCGAACAGAACACGCCCTATTTCAGCATCATCGTCACAGAACGCATCATCGCTCAGGCCCTGTACGACTTTATGATCAATCTGACATCCAGCCAATTCGTCCGCTCGCGGGAAGAAACGCTGGCCTGTCTGCAGCGGTGCCTCGACGAGGAACCAATGATCGAAGAATCGACGCCCGGCTAATTATATCTTGATATATTCTGATATTTTTATATCTCAGATTAACAGATTTTCTTATCTCAGTTAATCTTCCGACTACAATGGCGTGATATATTTATAATGAATAAAGCAAGCGAGGCACGCCATATGTATCACACAACCGTACCGCGCAAGAGCTCTCAGCTGCGCCATCGGCAGTCTGACATCTATGTTTCCGAAAGCGCCCTGCGCATCCGCGCCCTGGTGCAGGAGGATCTGCAGAGTCAGGACATCGCTCAGGCCCTCTTTTTCACCACGGGGATCGTCGACCGCATCCGCCGCCAGGTGAGCCTTGGCCTGACCATCATATGTGATTCGAATCTCGTCAGCGCGTCTATCGACCGCACGCTGATCGAGCGCTTTCCCGTGCGCGTCGAGTGCCTGCTCGACACGCCCGAGGTCAACCTCATCGCCGAACAGCGGCGCGTGACCCGCGCCGAAGTCGCCATGGAGCAGGCGCAGCGGATCGCCGGGCCGAAGCTCATCGTCGTGGGCAGCGCGCCGACGGCGCTGCGCAGCCTTCTGCAACTGCACAGCGCGTCGCCCCTGCGTGAGGTGGCCATCGTCGCCGCGCCAACCGGCTACGCGGGCGTCATCGAGCTCAAGGAACGCCTGTGGGAGAGCGGTCTGCCCTGCATCGTCACGCGCGGACATCGCGGGGGCATTGCCGACGCCGCGGCCGTGACGAACGCCCTGCTGCGCGACGCGCTGGCCCAGCCCTTCTGATAACGATGTTCTCCCTTTTGTACATGCCGGCTTTCCGTCGCGCTCTGATCGAAAAAAACACCCTGAAGCAGCCTGTGCCGGCGCTTCAGGGCTTTACTATGCTCTTTATCACGGACATTCACGCCTCCGCGCGCACATTCCCGAAACCGGCCGTTCAGAAGCTCATGAACCAGCTTCACGCTTTAAAGCCGGACCTGATCCTCTACGGCGGCGATTTCGCCGAAACGCCGGACGACGCCGCGTGGCTTTTGCCCATGCTGGGTCAGCTGCGCCCGCCCTACGGCGCCTACGCTGTCCCCGGCAACAACGACCAGTCTGAGGTCGCGTCCCCGCATCCGCTGGCGGCCCTGATGGCCGACGCGGGCATCACCCTTCTGGTGGACGAGGAGGCGCAGTTTTCCGTGGGAGAGGCCTTCGTCCGCATCGGCGGGCTGAACGCGCATAACCTGGATACCCGGCCGTCCGAGCCGTTTTTCAGGGACACGGATGAAAACACCTTCCGCCTGCTGCTGGCCCACTACCCCTGGCACGTGGCGGAGTACAGCCAATTCTGCGTCAAACCGCCCCATCTCGCCCTGGTTGGCCATACCCACGGCGGGCAGTTCCGCCTGTTCGGCCTGACGCCCTTCAGCCTGGGCTTCGAGCTCAAGTATCTGGCGCACCAGGTAGGCATTGACGGCTGGAGCGAAAGGCAGGGCTTCCCCACGCTGGTCTCCCGCGGCATAGGCGTGAGCCGATTCCCCTTCCGGCTCAACGCGCCGCCCGTCGTCCATATGATCACGCTGACCTGATCAGCGCCGTCACGATCAGCGCCGCCGCGCCGGGCAGCGACAGCCCCAGCAGCAGCTTGTCAGCTATGCCGTCCGCCCTGAACAGCTTCAGGCTGAAGCGCCTCTTCATCGGGAAGAGCAGCGGCATCCCCTTTTTGTTGAACATGTCGAGCGCCAGATGCGACCCGTATGCCACGCCGAACGCCCCGGTCAATGGCGGCGCCGCCAGATAGACGGCCCCCGTAAACAGAGCCCATCCCAGCAGCGAGTGCATGAAGGACCTGTGCGCCGTCAGCGCGCCGGCCAGGCCAAGCCCCAGAAACAGCGCCAGTCCCAGAAAGCGGATCACGTCCGCCCCGTTCAAAATCTCGTGAATGAGGTTTTTCCCCGTCGCCGCGTCCGCCGCAAAGGCCGCGGCGGTCGTCATCATGGCGGCGGCGGATATGATATATCCCTCGCCCTTGCCGGCGGACGCGGGCATGTCGATGTCCGCGATCACGCCGCCGATGGCCGCACCCGCCAGTACGCCGAAGCACGCGCCCAGCGTCTCCGGCCTCAGCGCCAGAAACGAGACGCCGATGCCAAAGCAAAGATGGGTTTTACCCGTCATGTTACCATCTCCCCCATGCCCAAAATACAAAAAACCTATTGCGAAATCAAGCCCCTCAATGTATAATTATATTGATTTTGTGTTTTGTTCGTTACCTTTTTACGATCAACCGATTTATTCAGAACGCCGGAAATATCTCCTGCCGAACGGCGAATGCGAGCCGCTTACACGCGCCGACATATAATGAGGAATGAAAAACATCTATTATGAATGAACCCAGTAAAAAAGCAATTGGTGTGCGCATACGGTATGTAAATATCATACTGATCTGCCTGGCGTTCGTCGCGGCTATCGTGCTGATCCGTTCGACGATGCAGACGCTCAATGCGTATCAAAACCTTCAGGACGACACCGGGCGATACCTGCGCGGTCAGGAGGACGCCGCCGCCATGCAGGAGGCGTCGGACTACCTTTCCAGACAGGTGCTGCTCTTCGCCGTCACGGGCGACCAGGCTCACGTCGACCTCTACTTCGACGAGGTCAACGTCATCCGGCGGCGGGAAAACGCCATCGACAATCTTCGCGCGATCGCCGTCGACAGGGACTCGGTGGACTATCTCGAGGAAGCCCTCCGCCTGTCCAACGAGCTCATGCAGCTGGAATACAGGTCCATGCGCCTTGTCTACGCCGCGGGCGGCGACGCCCGGGGCGACATGCCCGACCCCGTCGCGGACATCGAGCTGACCGCGGAGGAACTGGCCCTTTCTCCCGACGAGAAAATGCACCTCGCCGCGCAAATGGTCACCAACGGCGATTATCAGGCCTACAAGGACGCCATATCGGAGAACGTCCGCCTCTGCGCCGAGCAGCTGACCCTGCTCACGCAGGACTACCAGATCAGCAGCGCGGACCAGCTGCTGAAGAGCCTGCAGCGCCAGCGGTTCCTGATCATCGCGCTGCTCCTGATGATGCTGTGCACGGTGCTGTTTTCGTTCTTCCTGATCATGAGGCCGCTGGAACGCAACGTCATAAACATACGCCAGGCCCGGCCCATGGACGTGGCCGGCGCGTTGGAAATGCGCTTCCTCGCCGAGAACTACAACGTCATGTTCAACCGCGCCGCCCGCGACAGAGAACACCTCTCCTTCGAGGCGACCCACGATCCCCTGACAGGCGCACTCAACCGCAAGGGCTATGAAAACGCGCTCGCCGAGAACGGCGACGAAGGCATGGCTCTCATTTTGGTTGACGTGGACGACTTCAAGGGCTTCAACGACAACTACGGTCACGAAATGGGCGACCGCGTCCTCAAGCGCGTCACCCAGACGCTGACCAACAGCTTCCGTTCCGAGGACAGGATCTGCCGCATCGGCGGCGACGAGTTCGTCGTCCTCATGCGGAGCGTGGACAGCAGCCTGCGCTGGCTCGTCGAGCGGAAGATCCGCGGCATCGCGAACGCCCTTCGGGTCGAAAGCGACGGCATGCCCGGCGTCACGCTGAGCGTCGGCGTCGCCTTCAGCGACAGGCCAAAGCCTTTGGGCACGATCTTCCAGGACGCGGACAACGCCCTCTACGTCGTCAAGGAGCGGGGGCGCAACGGCTTTTTCATATACGACGGCGTCACGCACAGCGCCCCGCATACGAGCGCATGACGCCTCCGCTCGGACTTGAGATATAACTCTGAAAGGATCTATTTGCCATGAGCCGTCAGAATACATCCCCCGCGCGCAAGTTGGTGCTCATCGTCGACGATGATCCCATCAACCGGCAGCTCCTGGGCTTTATCGTGAGCAGCGACTACGACGTGCAGTACGCGTGCAACGGGCAGGAGGCCCTCGACATCCTGAACTGTCAGGATCGCCGCGTCTCTCTCGTGCTGCTGGACTGATGATGCCCGTCATGGACGGCAAGACCGTCCTGAAGCGCATGCGCTCCCGCGATCTCCTGTCTCAGATCCCCGTCATCGTCCTGACATCGGAGACGGACGCCGAGGTCGAGAGCCTGCAGATGGGCGCGGCGGATTTCATCAAGAAGCCCTACGACATGCCCGCCGTCATCATGGCGCGCGTCAACCGCACGGTCGAACTGGCCGAGGACCGGCACATCATCGACGTCGCGGAGACCGATGACCTGACAGGCCTTTACAACAGGGAATTCTTCTTCGAATACGCCTCCACGATGGATGAGCGGTATCCCGGCACGCGCATGGACGCCATCGTTGTGGACATGGATCACTTCCATCTTTACAATGAAATGTATGGCCGCGAAGCCGGCGACGAAGCGCTGCGCCGCCTGGGCGCCGGCCTGCGGGAGGAGCTTCAGCGCATCCCGGGCATCGGATGCCGGTACGGCGCGGATACCTTTTTCCTGTACAGCGCGCACGTGGAGGATCACACCGCCGTGCTGGAACGCCTGATGAGGGGGCTCTCCAATCTGGAAACCGGCGTCATTCACCTGCGCATGGGCGTGTGTACCCGCGACGACAAGGCTCAGGACATCATCGGCCGGTTTGACCGCGCCCGCGCCGCGTGCAACCGCGTCCGCGGCGACTATCTCAAACCCCTGGCCTACTACGACGAAAACCTCTACCGCAACGACATCAAGTCTCACCAGCTCGTCAGCGAGATGAAGGACGCCATCCGCACGCGGCAGTTCATGGTCTACTATCAGCCGAAGTACCGGGTCAGCGGCGATAAGCCGGTCCTCTGCAGCGCCGAAGCGCTCGTCCGCTGGAAGCACCCCGACATGGGCATGATCAGCCCCGGCGTGTTCATCCCGCTGTTCGAGAGCAACGGCATGATCCGTGAGCTCGACAGCTTCGTCTGGCGGGAAACGGCTGAAAACATCGCCCGGTGGCGCTCGCTGTACGGCGTCAGCCTGCCGGTTTCAGTGAACATGTCGCGCATCGACTTGTTTGACGGCGAACTGCTGACGCGTCTGGACAGCATATGCAAAAACAACGGTCTGGCGCACAATATGCTCGTCCTTGAGATCACTGAGTCCGCCTATACGGAGGACATGGAGCAGGCCATCTCCGTCATCCGCCAGCTGCGCGAGAACGGATACTGCATCGAAATGGACGATTTCGGCACGGGGTATTCTTCGCTCAACATGCTCCTGAAAATGCCCGTGGACGCCATCAAGGTCGACAGGGACTTCATGCGCACGATCAGCAGCGACAGCCATGACAACTGGCTCATAAAGATCATCGTGGACATCGCGGGTCATCTGGGCGTGCCCACGATATTTGAGGGCGTGGAGGAACAGCCTCAGCTCGACCTGATCCGCCAGATGAAGGGCGACATCGTGCAGGGATATTACTTCTCCCGCCCGCTGCCCGCCGACCAATTCGAAGAACTGATTCAAAAAGAACGGGGAGGCATGACGCAATGCTGACGATTAACGCCCTCACGGAATACGGCGCCAATACGCGGGAAGGCCTGTCCCGCTGCATGAACAACGAGGCGTTTTACCTGCGCCTGGTGGGGATGATGGCCTCTGACGCGCACACGGCGCAGCTGAAAGCCGCCCTGGACGCCGGCGATCTGAACGCCGCCTTCGACGCGGCCCACGCCCTCAAGGGCGTGCTGTCCAACCTGGCGCTCACCCCGGCGCTCATCCCCGTCGGAGAGATTACCGAGCACCTCAGAGCCCGCAAGGAAATGGACTACGCTCCCCTGATGAACGAAGTCGAAGCGCAGATGTCCCGCCTCATGGCGCTGATCAACGGCTGAGACACAAGGCGCAGATTTAACACGCAAAGAAGGCGATATACATGAACGATCGGCTGAAACGTTTCCTTCGGACGGGTTTTTCGCTCTTTCTGCTGACTCTCGCGCTGTCGGCGATCGCGTGGGCCGGCGCCGAGGCCCGATGGCCGGAGCCGCCCGGGAACCTTAAAAAGGACGGCAAGCTCCAGCTGGACGCCGACCACATTTCCGAGGGATATTTCACGGCCAGCCTTCAGTCCGCCAGCGACCGCCGCATGAAACTGCGCGTCAGCAAGGGCGACACCAATATGACCTACGACCTCAACAACAGCGGCGAGTTCGAGGTCTTCCCCCTGCAGCTGGGCGACGGCTCTTACACCGTGACGCTGTATGAAAACGTGTCAGGAAAGAAGTACGCCTCGGCGGGAAAGCTGAGCTTCAGCGTCACGCTGAGCGAAAAGGACGTGTGCTTCCTCTACCCCAACCAGTACGTCAACTACACGCCGGAGACCGAGGTCGTCAACGTGGCCGAGGAACTGTGCGCGGGCGTCAGCGGCATGGACATATTCAAAAAGGTCGCCGCCTATGTGACGGACGGCGCCTACAGCTACGACTTCGTCAAAGCCCTGACCATCAGCGCCGGCGTGCTGCCGGATATCGACGGATGCTATCAAAAAAAGATGGGCATCTGCCAGGACCTGTCCGCCCTGATGTGCTGCATGCTGCGCACCCAGGGCATACCCGCGCGGCTGATCATCGGCTACGCGGACAAGAACTATCACGCATGGGTGCAGTTCCGGTATGACGGCGAGGATCACTTCTATGATCCGACGCTGGAACTCAACGGCATAGGCAAGGTCAAATCCTATTCCGTCGAGAGGTATTACTAGTCCGTAAAGGATCATCCCCACTTCATTGTTTGTATATGTAATGATATGAAGGCAATACTACAAAGGATCTGTCATTTATGACAAAAACGCTGATAATTCCCATACAATGATACAAAATAGTGTTTTTGAAAATGTCAGGCTCCTACCTTCCGACAAGGGTCAATTTCCAATTCATCTTTTCTTGGCTAATTTCATAAAAAACCAGAAATGAGAGTTTATTACTATGCGTATCCAAGTTTATATATCCAAATTC
This sequence comes from Clostridia bacterium, assembly GCA_017431365.1. Lineage (GTDB taxonomy): Bacteria > Bacillota > Clostridia > Christensenellales > Aristaeellaceae > Firm-10. The sequence continues at coordinate 9,845 of JAFRLF010000169.1, read as the reverse complement.
AAAAAAAGCATTCTTTGCTTGATAGTATTTTGCATCATTCTTATATTATTGAGTAATGCTCATCAAATACAGGCATTATCTAAAATTCACCGGCTTCAGAACTTTATAAAGGATTTATATATATCTTTAGATCAAGAGTATGCTGCACCAAAGGTAGTCCTCGGTTCACAAGGGGATTTCTGGATTGTTTTCAATAATGGAAAACTATATTTTTACCAAAGCCAAAATAGTTCTCGTAATTATGTAAGTTCCTTTTTGTATTCTTATAATGGAAAAACATTCTCAAAACTTTACAGTCCAGGGTTTGGATATGACAAATGCGATTGTATCGGAATGATTGATAATAGAATATACTTTCTACGATACTCTGTCTCATCAAACAGTACTACAATTATCTCTCATAATCTCGAGAATGGTGAAAGTAAAGAGCTTTATCACAAGGACACGAAATTCATAGTAATTGCAGAACACATTATAGACGATTGTTTATATGTAGAATTAATGAATATAAATGCTGACACTTTTTACATTAAGATTGACCAAGAAAGAATCCTTGAAATTCAAGATAAATCGCTCATGTTTAAAATACAAAACAATTCATTCTATCTTGATCGACGAACAGGAATCACGGAGAATTCTATCCTTAGTATTCAAAATGATAACTCCAATAACAGCATAAGTCATTCACTGGGAATGGCTAGTTCTTCTCAAGTGATTTCCTTCATGAACGGCACAATGATCCACAATGAAGGTGGCAATGATATTCTGTACTTTATTGATGAAAACGCCTTAATTCATAAGGTGTTCAATGTTGATTGTATGTTCTCTAGTTCGAAATTATGTTGGGTAAAGAACAACTTAATTCTTTCTCTTGTAGCATATAATGGCTTTAATGATATATTTCCGATTAAAACGGATGATACAGGAACTTATAGAATTGATGTATACAAGTTCTCAATTCAACGAATTTCTGATACTTATTATGAGAAGTTATTTGTTTTGGATGATAACAGATTTCTGGGTATAACACCAGAAAGTGAAATTGAAGTTTTTGATCTCACAGGCGTGCCCTTATATCAAGTTAGGCATTAGGTGATGTTATAATTAATAAGACAATGCCGCACAGAAAAGTAGTAGCCTAACCACAGGATTCTGATATAATAAAAGCATGAACAAACTACTGAGCATGTCCTTCGTCCAGGACGAACTGGCCGAAGTGAAAACAAACAAGACAGCATTTCTACAACAAGAGTTCTGGGACAATTTCGACGAGGCCAACCGCCCGATAAGACTAACGGAAACCACGACGGACGGGACGCTTCTGCGGCAGACGCGCCTCAGCTACAGCGCCACGGAGCGCCGGGAGGACTACACCGAAAAGCTGTACAACACCCCCGGCGCGGGCGAGTACGCGACGAACTACACCTATGATTTCAACGACCGGCTGACGAAGGCGATCTTCGGAACGGATAGCTACCGCGTGACGTACGCCTACGACGATGCTGGCAGGTCCCTGATACATCAATGATGCTTGGCAACCGAACCAATGCTTAAAGGAGATAAGAGCAATGAACGATCAGGCAAAGTCCAAAACCGGATCCAAAGTCTTCAGCGCTGCTGAACTGAGCGCCTTCTGCGGGCAGGTCGCCCTTGTGCTGGAGGCGGGGCTCCCCCTCTACGACGGCATGGAGACCCTGGCGGGCACCGAGGCGGATTCCGCCAACGCCGACATCTACAAAAAGGCGAGCCAGGGCGTCACCGAGACCGGCTCTCTCTACGAGGCTCTGAAGAGCGACAGCCGCTGGCCCGGCTACCTCGTGGAGATGGTGGGAATCGGCGAGCGGTCCGGCCAGCTGGAGAAAGTCATGCGCGGCCTTGAGAGCTATTACGCCCGGGAGGACCGCATCCGCTCGTCCATAGTGAGCGCCGTCACCTATCCTCTGGTCCTGGGCATCATGCTGGTGGTCATCGTGCTGATCCTTTTGTGGAAGGTCCTGCCCGTGTTCAGGCGCGTGCTCGACAGCATGGGCGTGGGCATGAGCGAGTCCGGCACGGCATTGATGAACATCGGCTCCGCCGTGGGCTGGATCGTCCTGGCGCTGGTCGGCGTGGCGCTGCTCTGCGTGGTGGCCGCCGCCGTCGGCATGCGCACCGGCAAGCGCGACAAGGTGCTCTCCCTCGTCCAGAAAGTCATCCCCGCTATTTCCAAACTGAACCGCAAGTTGTCCGCCTCCCGCGTCGGCGGCGTCCTCTCCATGATGCTTTCCAGCGGTTTCCCGACAGAAGAGGCCCTCGACATGACCGCCTCCGTCCTCAGCGACAAAGAGGCCGCCGATAAAGTGCGCGCCGTCCGATCGGGCATCGACGGGGGCGATACCTTCGCCGACGCCATCACAAAGACGCGCCTGTTCGACGACCTGCAGAACCGCATGATCAAGATGGGCTCCGCCACGGGCCGCGAGGATCAGGTCCTCGGACGCCTCGCTGAACTGTACGAAGAACAGGTCGAGGACGACATTTCCCGCCTGGTCAGCATCATCGAGCCGACTCTGGTAGCCCTTTTGTCCATCGTCATCGGCGCCGTGCTGCTCTCCGTCATGCTGCCCATGGCCGGTATCCTGACGAGCCTGTGAGGGAGGTCGCATCATGTCGAAGCGAGACATCCTGAAGCTGGCGGTATTCGTCGCGGTCATCGCGGCGGCATTCGCCCTCGTCCTGCACATTGACACCTCTCACGACAATGCCGAGACGGAGATCGTCCGCAACGCCGTGAGAAACGCCGCTCTGACCTGCTACGCCGTCGAAGGCGCGTACCCGGACAGCGTCGACTACCTGCGCGATCACTATCGCCTGGCATATGACGAGGAGCGCTACTACGTCACGTACGAGGCCTTCGCCTCGAACCGCCTTCCCGACATCTATGTCACCGAGAAGGGGGCGAAAGCGCAGTGAAAAAGCGGCTCATCCAGCACTCCATATCCGGCGTGTTCGTCTTTTTGCTGCTGGGCGTGTTCGCGGTATCCGGCACCGTGATGGTGGTGCTCGGCGCGAAGGCGTACCGCGGCATCACGGAGCGGGGCGAAGCGCACCTCAGCCATCGCATCGCGCCCGCGTATCTGCGCAGCATGCTTCGCGGCAGCGACGCCGTTGACGCCATTCGCCTGGAAACCGTCGAGGGCATCGACACGATTTCCCTCGTCGAGACCTACGACGGCGAGGAATACGCCACCCGCCTGTACGTCTACGACGGGCACCTGTACGAATGGTTCTCCGAAGCGGCCGCGCCCTTCGAGCCGACAGCCGGCGACGTCGTCACGGAGGCCGAGTCGATGAGCGCCGGCGTCGACGGCGGTCTGATGACCGTCAACCTGACCGCCGGCGGAGAGAACTACGAAATACAGTGCGCGCTGTACGCCGCCAGGCCGTGAGGTGAACGCCGATGAAGACAAATAACCACAGCAACGCGCTGCTCGTCGAACTGCTGATCGTGATCATGTTCTTCATGCTGGCAGCGACCGTGCTCCTGCAGGTCTTTGCGACGGCGCGCGTCCAGTCCGACAGGGCGCACCTGATCGCGCGGACGCTGAACGCCGCGCAGAGCACAGCCGACGTCCTTTGCTCGGCTGACGACGCCGAAGCCGCTCTCAAGTCCATGGGCTACAGCGAAAAGGACGGCATCTGGGCCCTCCAAACGGAAGACGCGACCTTTTGCGTCAGCATTGAGCCGGAGCCCATGTCAAACGGCGTGTACTACCATCAGACGCTGAGCGTCATCGCCGGGGACGGCGACGAGCTCATGGCGTTGCCCTGTTCGCGCTATCGGGAGGTGACACCATGAACAGAAAGAGCAGCGTCAGCTTAGGCCCGGGCGCCTCCTCGCTGATTCTGATTTTCGTCGTGCTGAGCATGACGGCTCTGGGCATGCTGTCTCTGATGACCGCCCACAACGATCTGAAGCTCAGCCTCCGCAGCGCCGAGGTCGTCGAAGAGGTCTACGCCCTTTCCGAAAAGGCCGAGCGCACCAAGGCCGAGCTCACGGAGCTGATCTATTCCGCCGCCGTCGATGATGAAACCTGGTCAAGCGCCATCGCGGCCGACCTGCCCGACTCCATCAGCCTCGAGGGCCAGGTCCTCTCCTGGCAGGAGACGGACGACACACGCACGCTGGACTGCGCCGTCAAAGTGACGCCTGTGGACGGCGGCTTTGAAATCACGTGGATCAGGCACAGACTGACGTCGACCATCGGCGACGGCATAGAGGGGTTTGAAGACGAATGGAACTGATTGAAATGCTGAAAAGCGCCGTCTCCATGGGCGGCAGCGACATATTCATCGTACCCGGCGCTGAGGTCACAGTTCGGATCGAAAACGACATGCGCCACCTCTCAGAGGGCAGGATGCTCCCCGCCGACACGGAAAAGCTGGTCGCGGAGATGTATCGCCTCGCCCACAGGGACATGGCCCACCTCGACGAAAACGGAGACGACGATTTCTCCTTTGCCATCATGGACGTGAGCCGCTTCCGCTGCAACGCGTACCGGCAGCGCGGCACCATCGCGGCGATCTGCCGCATCGTCAACTTTGAACTGCCGGATCCCGTGGCGCGCAACATCCCGAACATGGTGCTCGACCTGGCGCAGCAGCGCAGCGGCATGGTGCTGGTGACCGGACCCGCCGGCAGCGGCAAGAGCACGACGCTGGCCTGCATCGTCGACCGGATCAACGAGAGCCGCAGCGCGCACATCGTCACCATCGAAGATCCCATCGAATACCTGCACCGGCACAAAAAGTCACTGGTCAGCCAGCGCGAGGTCCCGAACGACGCCAGCACCTTCTCAAGGGCGCTCAGAGCGGCTCTGAGGCAGGCGCCGGACGTCATCATGCTGGGAGAAATGCGCGACCTGGACACCATCCGCACGGCCATCACGGCGGCTGAAACCGGACACCTGCTCCTCTCTTCGCTGCACACGATCGGCGCGGCCAAGACCGTCGACCGCATGATCGACACCTTCCCGGCCGAGCAGCAGGCGCAGATCCGCGTGCAGCTGTCCATGGTTCTGAAAGCTGTGGTCTCTCAGCGCCTCGTGCCCACTGTGGACGGCAAGCGCGTGGCCGTCTTTGAGGTCATGAGCGTCAATCCCGCCATACAGAACATGATACGCGACGGGCGCACCCATCAGATCGACAACGTCATCTATGGCGGGAGCGACAAAAACATGATGTCCATGGACGCGGAGCTTCAACGGCTCGTGCGCGAACGGCGCATCACCCGCGAGACAGCCCTTCTCTATGCCGCGAACCCGGAGACCCTGGCAAAGCGCATATGATGCCCTCATTGTCAATAAACACGAAAGCCGCCGGCCCTGTTGGCCGGCGGTTCTGTTATGCCTGTCCGTTTGCCCTTCATGCTGATCCGTTAATCCGATAAAGCTCTCATCTCATCATAATCCCACTGTGCCCGAAGACATAGCCTTCAGCGTCAAAGGGCTCCAGTGGGGCGTCCTTTTTCAAATACAGCGGATGATGCGGATGCCCGCTCTTCGACAGGGGCCCGCAGTGAAGCCATTTCGCGCCGAACCTTTGAGACAGGCGCACCATATCGGCCGCGCAGGGCATGAGATAATCTCTCTTCTCTATGATACTGCCCCAGGCGGCCCAAACGCTTGGCCTATCGGATAGCCCGAGAGCGTATTCGAACGCCCTCATGTTTTCCCTGTGCAGCTGCTCGTGAAGGCGCATATCCATATCGTCCGGTGAGGTGGCTCTTTGGGCGTACACATTGAACATGATAAACGAGTCAAACCCGTTTGACAGGGCGATGCGCTCGACGCTCTTCAGCGTCGGGTCCAGGTGATCCGGCGCGGCGGTCGACGGGTTTATGCCTACGCAGATCAGCGGCTCCTTTCCCCGCGTGCCGAGAATATACCGGTATTCAGTGTACTCGTTCGGCACAAAGAGCCATTTACGGACGTCATAGTCCGGATTTGGCTCCAGCGCGGCGGCAAGCTCTCTCTCAAACGACAGATCTCCCAGAGCCCGCGTATCGACAGCCGGAATGTGCGCCATATGACATAAACCCCCTCTTTCGCTGCTTAAAAAACCGTTGACCGTTTAAAACGGCCAACGGTTTTGCATTAACAGAAGCGCTTGTCAACCTTCGAACTCTTCCTCTTCACCCTCGCCAAGCTCTTCAGTCTCTTCGACGTACTCGCTCAGAGAAGCGGCGTCCAGCGCCTCGGGCCAGGAGGCGTGCATGCTGACCTGATAGTCGTGCAGCACGCGGCCGTAGAAGTCGAAGTAGACGTTGGAGTAGATGGGCAGGATCGGCAGGCTATCGCTGATCTCGGTCTGGAACGCCAGCCAATGCGTGCAGTAGGTCAGCAGATCGCCCGGCTCTGTCGTGCGCATGCCGACAGCTTCATTCCAGAGCTTTTCATCCACCAGGCCCGAAGTCCTCCAGACGTGCTCTCCGTTCTCATTCTCGATAAATCCGGTGGAAGGATCGTAGAGCAGATCGAAGTTCGTCGCGAGGAAGTACATGTCGTACTCAGCGTCAGCCATGCGGTAGTACTGCGGGAGCAGGTCAGCCATGGGGATGGCGTTGACCGTCAGCTCAATGCCGCCGGCCTTCAGCATGGCGACGAGGTCGTTTTCCATGGCCTGCGCGGCGGAACTGCCTTCGGCATACGCCAGCTTGAGGCTCAGCGGAACGAGCGTTCCGTTGACGTCCTTGTAGCGGACATCGTCATTCGCGGCGTCGAAGGCTTCGCCCTGCGCGTTGAGCGTCCAGCCGGCTCCCTCCAGGAGGGCAATCGCGGCATCCAGCTCAGCGCCTTCAGGCTCATCTTCTCCGGCGGTGTAGGCCAGCATCGCGTTGAGGTCCAGCGCGCGCCAGGCTTCCATTTCCGCTTCGTAAGCGGCGGTCTCTTCAGCCGTAGCGCCCTCAGCGGGCTCTTCGACCGGATAGGCCATGGTGCCGTTGAGCAGCTGATACATCCACTGTCCGAGGCCGAAGTAACCCTTGACCTGCAGGCCGTAGTTGCTGACGATCTCCTGCATCAAGGTCTCCCTGTCGATCAGATAGGCCAGCGCCTTGCGGACGGAAATGTCGCTCAGAGGCTCGGTGTCGGCGTTAAAGCTGATGAAGCTCAGGCCCGTGCGGGCGTAGTTGGTCATGGCAATCAGGGGATTATCTCCCAAAGCACCAGTGCCTTCCTGAATGAGCTCGGCGCCCGTCGCCTTGTTGACCAGCGTCACGGTGCCTTCCTGCAGCGCGGGGATCAGCTCATCCTGTCCCATGCTCTTGAAGACAACGCTCGGAATGGTGGGCTTCAGGCCGTCCGGATCGCCCTTGAACATCGGATTCAGCTCAAAACGGGCCTCGCCGTTCTCCCAGGACGTGAGAATGTACGGGCCGCTCGTCACGCTGGGATTGGTGCGATAACCGGTCTCGGGGTCAAGGATCGTCTCCGCGAGCAGGTCCGCCGTGAAGACAGGCTCCGTCACGGTTTCGTCCACATTGGTCAGATAGACGCCCTGTCCGTCATCAGCGACGCGCACACCAGGCGCGATCACGGAGATCGGATAAGGCAGGCAGTCCAGAAGGCCGAGCTCGTAGAAGAACGGCAGATACTCGCCCTTGACGATGATGGCCATCTGTGAGTCGTCCATGACGCGCACGCCCGCCAGATAGGGCACCGTGCCGTCCATGTATTCCTCATAGCCGCGCAGGTACTCGGGCGTGTTGACACGGCCGCCGATCTCAGCTGCTTCTCTGGACATCGTCAGCAGGAAGGAAAAGGCGTAATCCCAGGCCGTTATCTGCGTGCCATCCGTGTAATACAGGTCATCGTACAGCGACAGCGTATACGTACGGTCGCCCGTCGCGTCCTCGGTGACGACCAGGCCGCTGACGACCGCCTCGTCGGGCACGAACATGCCCTCTTCGACGTCCCATTCGACCAGATCATATCCGTGGATCATGGCGCGGACGTCCATGTCACTGGTGTTATTCCCCCACATCGAGGTGAAGAAGTTCCCCGTGATGGGCGTGGTGACAGCCACAGTGAGCTCTTCCAGATCATACGGGCTGGGAATCGCAGTCCCCTCGGTTGACTCGTCAATCGGCTGCGTCGCGTCCGCGTTTTCAGCCAGGGAGACGGGCAGCGAGGCCAGGATCAGCAATGCAGCCAGCAGCATGGCCAATAGCTTTTTCATACGTCCTGTTCCTTTCCTGCCGGCGCTTTTAGCGCCATCTTTTGATTGTTCCTGTCGGTCTGTTCTGTCCGTTGCGATTTTAACTCCAACACCCGGCACGCTCTTTTGAGGGAGCGTGCCGGGGTTTAATGGGTTTACTCGATGCACTCACCAACATTGATGCTGACATTTCCAAGGCCCAAAGGCGTCGCAAAGTCGTCAATGATGATGGTCGTGTCGATCGGCGTGTAGAACACGCGGATCGTGCGGTTGCCGTTCGGCATCGTGCCGGCCACCACGGGGCGGTCAACGTTGTAGCCCGCGATGGTGGGAGATACTCTCCTGTAGGTGTCGCCCGCGAACAGCGTGATAGTGTAATCGGGAGCGGCCACCGCGCCGGTGTCAGCGTAGCGGTACTGGATCGTCAGAGTGAAGGTCTGCGTGGTCGTCGAAGGCACTTCGCCCTCGCCCTCAGGCGTCTTCGGATTCTCCGGATCCTTCGGGTCATCGATCGGGTCGGCCGTCGCGGTGGCGGTGTTGATCACACTGCCCGCAGCGCCGTCCGCGGCCGTGACCGTGTAGGTCGCGGTGACGGTTACGATCTGTCCGACCGCCAGCGTCTCGATGAGAGCCGTGCCGTCCTCGGCGATGGTGTAGCCTTCACCAGCGGTGATAACAGCGCCTTCGAGCGCGTCGGTTACAACCACGTTGGTGTAAGGCACGTTGCCTTCGTTGGTCACAGTGATCTCATAGCTGATGACTTCGCCAGCCAGATAGCCCTGCGGGTTCACCGGCGTGCTGGTCTCAGTCTTGACAACGCTCATGCTGGTGTCGATGTCGTCGATCGGCGGGGTCGGGCCGTCCGGATCGTCCTCGTCGCCCGTGGTGACAGTGTCTTCACCCTCAGGCGTCTTCGGATTCTCGGGATCCTTCGGATCGTCGATCGGATCACCGGCTGCAACAGCGGTGTTGGTCACGCTGCCGGCCAGGATGTCGTCGCTCGTCACTGTGTAGGTCGCGGTGATGGTCACAGTCTGTTCGACTGCCAGCGTCTCGATGAGCACCGTGCCGTCCTCGCCAATGGTGTAGCCTTCGCCCGCGGCGATTTCAACGCCTTCGAGCTCGTCGGTCACAACCACGTTGTAGTACGGTACGTTGCCGTCGTTCGTTACTGTGATGGTGTACTCGATCGTCTCGCCCAGCGTGAAGGCTTCGCCGTCCGCAGGTTCGTTCGAGATCGTCTTGTTCACCGTCAGGGTCGTGTCGAGGTCCTCCGTCGGGTCTTCCTTCTCGCCAGGATCAACCGTCGGATCTTCGCCTTCAGGATCAGTGCCCGTTCCGGTCGCTGTGTTCTTCACACTGCCGGCCAGAATGTCGTCACTAGTCACTGTATACGTCGCGGTGATCTCTACCTTCGCTTCAGGCTTCATCTCGGCGATCTTCGCCGTGCTGCCTTCGACCTCATAGCCTTCGCCGCTCTGGATCTCGATGCCTTCCAGTTCGTCCGTCACCACGATGTCCTTGATGGTCACCCAGTAGATGATCAGCGCCGCCACCAGCAAGGCGACGATGACCGCAATGATGATGATGACTTTGGTCTTGGGCTTCATGGTGCTGTGCCTCCTTTGGCGTTTTGTTTGCAGGAACGG
>JAFRLF010000168.1 GCA_017431365.1 Clostridia bacterium | reverse complement strand
ATGAGCAAGAACTATGACGGAAACTACTACAGGGTTGTAAAGGCTGTTAATGACACAGACATTATCGTTTCACCGGCTCTCATAGCCATAGAGCCCCGCGTGCATGGCGGAAAGCTTCTCGCAGAGGATGAGCATTTCCTCGGCCGTCAGGGGTTCCAGACGGATCACGGGGGCCAGGAGATCGCGCGCGCCGGGGCGTGAGAACTTCCCTTCGGCGAGACGCGAGCGCAGGGCCTCGTAGCTGTAGATGCCCCGGTGCTTGTCCTCGACGGCCTGGGGCGTGGCGCTCATGATGATGCCCAGGTATTTCGCCTTGCCCTGAAGCGTGTCGTTGTACATCGTCAGCATTTTCTCGTAGTTGTACTGGCGGGTGATCGAGTTGGGAATCTTGTAGATGTTGACAAGTTCGTCGATCATGATCATCAGACCGGCGTAGCCCGCCATGCGGAAGAAGACGGCGAACAGCTTGAGATAATCATACCAGTCGTCGTCCGTGATGATGATGTTGACGCCGAGCTCGTCCCGGGCTTCGCGCTTGAGGGCGTATTCGCCCCTGAACCAGCGCAGCACTCGGGCTTTCAGGTCGTCGTTGCCGTCGACATACGCGTGGTAATAGGCGGAGAGCAGGCGGGCGAACTCGAAGCCGTGTACCAGTTCGCTGACCGCGCCGGTCACGGCGACGATCTTCTTATCGACCAGAGCCGTCAGAGCCGGGTCGCCTGGCGTGAGGCCGCTCTCGTTGACCGCCTGAGTCTGCAGCCCGCTGATCCACCGGTCGAGGACGAGGCCCAGGGCTCCGCCTTCAGGCTTTGTCTTCGTGGAGAGGTTGCCGATGAGCTCCCTGTACGTGGCAAGGCCCTGACCGCGCGTGCCCTGCAGCCGCCGCTCGGGCGAGAGGTCCGCGTCGGCGACGACGAACCCCCTGTCCATCACGTAGTTGCGGATCGTCTGCAAAAGGAAGCTCTTTCCCGAGCCGTACCGTCCGACGATAAAGCGGAACGACGCGCCGCCCTCGCTGATGATGTCCACGTCGTGCAGAAGGGCCTCGATCTCGTTTTTTCTGCCGACGGCGATGTACGGCAGCCCGACGCGCGGCACGACGCCGCCCTTCAGGGAATTGATGACAGCCTGGGCGATCCGCCTCGGAGCCTGTCTGTTTTCTGAATTCATCTCATGTTCCTCCAAGGATGCGTATGATGTCGTCCCGGTAGTCTTCGACGGGGAGAATATCGTCGTTTTCGCAGACGACGGCGGTGTCGCTCAGGTCGTCGAACAGGGCTTCGTTCAGCGCGTCCGCAAAGAGCTCGGGCATTTCATGGCTGGACCTGAGCAGGTCTTTTACGGATTCTCCCCGCAGGATTGCGCGGAGAACCTGAACCTGCAGCGCGCTGAGCGGCGATACGGGCGCTTCTTTCCCCATATCGCGCGGGGCGGCGTTTCCGGCCTCATCATGAGCCGGGATGGCAGGCGGCGCTTCCGCGCTGTCCTCGTCCGTGAGAAGGCTGTCCCGCGTTGCGATGGCGTCGCGACGGATGCGCTCGAGGTCGTCGAAGCGGATGGTGATCTTCGGTTTCCGCGCCTCGGCGCGCTCGCTGTCATATGCGCGGATCACATCTTCAAAGATCGGCGTCATCCATAAATCCTGAGGCCGCTGCTTGAGCGGATGCTTGAGGCCCAGATACGCGCGCAGCAGCCGGTCCCCCTCGTGAATGAAACCGTCGAGGAGATTTTTGTCGCGGTAAAGCGTGTGGTAGCACTTTTCCTTCCATTGTCCGTTGCGCCGGACAAAACTGCGACACTCGTTCAGGACGTATTCCGTATCGGGGAGTGGAGTGGGGCTTTTGTAAATGGCGGCGCTGAAGGGATGCCAGACAATGCTCGCCCGTCGGCCGAAGCACGCCGTAAAAAATGGCGTGTTTTCCAACTTGACCGCCAAAAAGCGCCGCCATGCGCGAGCGAGCAGCCGCCGTCCGTCAGCTTCCTGGAACGGCAGGGACTGCTTTTTCTTTTCCGACATGAACGCGGTCAGCGCGCCGAATACTTCTTCGTCATCATGCGCCTGAGGGTTTCGGAGAACCGTCAGCGCCGCGTCCCGCTCGAGGTTTGACGGATCGGCGTACTGACGGGCGATCTCCGGCGGCAGATTGTTGACGACGGCATATTCCAGCGTCCATCTTTTTAACAAGACGGGCATATCCGCGCCGCCGTAACCCGCTTCGGCGTATCCCGCGGCAAATTCTCTGAGCCGCCTGAGACCATCCTCGGGCGTGGCCGGGCCGATGCCGTTGAGCAGCTCATAGATGTACATGTAAGCCAGAGATTCGCTGATCGGCTCGAAGACACCTCTCCGGATTCGCGTCCGCCAGCAGAAGTAGCCCCGCAGCTGGCCGATGTTCAGGTCATGATACGTGACGAGGCGGCCCTCGTTCACCGGGCGGTACGGCGCGTCATCCTCCTGATAATCCTCCATGAACTTACCCTGGACATAGAAGTTTCTGACCTTGCCCTCGTAGAAGTCGTAACTGCGTTTGTACAGCCTCATCATGGCGCGGAATCTTTCGCCGTCGGCCATATTGCGCTTTACGGGCTCTTTGTCCGGCGGTGGGTTCGGGATGCGGGTTTCGGTGTACTTGGTCAGCCTTTCCCTGATCGCGTTACCGAGAACGATCGTGAAATTCTGCCAGACGCCGCGGTTCATCGCCTGATCGAACAGCCTCTGAACGACGCGCGGATCAGTCTCATCGGTAAAGCGCACCCCGATCCAGTTTTCGCCCTGCATGTAAAAGGGCGGGGAGACAAAAGACGCGCTCAGGAGTTTCCGCGCGTCGCAGCCGCAGTGTATGTCGCAGAGCTCGACGTATTCTCCCGCGTCGCCGTCCCACTGACGCAGCAGCACGGCGACCGCCTTACCTGTTTTCGGATCGGAGAGCACGGACAGGCCGCGGCTTGCCGCCGAGGATTGCACGCTGATGCTGTATTTGTTCCGGGCATATGCTGTCAGTTCAGCCAGATCCGTGCCGCTCATCTCCTTTCGTCGGCTGTCGCTCATTATTGTATCACATTCCGGCAAAAATCAGAAGCCTGAGAGGCAAAAACATGTTATAATGACCTCGGACAGATGAATGGGAGGGTGATCACATGACTGTCGCGGGGAAAAGCGTAACCGTATATCCGAGCCGGGCGCCCGGCGCGCCTCTGGTGATACTAAACGCCGGCGAGGAGGATGATCGGGACGTATTGGACGCCGTCGGCTCGCTGACCCGGGTAGATTATTCCCTGGCTTGTATCGGCGGTTTGGACTGGAACGGCGAACTCTCGCCCTGGACCGCGCCGGCGGTCTACCGCGGAGACGTGCCCTTTGCCGGCCGGGCGGACGAGTACCTGCGGCAGTTGACCGAAGAGATCATACCCGCTGTCGAGCGCGAACTCGGTGCTCCGCCTGCCTACAGGGCGCTCGCGGGATATTCTCTGGCGGGGCTGTTCGCCGTCTACAGCGCCTACCGGACGGACGCGTTTTCACGCATCGCGAGCGCTTCGGGGTCTTTCTGGTTTCCGGGGTTCTGCGACTTCGCCCGGGATACCCGGCCTGCGCGCTGCCCTGACAAGCTCTATCTTTCCCTGGGCGACCGGGAGTCGAGGACGCGCAACCCCGTTCTCAGCGCCGTACATGAGAATACGGCGTTGATTCTGCGCCGTTTTGAGGGCCTGGGCGTCCGCTCTGTCTTCGAGGAGAATCCGGGGAATCATTTTCAGGATGCGCCCCTGCGCATGGCGAAGGGGATCGCCTGGATTCTCGCCGAATAGACAATCTGTTTTAAGACGTGAATGCGGCCGCTTCGGTTCATTTTCTGCAGAAAATCGGGCTTTGGCGTGAGTTAATGTGGAATTGCTTGACAATTGCGTCGCGGAAGCTAAACTGAATCGAGGCGGTTTGTATATAACGCAGAAGGACGTGTTGACATATGACTCTGAACGAACTGGCGATCGGCAGGACGGCGGTTGTCTCTGCCGTCGGCGGAGAGGGCGCGCTTAGGCAGCATTTTTTGGACATGGGGATCATTCCGGGCGTCGAAGTGACGATGACGAAACACGCCCCCCTCGGCGACCCGGTCGAGATCACGATTCATGGCTACGAGCTGACGCTGCGACTTGCCGACGCGGCCTGCGTTGAGATCGTCGCGCCACAGTCGAAGCGCGCCGAGGCGGCGGACCCGTCGCAGGAGATCAGGCCGAACGACCATCCCGGCCTCGGCGAGGGCGGACGCTTTCACCCCAAGGGCAGCGGGGATCCTCTGCCGCAGGGAACCACGCTGACGTTCGCGCTGGTGGGCAACCAGAACAGCGGAAAGACCACGCTGTTCAATCAGCTGACGGGATCCCGTCAGCATGTGGGCAATTTTCCGGGCGTGACGGTGGACAGAAAGGACGGCGCCATCATCGGCCAGCCGAACACTTCCGTCACGGATCTGCCGGGGATATACTCCATGTCGCCCTATTCGAACGAGGAATT
>JAFRLF010000167.1 GCA_017431365.1 Clostridia bacterium | reverse complement strand
GTTTAACTCATTCCTGAATCTGACTGTCTCTTTCTTCGTCTCTCTCTATATCGTTTTCAAGGATCGCTGGCCGTTCGCTGCGCCCTCGCGCAAGGAACAAGAAGGATTATAACCGCCGGATCGGCTTTTGTCAAGGGTCTCAAAAAGCAGCCAATTGTTCGCCTTTAAACGGGGTGTTTTCCAAACATAATTTTATGCAGCCGTAAAATACGGCCAAAAAGGCGAATATTTATTATTAAGAAACGCATTTCAATGTCAAAAACCCGAACATTCGCCTTTTGTTAACTGTCGGTTGAAAACAAATTGAGTTCTGATTGTACTATCGGCGCTTCTTAACACCCGCCGTCCGGGCGGCGCAAACGGCTTGACAACAACGCCCCGCCCTTCGCTTTTCGCGTCGGGCGGGGGCGTTGTTCGCGGCCGATACTGCGCTCAGAGCGGCGGCAGCGGCAGCGGCTCTGTCATGAGGGTCAGAGATTGCGGCATATCCGGCATGATCTCCGGCAGGGCGTGCAGCGCTTCCACATTCGCCTCGGCCAGGATCATCGGCATCGCGCGCTGTGCGATCGCTCGGTCGAGGATCTCCATGGGCGAAGCCGTCATCATCTCCTGCACGGCGGCGCAGTACGCTCTCAGTTCGCAAAGCGTGCGCCGCGAAAGGGTGACGCCCACCTCGGCCAGGCGCTTGCGCAGCTGCGTCACGCGCTCGGTGATCTCGGCGGGAATCTCGCGCTGTGTGTCGAAAGCCGCCCGGAACGCCGCCATGGATATCGCCTTTTCCGGTCTCGGCATGTCGCAGGGAGCGCTGTGCCAGGGCGTATCCGAAGCCGAGGGCTTCAGCCGCACGAGCCACGCCCTGTCGAGCAGGCGTCCGTCGACGGGGCAACCGCTGCCCGCGTCGCGCAATGTGAGCAGAAGGCGCAGGTTCGCGCCCACGGAGATCGACCCCGCGTTCGTCTGCAGGATCCCCTGCGCGCCGGGATCCATCTGCGAGAGCAGCGGCCCCAGGTACTTCGACACGTCGATGCGGTTGGCGTCGTCCAGCATCAGGACGGTCAGCGTCTGTCCGTCCTCGCTCTGCAGGACGCTCTTCAGCCTCGGCCGGCGCGTGACGCTCAGGCCGGAGGGCAGCATCTGTTCCACCATCATGCCGATGCTGGGCCAGCCGTCCTCGGGCATCATTTCAATGAAGCGTCCCATGTCGGGTTCCGCGATCCCCAGCGAGGCGGCCAGGGCGCGCGCCGTGTCGCTCTTCCCCGTGCCGGTGGCGCCGGAAATAACCACCACGCGCCCCAGGTACAGGCAAGCCAGGAGGTTGACGCATTCATCGTTGTCCAGCGTCAGACCCGCCTGTTCAAAGCGGACGCGCACCGCGCTGATCAGTTCGCCGGGGGTCATGTCCTCGGTCTGAACGGGCTTGCGGTGCATGCGGGTGGTGCTCATGGCCACCATCATATCGCGGGCACGGCTGTCCACAAGGCTCTTTTCGAGCCGACGGTCAAGATCCTCGCTCAGGGTCTCCTCAAAGGCCGTCGAGGCCTGTTCGGCGGCCTTGCGGGCGCCTTCGGCCTCTTTGCGGAGGCGCTGCTGGGCTTCGGTCAGCGTTTTATTGCGCTTGTCCAGCTGGGCGATCTCCTCGGAACGGCTGCGCTTGAAGTCCTCGATCAATTCCACGCGCCGATCCGAGCGCACCTTTTTCAGCTCGTCGATCTCGCAGAGGATGCGCAGTCTGTCAGACTCCAGGCGGCTGAGCTGTTTTTTCTGCTCGTCGATCCGGAGCGCCGTGGGCGCGTCCGCTTCGCCGTTCGCCCCCATAGCCGTATCCAGAGATTCGAGCTTCAGGATGCCGGATATCACGCTGGCGCGGGCCTCGGGCAGCTTCCACGCCTCGCGCACGGCGGCCAGGGCCTTGTCCACGGGGCTGACCGCGGGCTGCGAACCCGCTTCCGTCGGGACGGGATGCCCCAGCTGATCCAGGCGCGACTGACGCCACAGATCGTCCACGATGTCCTTGATGCTGGTGGAGCGGCGGGGGTTATATCCCGTCTGCCCTTCGAGCGCCTGTTTGCGCGTCGCGTACTTTGCCGTCACCACGCGGGGCAGGATCACGGTCGTGTGCTGGACGCGCGCCTTTCCCGACGAAGCCGGGGCTTCGTCGTCCGCCGCGGCGGCAGCGTTCTCCGGCTCGGCCGGTTCCGCCACTTCGGGCCTGCGCGCTGCCCTGTGCTCGGGCGCGGGTCTTTGCTCATCCCGATCCCGCGGCTCTCTGGGTTCCGGCGTTTCTCCAGCGTCCTGAAACGGCCTGACGGCGGCCTGAGCGCCGCTCTGGGGCTGCTCGGCCGGCGCTTCTTCAGCCGGCGCGTCGGTCTCCGACGAGGCATCCCCGTCCGGCGCCGCGCCAACGCCCCAGCGCCCGAGATCCGTCAGCAGGGAGACGTCCTTTCCGTCCACCGCGACGTGGGCGACGGCTTCCACCGCGCCGTCGAGTTGGCCCTTCGCCAGGTTCTCGCCGACGATGCACGCGCCCTCCGGGCGGCTTTCCCAGGCGTAGACGCCGCAAATCTGTCCGTCATGGCAGACCGCGGCCCATTTCGTGCCGGGCGCGGGGAACAGTCCATCCTGATCCGGCGTCACGACCTCGGCCGCAATCTCGGGCGAGACGGCGGTTATGACGTCCGAATAGACGATAAAGGCGTTGCTGTCGCCGTTCTCGCCGACATGGTTTTTATTTGAACGGATCTTGTCGTTTTCGCCGCTGTGACGGCGCAGGTCGATGAGGCAATAGCGCCCCATGGCGCGCATCCTCGTCTTAAAGTATCCTATTTCGTTTTTATCGGGCACAATGCGAATGAACCCGTCGTCGGGAAACAGGGTCTCGGTCCCCTCGACGGTCTTCCACCCGTCGTCCTCCCGCAGAAGAAGCGGGCGGACGCGGAAATAAAATTTGACGGGATTGTCCTCCTGCAGAAAGCCCAGGGTCATCTTTCCGGGCAACGTCATTTCCACAGATCCTCCTTTTCCGGCGCGACTATTTTTTATATATACTATATATGATAGTGTTGCGCACAAAATCAGGCGGTATCTCAAAACCGCACCAGTGTGATTATATCCATTTACCGGCGCGGCGTCAAGATATCGCCGTCATTTTCTATTAACATTTTTGGCATTATTATGCCGTAAAGGTTTGTTACTTTTGATATATTCTATAACCCATAATATCTATATTAACAACATTCGGCGTCTGTCACACGGGCTGCACGGTCAGGTCGGAGAGCTCCTCGTCCTGAAGGATCGCCGCCATGCCCTTGCCGGCGCACAGGCCCGGTGCTTCGGGCAGGACGCACCTGATCCCCAGCGCCTGTTCGACCGCCTGGGCGAGGCCGGAGAGCGCGCACCCGCCGCCCGTCAGGACGAGGCCCCTTTCGCTCAGGTCGGCGCAGAGCTCCTCGGACACAGCCTGGGTCAGCTGCAGGCAGCAGCCGTACAGGGCCTGAAGCACGGGTTCGACCGCCTGACGCACCGTGCGGGAGCTGACCATCCTCTCTCCGGGGAATCCCGTCGCCATGTCCAGGCCGGAAGCGCGGGCCGTGACGTCGCGTTCGGGGAGCGCGTCGGCCAGCTGCAGCTTCAGATCCTCCGCCGTGCGCGGGCCGATGACCAGCCCGTCGTTCCGTCGTACGAGGCGGATGATCTCCTCGACAGCGCGGTTCATGCCAAAGGGCCGGCGCACGGCATTGAGCGTCCGCGCTCCGGCGACGAGCGCGCATCCCAGGGTGTCCGCGCCGAGGTTGACAAGCCCGATCCCGCCCGCGCCGCGCAGATCGCATCCCGCGCCGGCCGCCGCCGCCAGATCCGAGGCGAGAAAGCCGCACCGGCCTATGCCCATCTCCGTCACCGCCGCGACGAGGCTGTCCCTCTCGCTCTGGCGCATGTATCCGTTGTCCAGGAACACGACCTGCGGCCGCGTGACCCGCGATCCGTTCACGAAGGGCCTGAGCAGCCGCGTCAGCCACTGCCCGACCAGCCTGGGCTCCGCGATGACGCCCCCGACCATGGGCCGACACACGGTCACGCCCGGCGGCGTGCGCCCCAGCATGTCCAGCGCCTCCTCGCCGATGGCGATGAGCTTCCCGTCGCGAAGCGCCCCGTGCGAGGGCGCGCTGAAGCAGAAGCCCTGCTCCCGCGTCGCCATGCGGACCGTGCCGCTGCCCAGTTCAATTCCGATATCCCAAAGCATAAACAACCTCCGCTGTTCCTTTCTTTGCGTTTCATTGTACATCCGGGCGCACAGAAAATCAAGAAAGGACGTCCCCGACGCAGGGCATACTTTATATGTGGACAACGTCCCCGCCATTTGTTATAATAGAAAAAATTACAGGCCCGGCAGCGATACGCCGCCGCGTCAGACGGCAGGGAGTGACCCCTCCTTGAGCGAAGCCCTCATCAAACAAATCTGGCCGGACTGGCGCGTCGTCCGGCGCATCGGCGCGGGCTCCTACGGCAGCGTTTACGAGGTCTGCCGCGAAGACGGCGGCGTGCGCTCGGTGTCCGCCATTAAGGTGATCACCATCCCCAGAGACGAGGCGGAAATCGAATCGCTCGCCTCGGAAGGTCTCTCGACCGAGGAGTCCTATACCTATCTTCGGAACATCGTCAACAACCTGGTCCGGGAAATCGAGCTGATGCTCAGCCTCAAGAGCGCGCCCAATATCGTCACCATCGAAGATTACAAGGTGATCGAGGATCACAGCGTGCCGCGCTGGGACATCCTGATCCGCATGGAGCTGCTCACGCCCCTGAACCAGTACATCGCCGCTCAGCCGGGCGGCGCGCTGTCCCGCCCGCAGGTAATCAAGCTGGGCAAGGACATATGCACAGCGCTGGAGTACTGCGAACGGGTCAGCGTCATCCACCGGGACATCAAGCCGGGAAACATCCTCGTCAACGCGTTCGGCGACTTCAAGCTCGCGGATTTCGGCGTGGCGCGCCAGCTCGAAAGCTGCTCCGGCGGCCTCTCCATGGTGGGCACGCCCAACTACATGGCGCCAGAAGTGCGCACCAGCATCCCTTATGACGCGACCGTGGATCAATACTCCCTCGGCATCGTCCTGTACCAACAGACGAACCGCGGCCGCCTCCCGTTTATCGATCCCAACACCCCCTTCTTTACCCCGCAGGATCGGGACAGCGCCTATGTCCGCCGCATGAGCGGCGAGCCCCTGCCTCCGCCGTGTCAGGCGGACGGGCGGCTTTCTTCTATTATATTAAAGGCCTGCTCCCCCCGCAGGGAAAACCGCTATCCCACGCCGGCCGCCATGCGGGAGGATCTCCTGCGGTATGAGCGCGGCATCGAACCCGGCGCCTTTATTGACCTGATGAACCGAACGGCCCCTCTGTCCGGGCCGTACGGAACGAATCATCCGGACGAGAGGAAAAAGCCTCCCGTCGCGGCCATCGCCGCCGCCGGCGTCGGCGGGCTGGTTCTGCTCGGGCTCGCGCTCGGCATCGGCCTGAGCCGGACGCCTGAGCCGGGCCCCGACGTCATCCTCTCGAGCGGCGGACAAAGCGTCGTCGCGGCGGCAACGGAAAGCGTCGTCCCCACGGATACGCCTGCGCCCGCCCTGACGGATACGCCCACGCCCGTCCCGACGGATACGCCCACACCCGCCCCGACGGATACGCCCACGCCCGTCCCGACGGGTACGCCCACGCCCGCCCCGACGGATACGCCCACGCCCGTCTCGACGGATACGCCAACGCCCGCCCCGACGGATACACCCACGCCCGCACCGACGGATACGCCCACGCCCGTCCCGACGGGTACGCCTACGCCCGTCCCGACGGATACGCCCACGCCCGTCCCGACGGATACGCCCACGCCCGCCAGCGCGCTGACCCCGTCATTGCAAAAGGGCGACCGGGGCGACGAGGTGCTGAAGCTTCAGCGTCGGCTCACAGAACTGGGATACCAGGTCGAGGATCAGGCCGACGGCATCTACGGCGCGTACACCGCCGACGCCGTTTACGCCTTCCAGCGGGCTGTCGGCCTGCCCCCGACGGGCACGGCCGACCCCGAAACCGCGGCGCTGCTGATGAGCGACGACGCCCTGCCCTGCGAACCGCTCCCGGCCGACGCGCACCCCCGGATATCCTCCGGCGCCGGCGGCGCCGTTCTGGGCGGGGTCAGCGCAAAGGCCTCCGCCGCCCTGACGGAAGAGGTCTCCGCCGGGCGGTACATCACCTGGTCGGCCTCCAACGCGCTTCAGCAGGACGACAGCAAGCCCTGGGCCATGCACAGCGAGACCGGCTGGATCGAACTCAAGCTGAACGGCAGGCGCCTGGTGAGCGGGTTTGCGATCCGCTCCGGCTATCAGGTCGACGATCGGCGCTATTACGGCAATTACCGGCCAAAGGACGTGGATCTGTACGCGGACGGATCGTATATCGGCTCCGTTACCCTGCAAGATGTAAAGGGCACGCAGTACGTCGTCTTCGATGCGCCTCTCCTCATACAGAGTCTGAGGCTCGACATCGGCTCGGGTTATCCCTCGAATCACGATCCGGATATGTGCATAAGCTACCTCGGACTGACGGGGATCGATTCGTAAGCGACGAAGCGCCGTATTGTCTATTAAAATACTAATATAAAATTGACACGTTCTTGCTGTCGACTTGTCTGATCACCTGATAAAATTAAACATTGAGTCATATGTCATACGACGAAAGGGGTTCATAGAATGCCAGACAGCCGGATGAATAAGGATGAGATCAAACAGGCTATCCTTTCGAAACTTCAGCGCCAGTTCGGTTGCGACACCACCGACGCGACGGACGACCAGCTCTATCAAGCGCTGGCCATGACCGTGCGCGACGAGGTCATGGAACGGCGCGCCGTCTCGCGCGGCGAGCGCAAGCGCCAGCGGGCGAAAAAACTGTATTACCTTTCCGCAGAATTCCTGACGGGGCGCGCCATGCACAACAACATGGTCTCCCTGGTCAACGAGTCTGAATATATGAAAGCTCTGGACGAGATGGGCATCGACAAGACGCGCATTTTCGAGCGCGAGCCGGAGCCCGGCCTGGGCAACGGCGGCCTGGGACGCCTGGCGGCGTGCTTTTTGGATTCGCTTTCCTCGCTGCGCCTGCCCGCGATGGGCTGCACGATCCGCTACGAGCTGGGCCTGTTCCGCCAGCACATTTCGGACGGCTATCAGGTGGAAATGCCCGACAACTGGCTGGAGCGCGGAAACATCTGGGAAATCTGCCGCCAGAATGAGGCCGTGGAAGTCCGCTTCGGCGGCTACGTCCAGGAATATAATGAAAACGGCCGCATGAAGTTCCAGCATATGGACTACAGCGCGGTTCAGGCCGTGCCCTACGACATGCCCGTCCTGGGCTACGACAGCAACATGGTCAACATGCTGCGCACGTGGTCTGCCAGGGCCATCAAGCCGCTGGACATGCAGGAGTTCAACCGCGGGCAGTACGTCGCCGCCACGGAGAACAAGGAGCTCGTGGAGATCATCTCCAAGGTCCTCTACCCGGAGGACAACCACGAAAAGGGCAAGGAGCTGCGCCTGAAGCAGCAGTACTTCCTCTCCTCCGCCTCGGTGCAGTACGCCGTCAACGACTTTGAAAAGGTCTACGGCCCCAACTGGCGCATGCTGCCCGAAAAGGCCATGTTCCAGATCAACGACACGCACCCCAGCCTCGCCATTCCCGAGCTGATGCGCATCCTGGTGGACGAAAAGGGCCTTGAATGGGATCTGGCCGAGTCCATCACGCACCGGTGCTTCGCCTATACCAACCATACCGTCATGCAGGAGGCGCTTGAGCGCTGGCCCGAGAGCATGATGCGCATCCTCGTGCCGCGGATCTACATGATCCTCGAGGAGATGAACCGCCGCCTCTGCGACCGGCTGTGGAAGGTCTTCCCCGGCCAGTGGGACCGCATCGCCCACATGGCGATCCTGGCCTACAACCAGGTGCACATGGCGAACCTGTGCATCTCCACCTGCGCCACGGTCAACGGCGTGAGCCAGATCCACGCGGACATCCTCAAAAAGCAGACCTTCAAGGACTACTACGAGCTGTACCCCAACAAGTTCATGGGCATCACCAACGGCATCACGCACCGCCGCTGGCTGATGATGGCCAACCCGGGGCTGTCCTCCCTCATCGACGAGGCCATCGGCCAGGCCTGGCGCAAGGAGCCCGAGCGCCTGGACGACCTGACGCCCTTCGCGGACGACGCGGCCTTCCTCGACAAGTTCGAAGCCGTCAAGTATGAGAACAAGCTCCGCCTGTGCAGCCGGTTCGAGCGCACGCAGCACGTGACCATCGATCCGGACACCCTGTTCGACGTTCAGGCCAAGCGCCTGCACGAGTACAAGCGCCAGCTGAAGAACATCCTGGGCGTGCTGATCCAGTACAACCGCATCGTCAACGACCCGAATTACACGATCCAGCCCCGCACGATCATCTTCGGGGCCAAGGCCTCGCCGGGATACTACCGCGCCAAGCTGATCATCAAGCTGATCAACAGCGTGGCCAACCTGATCGCCCGCCATCCGCGCGCCAGCCAGATGCTGCACGTCGTGTTCCTCGAGAACTACAGCGTGTCCGCCGCCGAGGTGCTCATGCCCGCCGCGGAGCTGTCCGAGCAGCTCTCCACCGCCGGCAAGGAGGCCAGCGGCACCGGCAACATGAAGTTCATGATGAACGGCGCGATCACCCTGGGCACCATGGACGGGGCCACCGTGGAGATCTGCGAAGCCGTGGGCGAGGAAAACATCTTCATCTTCGGCATGACCGCCGACGAGGTC
>JAFRLF010000166.1 GCA_017431365.1 Clostridia bacterium | reverse complement strand
GTGCTGGTCTTTTCGAAGATCAGCGCGATGTTTTTGCCGAGCAGCGTCTCATGCAAAACGCCCGCCTTCTTTTTGGCCTTCAGGTCAGCAGCCAGATCCAAAAGATACATAATTTCATCGGGCGTATAATCCAGAAGCTTTAAAAAATCCCGTCCCTTCAGTGTCATTTGCGCTCCTCCTCATCACTGTCGATCAGGATGACCGAACAGTCGTTGACATTGGTGCCCGTCGGCCCGGTGATCAGTAGCCCGCCCGTTTTCGCGAGGGCGTTGTAGGAATCGTTGTCGCGCAGAGCGTCTTCGACGGCGCATCCGGTATGTTCCAGAAGGCGCGCCGTCCGCCCGTCGGCATAGCCGCCGGCCGCGTCCGTTGGGCCGTCCGTGCCGTCGCTGGAAAAGGAAAAGACAGCCGCGCTGTCGAGCCCGCTGATGCATGCCGCCGCGGAAAGGGCAATCTCCTGATTTCTGCCGCCCTTGCCGCCGCCGTTCAGATGGACGACGGTCTCTCCCCCGGCCACGAACGCGATCTTCCGTCCTGAACTCGCGTGCGTCCGGGCAATCGCGCCGAGAAAGCGCCCCGCCTGACTGGCTTCGATGTCCATGCCGTCCGTCAGAAGGCGCGTTTCGTATCCGAGCGACGAACAGGCCCTCATCGCGGCGTGAACGAGCTGGCTCACGCTCCCCGTCACCTGATAATGGACGTTTGAAGTCGCTCCGCCGGTCGGACGCGAAAGGCATTTCAGAGCGTCCTCGCTGAGGTTCAGTTTATACGCTCTGACGATCCTCAGGGCGTCCTCCGCCGTGCTCAGGTCCGGCGACACAGGGCCCGAGGCGATCATGTCCGGTCTGTCGCCCAGCACGTCGCTGAGAATGACAGCTTCGATGCGCGCTGACCCGCAATACCCGGCAAATCGCCCTCCCTTCACCGAAGAAAGGCGCTTTCTCACAGTGTTCACCGAAACGATGTCAGCGCCGCTCGCCAGCAGCTGCCGGTTGATATCTCTGTATTCGTCGACGGATATGAGGGGCTTTTCAAACAGGGCGCTGCCTCCGCCGGACAGCAGGAACAAAACCGTATCCTGATCTATCAGGCCCTGAACCATCCGGATCGCCGCTTCCGTCGCGCGGAAGCCGTTTTCATCGGATACCGGATGGCCCGCCTCGAAGATGCGAAACGCGCCGATCGGGCCCTGACTGTGGCCGTATTTTGTAATGACCATGCCCGAATCCACGCGCGGCCCGAGCTCGTCATAAGCGGCTTTGGCCATGCGCCAGGCGGCTTTGCCGACAGCCAGGAGCACGACCCGTCCCGTCAACTCCACGTTCGAAAGCGCGCGTGCGACAGCCGCTTCGGGCAGGACCGCGTCAATGGCCGTTCGAACGATATAATCCGCGTCTTCCCTGAAATGCCGGTTCAGCGTCACCACCCCTTCATCCGCACGCGAGCGCCGTCAGAACAGCAGCATATCCACGCGGGGCAGGAGCTCCTCGAGCCTGTTTTTGCAGTGCTCAACGAGCGCTTTTCCCTTCGCTTCGGCGTCGAGACGCCTTCTGATCGTGCGCCTCATCACGCGCGTATAGCCGATGATCTCGCATTTTTCCTCGACCGACTTCAGTCTGACAGGGTCTTCCGTCCCCAGGTACAGAGCAAGGCTCCTGTCCCAGAACGTGCTGATGGTATCGTATGGCAGGCCAAGGAACGATTCCGCAACGCCGTGATCCACCGCGCAATACCCCTTATAGACGTTGTACATGCTGGCGAGTTCAAAAATGGGATGCCCATGGCAGAGGGTATCCATGTCGATCAGCAGGGCTTCGCCGTTCTGATACATGACGTTGCAGATGTGATAGTCGCCGTGCAGCATATGCTTATCCTCGGGCAGGGCGTCGATCAGAGAGACGAGCTTGTCGTGGCAGTCGGGCCGGATATAATCCTTGAGATAATCCGCCCAGTGCAGCGCGGTCTGCTTCATACTGGGCATCATGTTGTCCGTGACCACGATAGAATGAATGAGTTTTAATAAATCGTTGCTCATGCGGGCCACCTCGTCGACGGTCTTTTCACCGCTGGCGATCAGTCCGGCAAAGCTCGAAGCGTTAAGCATTTCAAAGACGGAACCGTATCCGCCCTCTTTGACGCGCACGACGTCGTAGGGTATAGCCGTCGGCACGCCGGCGACAAACGCGGCGCGCGCCAGTTTGCGCTCTCGATCGATGGATGGCAGAGCGTCCGGATGCTTGTTCACCTTGACGATGACGTCGTCGCTGACACGGTACACCTTGCCGTTCGCGCCTTCGCCAATGACCTCGCACCCTTCTACCGACAGGACGCGCAAGGCCTTCTCAACCGAGAGAATCTCCGTAAACCCAGTCATATCGAGAATGTCGTAGACCTCAGGTCCGACATTGACGATGCGCGTGTCGGCCAGACTTTTTTTCAGGCGAAGGATCACGCGCAGGCCGACGCTGGATATGTATGTCAGCGATTCACAGTCGAGTATGACAGATTGAGGCGCCAGTTTCTGAATGGTCTGATTCAGCGCCTGCTCGACCGCCGCCGCATTCCCCGTATCCACCCTGTTCGGCAGGCTGACATAGAGCGTCTGGCCGACGAGACGGGACTCAAGTTCATTCATCGCGATTCCCTCCAAACAAAGTGTTGACCAGACGTTCGTATTCTCGGTACGCATCCGTGTCCCTGAGATCGGCCAGCAGATCGAGGATCGACCGATAATACCATTCCTGTTTCTTCTTGTCCGTCTGATGGAAGAGGCTCCATACGTCCTCGCCGTGGCGCTGTCTGTAGCGGTAGTACCCGCGCACGTTGGCCAGTTTGTCGGACAGCCACATGATCTTCGTGCCCGGGTCTTCGGCGACAGCCAGACGGCTGAGAGATTCGCTCTTACGCGCCTGCCAGGACTGCGCCGCGTCCATGTCCGGTAGCCGTGTCTCCGTCTCCGAAGCGACGAGATTCGCCACGCGGCGCCCACAGACGTCCTCGATCTCCCGCAGAGTGACGCCGGCGTCCTCCACTGTATCGTGCAATACCGCCGCGGCGAGGATCTCGGGGTCGTTGGTCATGGTCGCGGCGATAACCGCCGCCTCCATCGGGTGAAGGATATAGGGCAGATCGTCGACTCCGCGCCGCGTGCCCGCATGGGCGCGAACCGCCAAGCTGATCGCCCGGTCAAGTACCGTTATGCTATCGCTGTTCATTGCTTACAAATCACGTCCTGTATCCTGTTTGATTCATATAACGACGATGGGATGCGTCAGATCAAGCCCGGCCGCGCGTCCGCCTTCAGCGTTCTCGGAAACGGCGCGAAGATCCGTCGCCGCGCGGTCAAACGAGAACATCTCCAACGCCTTCAGCTTTACCGGATCCGTGACGAGGGGAAGGCTAGCCCTGTTCTTTATCTCGCGAAGGACGCGCGCCGCGTCCCGCCTGAAGCCGAGGACCCGTATGTATTCCGGTACAGGATGCGCCGCCGCCGCGCCCTTCGTCATACCCAGGAGAAGGTTGGCGCAATAGCGGTTCAGGCGCGCGTGCGTATAGCGCTTGCACTTTGCCGCTTTGAGCAGCGCCCCGCGCGATCCCGCAGTCTCGGCGTGCTTTTTCATGAGCATTTCAAGGCCCTCGTCCGCGCCGACGATCATGCGCAGACGATCCGCGCTACTCGTCCTCAGCGTGTAGATGAGGAGCTGATCGAGCTTCTCATCGAAAGCCAGCCGCCCCTTCCCCCAGGCTGCGGTCAAAGACGCAAACACGTCCTGCGGGACCGCCTGTCTGACGGACTCGATATCCCCCCGCGCTACGGCGCTTCGGATCGCCGAGGCGCTCGACATGACGCCGAGAGCCTGGTCGTGATAATCGCCCACGCGCCTGATCGGGCAGATCGACACGCCGCCTCCGAGAGCCTCGCAGGCCCTGATATACTCGAGCGCGAGAATGAAGTTCGGCCTGTTGGAAAAGCCGGGCGGCATGCCCGTCAGTTGATCGAGCGCCTCACCCCTGGCGCGGGCAAAGGATTCGCCAGCGTCAAGCCGCCTGCGCAGTTCGTCCCGGGATACGGCGTCCACCGCGGCGGCCATGTTTCGCAAAAGATCAAGGTCGTCCGTCTCACACCCGAAGGAGAGGACATCCGCGCCCAGAGCCTTTATTAGGCCGACCCCGGCGGCGGCGAACCTGTCGGCCGGCCGCACGGAGAGCAGCGCGGGCATTTCGACGACGACGTCCGCGCCGTGGCGCAGTGCCATTTCTGTCCGATCCCATTTATCCAGAAGCATGACGCCGCCCCGCTGAGACACGCTGCCGTTCATACACACGACGACGGCGTCGCAAGCCGTCAGCTCACGCGTGCGGCGCAGATGATAAGCGTGCCCATTGTGAAAGGGATCATACTCCGCAATGCAGCCGCAAATCCGCATACGACATACCTCTGGACGATACAATCATTGCTGTTAATCATAGCATTTGAAACGCCATTTTGCAACCAAAAGTCTGCGAAAACTCAGTTATGACTGAACTGTTTTACCTTGTTCTTTAATCACCCTTTCTACCCGATAACTCACGCCTTCCATGAAGTTTGCGTTATCCCGTTGACAAATACCCGGGTGGGGTATATCCTCATTGATGTGATTCTGGAGGGATATTCATGCGTAAAAGAGAAGTCGTAGGCCTCACCGTCATGTGCATGATTCGCCGTGGCAATGAAGTCGTCATCCAAAGACGGAATGATCCGAACTGGCCCGGTCTGACTCTGCCAGGCGGTCACGTGGAATTCGGTGAGCCGTTTACAGATGCGGTCATACGTGAAGTGCGCGAAGAAACGGGGCTGACGATACGAGACGTCCGCCTGTGCGGCGTCAAAAACTGGCTGATGGATGACGGACGCTATCTTGTTCTGCTCTTCAAAACGGACGCTTTTTCCGGCGATCTCCGTTCTTCCGACGAAGGGGCCGTATTCTGGGCCGATATCGATTCCATCCCGGAAGATGAATGGGCTTCCAGTATGCCGGAGACCCTGGAAGTCTTCGCTGAGGATTCAGTCAATGAGCTTTTCTATTCGCTGACCGAACCGGACCTCCCTGTTTTAAAATAAGGCCTTTCAAGTATTTTGAGGAGATAGCTTATGGCAGAGAATCAGACCGCCCCCTGCTGCAGCGCGCGAAAAAAGCACAGGGATGAGGAAGAAAAGCGGCAGTTGATCAAGCGGCTGAAGCTGGCCGAAGGGCAGATCCGAGGCATTCAGCGCATGATCGAGGACGACGCTTACTGCCCCGACGTGCTCATACAGGTCTCCGCCGTTACGAACGCGCTGAAAAGCTTCAGCCGGGAACTGCTCTCGGAGCACATGCGCACGTGCCTCATGGAGGACATCCGCGGCGGAAATGACAGCTCCATCGACGAGCTGCTCGGCGTCATCCAGAAACTCATGAAATGATACATAACACGACACAATAACAGAAAGGATGGACAAAAGTCATGGAAAAGACCATTCGAATCGACGGCATGATGTGCGCCCACTGCGAGGCGCGCGTCAAGAAGGCCCTGGAGGGTCTGAACTTCGTCGGCGAGGCAACGCCGGATCACGAAAAGGGAACGGCGCTTCTCACGCTGACAGGCGATTTTGACGAGGCTGCTGTCAAAGCCGCCGTCACGGACAAGGGTTACGAATACAAAGGTCTGATCTGAGGAGGTAACGACATGAAGAACGCTTCCGTCATTCTCGACAAGGACTATCAGATAAGCCGCATCGACCCGCGCATCTACGGCTCGTTTATTGAGCATCTGGGCCGCGCCGTCTACGGCGGCATTTACGAGCCCGGCCATCCCAAGGCGGATGAAAACGGCTTCCGCCGCGACGTCATCGACCTCATCCGCGGGATCGGCGTGCCCGTCGTGCGCTATCCGGGCGGGAACTTCGTCTCGGGATTCAACTGGGAGGACTCCGTCGGCCCGAAGGCGGATCGCCCCAAGCGGCTCGACCTGGCCTGGTTCACGACCGAGACCAACGAGTTCGGCCTTCATGAATTCATGAAATGGTGCCATGAAGCCGACACGCAGCCCATGTACGCCATCAACCTCGGCACGCGCGGCGTGGACGCGGCGCGCAACATCGTCGAATACGCGAACCACCCCGGCGGGAGTTACTGGTCCGACCTGCGCAGGAAAAACGGCGCCGAAGACCCCTTCGGCATCAAGCTGTGGTGCCTCGGCAACGAGATGGACGGCCCCTGGCAGATGGGACACAAGACCGCAAGTGAATACGGCCGCATCGCTAATGAGGCTGGCCGCGTGATGAAGTGGGTCGATCCGTCTATCGAACTGGTCGCGTGCGGATCGTCTTCTTCCCAGATGCCGACCTTCGGCGCCTGGGAGATGGGCATGCTCGACGAGTGCTATGACACGATCGACTACGTGTCTCTGCACCGGTATTACGGCAACCCCACGGGCGATACGCCCGGCTTCCTGGCCAGAGCCATGGACCTGGAAGCGTTCATCCGCTCCGTTGTCAGCATGTGCGACGCCATCAAGGCCAAGAAGCACAGCAAAAAGACGATCAACCTCTCCTTCGACGAGTGGAACGTCTGGTATCACTCCAACAAGCAGGATCAGGATGTGTGGAAGCGTGACCGCTGGGGCCGCGCCCTCCCGATCCTTGAGGACGTGTACAATTTCGAAGACGCCCTGCTCATCGGCACGATGATCAACTGCTTCCTGCGCAACGCCGACAGGGTCAAGGTGGCCTGCATGGCGCAGCTGGTCAACGTCATCGCGCCCATCATGACGAAGAACGGCGGCGGCGCATGGGCCCAGAGCATCTACTGGCCGCTGATGCACGCCTCGCACTTCGGGCGCGGCGTCTCGCTCCGGCCCGTCGTCAGCTCGCCCATGTATGACTGCAGCGATTTCACCGACGTCCCGGTGTGCGACCTGTCCGCCACGATGCAGGACGACGGCAGCGTCACGCTCTTCGCCGTCAACCGCGACATGAACGAGGACGTCTGCCTCAGCGGCGATCTGCGGGCTTTCGGCGATCTCAAGGTGGCCGAGCACATCGTCCTTCACCATGACGATGTCAACGCCGTCAACACCGAAGAAAACCCCGACAACGTCAAGCCCACCGTCATGTCGGGCGACGTGATCGACGGCGGCAAGCTGACCGGC
>JAFRLF010000165.1 GCA_017431365.1 Clostridia bacterium | reverse complement strand
GTTTTCACAGGTGCTGAATGAATTTGCGCAACTTATTGTACCTTATCGTTTCAAATAGTTTGTTCAATTCATTAACAGAGAGCTGCACGTATGCGTTGGCGCGTGCAGCTCTCTGTTATATGGTTTAATTGAATATCATCAGGCCCAATACATACCGCCGCGTGGCTGGAACATGAGCACATCCTTCAGGAACGCGATAGCTTTGTCAAGGCCTTCACCCGGTGTCATAAGGCTGTCTTCATGCTCGATGGAAATAGGTCCGTCATAGCCGACCAAGCGCAGCTGACTGATCATTTCCTTCCAGGTGTCAAAGTCGTGGCCGTAGCCGACCGAACGGAATATCCAGCTGCGGTTGATCTCGTCGCCATAGTGTTTCGTGTCAAGAACGCCGTTTGTCTTCGTATTGATCGGGTCAATACGAGTGTCCTTGGCATGGAAGTAGTATATGGCTTCGCCGAGATAGCGAATCGCGTAAATCGGGTCAATGCCCTGCCAGAACAGATGGCTCGGATCGAAATTCGCGCCTAAAACAGGGCCGACTTCTTTGCGGATGCGCATCATCGTCTCGGGATTGTAAACGCAGAATCCAGGATGCATCTCAAAGGCGATCTTTTTTACGCCGTGCTCCTGAGCGAAGGCCGCGGTCTTCTTCCAGTAGGGGATGAGAACTTCGTTCCACTGATAGTCAAGGATCGACGTAAAATCGTCCGGCCAGGGACATGTTACCCAGTTTGGCGTTTTATCCTCCGCCGAGCCGCCCGGACAACCGGAGAAGGTTACGACTGTCTCAACGCCCATCTTTTCCGCGAGGAGGACGGTCTGAACGAAGTCATCATGAAACTTGGCGGCAACTGCTTTGTCGGGATGAATAGCGTTGCCGTGGGTGGAGAAGGCGGCAATCTCCAGATTATTCCTCTCGAGGATGGCCTTCATCTCGTCGATTTTTTCCGGATGAGCTAACAGATCGCGCGGTTTGCAGTGCGCGTCCCCCGGATATCCGCCGCATCCAATCTCGACAGCCTGAACGCCGCGTTCAGACAGATACTTACACGCTTCCTCAAAAGAGCGATCCGCCAGAAGAACCGCAAAAACGCTGAGTTTCAACACCAATCCCTCCAGTCAAATTTGCTTTTTTCATATCTAGATCTTCACGGTTCAAGGCCGCAAAGAAAAAGAATCAGAGCATGTTGTCCTTGTCAAAGCAGGCTTTGACGAGATACCAGACCGTTCCGTCCGCAAACAGCGTATGCAGCGGTGACCGCAAATCGTCACGAAGGACAGATATGGCCTTATCAAGATCATCGCAGGGTATAGCGTCGCGCGCCGGCATAAACGTAAGCCCTTCCGTTGACTCGTCCCAGCTTACGGCGCAATTAATATTCGCGTCAAAACACCTTGTATTGAATGAGTAAGACATATTGCCCGTGTGATCCCAGGTCCCCAGGGTCGCGGGCGCTTCATCGACGAGCAGGGCGATGTCGATCATCTCCAAGGCGGATCCCAGATCCTCTTCGCCGGTCATTTGCCCAAGATACGGTTCGATAGCGTTGGCAGGCACTGAAACGGTCACGCTTCCATCCTCTACGCGAATCAAACAGCGATCTTCTGATGCCGAATAATAGACATACAATGGTTCAAGGCGCTTTTTATTGCAATAAACATTTACAGTCATCCAGGCTTCTGAATAATCGTCATTCATAGAAAGTATAATCCGGGCTGTCGGCTTCAGATTCGCCACAGTCGTGCCGACATCTACGTGAATATCCGTAATGTCTATTGTCCAGTTGCTCTCAGCGACGGCGCAGGAGCTCAAAGCTATGACTAAAGCCATGAAGATCGCCAGATGACGCATATACCGCATGATTATTCCTCACAAGCATGTCTTTTATTGGATTGTAACACAGTCGAATGTGTTTGACAAGTCCCAGAAAGCTTAATAAAATGCTCCCTTCATGTGACAGCTTTCGGCATTGATCCACTGTCTTTATGAAGGGAGCATATATGTCACTTTACGATTGTCTTTTACTTCAGACGCTCAGGCCAGGTCTTGACCTTAGCCTCGTTGCGCCAGGATTCAAGCGCCGCGTCATAAGCCTCCTGC
This sequence comes from Clostridia bacterium, assembly GCA_017431365.1. Taxonomy (GTDB): domain Bacteria; phylum Bacillota; class Clostridia; order Christensenellales; family Aristaeellaceae; genus Firm-10. The sequence continues at coordinate 10,959 of JAFRLF010000165.1, read as the reverse complement.
TGCTTGGTCTCTTCTGTGCTGGCCAAGAGGTCTTCACGGACGGTTTCGATATCGATCTCGCCAGATGTCACATCAGAATTATAGCAGATGATATGAACGCCATTGCTGCCCAGAACGGGCTCGCTCACGTCGCCGACTTTTTCAAGGCTCATCGCGGCATCGCGGAAAGCCGTATCCCAGTAGGTGGATTTTTCCGAGACATAATAGCCGGTCGTCATCGCGGGTTCTCTCTGCATGCCCGGGTCTTCGCCGTATGTGGCCATGACTTCGTCGAAGGGTGTGCCAGCATCCAACGCCGCATAAACTTCGTCGATGCGATCCTGCATGGAAATCATCGTTTCGGCCGACAGCACATCGAAATCCGCCTCAGCCTGAGCTTTACGGACAAGCAGTTCTTCAAGACTCAGAGTGGTCAGATCCTCTTCATCCGCCTGTTCGGTCTCGTCAGCAGTCTCATCGGCAGTCTCTTCAGCAGGTTCTTCAGCGGTTTCCTCAGTCGATTCGTCAGCGGCTTGCTCAGCCTCATCGGCCGGCTCCTCAGACTCCGTCTCGGTGGATTCCGTCTGTTCAGCGTCGGTTTCCTCAACGGCCTGATCAAGGGCTTCGGTAACTTCCTCAGCCATCTCTTCAGAAGCCTCTTCGGCAACTTCCTGGGCGGTCTGCTCTACTTCATCAAGCTCGGCTTCAGCGGCGTCCTCAGCGGCTTGCGCGGCAGCCTTAAGGGCTTCGGCGTCAGATTTCAGCGTGGAAATCGTCTCTTCGGCCGCCGCCTTGATGGCGTCGATTTTCTCGGAAGCAGCTTCTTCGGCCGCGGCGATATCTTCGTCAGTCATGTCAGTCTTGACGGTCGTAATAGCGCTGTCTATGTCGGTAACGGCATTCTTTGCGGTGGACATCGCCGCGCTCTGTTCGTCGGACATCTTCAGCAGAACATGTTTCACAGTACGATATCCTTCCGGATACCAATATACTGTCGTGCCGTTGGCGCCATACATTTCCACAAGATACGTGCTTTCACCCAGGCGCGAAACATCAGACGCGACCTTCTCGTCAAAAGCCGCCTTAATATCTTCTTCGCTTACGGTAACCTCGTCAGTAACGCTGGCGCGGACCTTTTCGCTCAGGAAAGTATCGGTCTGATCGGCCGTAAGTCTCTCAAGAGTAATGCCTTCTTCCTCAAGATGCGCGATAGCGGCAGCCTTCGCTTCCTCGTCAGAGAGGCCCTCAGTGACGATATGGCCTTCTTCAAGCTCCTCAGCAACCAGTTCATCGAGCTGAGCCTGGGCGGCGTCCGCTATCGTCTTCGCGTTTTCTTCAGTCGTCGGATCGATGCCCAATTTGGTCGCCTGCTGACGAATGAGCTCACGGTTGACATAGGAATCAATGATATCGTTCTCCAGGTTGCTCAAGTCATAGGCCGTGTAGCCGTAATAGGAATTATAAGCCTCGTAGTAGCTCTTATAGTAATCGTAAGAATTCTGTACTTCGCCCTTAGTGATGACAGTATCATTCACCTGAGCGACAACGACAGCCTTGTCGCGTTCTTCATTCAATTGGATCATATTGCAGCCGGTCAACGCCAGAAGCAATATCATCGCAAGGGCAATCAGTTTGCAAACACGATTTCTCATTTGGTCCTTCATCCTTTCACACAATCTCGTGCTAACGGCACTTCCGAAATATTATACACGCAGAAGCGCACCATGACAAGCGTTAATTGATGAATATTTCCTGAACAATTGCAATATGTGACGGGCGTAGGCGTTGTCATCACGTTTGCTCCAGAACCCAGATAGGTTCGGAGATTCGCATCCCAGCCGTTAGATGGTCAAATGTCTCTTGCGTCAAAGCATCGGTCACAATCGTGGCTTCGTGAGCGAGCGGCTTCACATGCCACGCGGGGTTCTGCCTTTCCAGGACTATGGCGGAAGCGGTGTCCGTCCGGAAAAGGCGGGCGATTGGCAGATCCAAGCGACTGAAGGCAGGCTGGCAGTCAGAGGCGCATCTGTTCGTCGTTATGCATGCGTCAATGTTTTTCACGATTTCGGCAATATCGCTGACAACGGCGCTGGCTGTTGGCCTCCGACCGGCGCCTCGGCCGTAAAACATGACGTCATCGACATAGTTTCCATGCACGATGATGCCGTTGAAGACATCGTTAACGCTGTATAGCGGATGTCCAGCTTTCACGAGGCAGGGATGCACCCATCCCGTCCAAGTGTTTTGCTCGCTCAATAGCTGCAGATGAGCGATGAGCTTAATCGAACCGCCGAATGCGGCGGCAGCCGTATGGTCGTCGGCGAGTATGTCGCCGATGCCTTTGACGGGTAAGTCTTTTCCGCTGTCGAATCTGGAACCGAATGCGCACGCGGCCAAAATGCTCGCTTTTCGCTGTGCGTCCAGACCGTTTACATCGGCTGAGGGATCAGCTTCTACATAGCCCAAGGCTTTGGCGTTGGCCAGCGCCGTTTCAAAATCTATGCCTTCATCACGCATTTTTGTCAAAAGATAATTTGTGGAGCCGTTGACGATGCCGTCGATGCGCGTGATCTCATTGACGGAAAGGCATCGCATGATAGGGTGGAGCAAGGGAATACCGCCGCCTGTGCTGGCTTCAAAAAGGTATGAGACCTGATGATCCTCCGCTATCCGGCTCAGTTCATCGCCATGAGTGGCTACGAGTTCTTTATTTGAAGTCACCACATGCCGACCGCTCATCAAGGCGCGCCTGGTATAGTCATAGGCTGCCCCTGTTCCGCCGATCGTTTCCGCGACAATGCGAATATCCGAATCGTTCAGGATATCATCAAATGAATGTGTGAGCGTCGCGCCTACCGGAGGCTCAATATCCCTGATGTCGAGAATATACTTTACCGCCACTTCTTCGCCCGTGCAACGGCGTAGATGCGCCTGATTCTCACATATCATCTGAGCAACGCCATAGCCGACGACGCCTCCACCCAAAACGGCCACTGATACCATAATAACTGCTCCTTTTTATTTGATATATAGCGTGTCAAACCGAATGTATATTCACCCGTTTAACGAGCTCGTTGCAGACCTGCGCTGTAACCAATCCGGTGCCTCGGCCCAGAACTGCATTTGTCCCGCAGGCTACGCCAAGAGCAAAGGCATGCTCCATATCGAGGCCGCGGGCAAAGCCCGTGACAAGGCCTCCGAGCATGGCGTCACCCGCGCCAACGGTGGAACCAATTTCAACAGGAATGGGATCCGCTTTCAGCGCGCGCAGTCCGTCTGTTATATAAGCGCCATTTTCCCCGAGTGAAACGACGACAATCCCGATTCCCTTATGAGCAATGCGCCGGGCCGTTTCATCTATTTCAGAGAGCGTCTGCAAGCTCTCGCCTGTCAGCTGACGCAATTCAGTCAGATTTGGTTTGATCAGAAAGGGTTTAGCCTGAATCCCCATAGCCAATTTGTCCGTATCAGCGTCAAGGGCAATTCGACATCCGACATCATGACAGGATCGGATGATTTTTTCGTAATAGTTTGAGGGACACCCGGGCGGAAGACTCCCCGAAAGCACCAAGTAGTCGCTATCGCGCGCCAGAGCGATGAGATTATCCGTCATGGCGTCGATTTCCTGATCCGTGACCGCCGCTCCGCCTTCATTAATCTCTGTCGTAAGAGCTGCGCTCTCGTCAAATACCTTGGTGTTAATGCGGATCCGGCCCCCGGTCGGCACATGCGCCTGTCTGATGCCCTCACGCTGCAGCCTTTCTGTAAGCATGACGCCGTTCCCTTCCGGAAGGAAAGCCGCACAACATACCGGCTCTCCAAGTCGCGCAACTGTCAGTGCCACATTTACGCCTTTGCCACATGCCTCAAACGAGGACGTAGTCACTCGATTGAGTTGCCCATTTATCAGCTTATTGACCGATATCGTATGATCAATGGCAGGATTCAGGCAAACAGTCGTAATCATGAAAGCGTCTCCTTCATCATTGAGTACACAAATCATATCATTTTTTGTGACGATAATCAAGCTGAATATGTTAACATAAATTATTCCATAGATAATTTCGGCTGATGGATCTGATTACTTCCTTATCAATAATCCGTGAATTACCATCAATTACTTGTGACATGAAAAGGGCATGCTTAAAACGGGAAAGGATGTCTTAATTTGGGGTGCAAACCCACTACGGTCACGCAGCAAAAGCCTGCCTCGTAATTTTTTTCGGGTAAAAGAAAAAACCGCCAGAAACTGACGGTTATAATGGAGCTGATGACCAGATTCGAACTGGTGACCTCATCCTTACCAAGGATGCGCTCTACCGACTGAGCTACATCAGCAGGCGCTTCATTCAAAGCACTCGTTTAATATAAACGATTATAGGCAGAAAGTCAAGCGGTATTTTTTCAATTTATCAAATGTTAACAGGAATGAATAAGGCAACCGGTCGTTCAACCGCGTTGCCTTATGAACAGTTCTTTATGATGTTACTATCCCGCGTTCGCGCTCTCCGCGTGAATCTTAGAGCAGCTTGCTCAGGAAATCCTGTGTCCGCTTGTTCTGAGGATTGGTGAAAATCTGTTGCGGCGTACCTTCTTCGACGATTAATCCATCGTCCATGAAGGCGACCCGATCGCTGACTTCTCTCGCGAAGCCCATTTCATGAGTGACGACGACCATCGTCATACCATCCTCTGCCAGATCCTTCATGACCTGCAGCACTTCACCGACCATCTCGGGATCAAGGGCGGAGGTTGGCTCGTCAAAAAGCATGACTTCAGGGCTCATCGCCAGCGCTCGCACGATGGCAATGCGCTGCTTCTGACCGCCGCTTAACTGCGACGGATATGATTTTGCCTTTTCTTCAAGGCCGACTCTTTTGAGCAGGGACATGGCCTTGTCGACTGCCTCCGCACGGGTCATTAACCTGTGTTTGACGGGTGCGGTGGTGATATTGTCCAATACCGTCCAGTGAGGAAAGAGGTTGAACTGCTGAAAGACCATACCCATCCGACGTCGAACGAGATTGATATTGCATTCAGGAGAGGTGATATCAACGCCATCGAAGATGATCGTCCCTCCAGTAGGTTCCTCGAGACGGTTAAGGCAGCGCAGGAAAGTCGATTTTCCGCTCCCTGACGGCCCGATGACGACCAGTTTCTCACCTTTTACAATCGTCTGATCCACGCCGCGCAACGCGCGCACTTCACTTTTGGCGCTCAGGAAATGCTTCTGCAGATTGTGCACCGAGATCATGACTTCGCCCGTTGCAGGCTCTACGGTCTTTTGATTAGTGATCACTGGCACGCAGCCTCCTTTCGAGTTTCCCTACCAGCCAACTGAAGAAAACGACGAGAATCAGGTATACGAGAGCAACGCCGATCAAAGGCATAAACGCCGAATATGTCGTGCCCCTGACGATGTCGCCCGCTTTCGTCAGATCTCGCACGGCGACATAGCCGGCAACGGACGTTTCCTTGAGAAGGACGATAAACTCGTTGGCGAGGGAGGGGAGCACGTTTTTAAAGGCCTGCGGTATGATGATATATGCCATCGTCTGTACAAAGGTAAAACCAAGGCTGCGCCCGGCCTCCATCTGGCCGTTGTCCACGGACATGATTCCAGCGCGCACAATCTCGGCCACATAAGCCCCCGAGTTTATACCGAACGCGATGATGGCGATCAACACACCGTTGCGTGATGAGGCGAAAATAATATAGTAAGAAATCATCAGCTGTATGACGACAGGCGTTCCGCGGATGACCGTCAGATAGATCTTGCATAAGCCATTGGCAATGCCGAGGAATATGCGGCCGGGACCTTTACGCATTCCCGGAAGCAGTTTGTCTCCAGTAGAACGTACAATGGCCACAAGCGTGCCCAGCACTATTCCGATCAAGACGGCAAACAGCGTAATTCGCAGTGTCACACCAAGACCGCTGACGAAATAACGCCACCGATCTTTCTCGACGAAATTCAGAATAAACTGTGACTTGAGATTGTCAAGGGCGCTGCTCAAAACACATACCTCCACAAAACAACACAATCAGGGAACGAAACGTGTCCGTTCCCTGAAACAGGATTCAAAGGCGCAAACAACTTTGCGGGTGATGTACAATCAATCTTCGGTGGGAATGTACTTGGCAATGATCGCCGGGATCGTGCCATCCGCAGTCAGCGCGGCAAGCGCACCGTTGATGTCATTGAGCAGAGTCTCGTTATCCAGAGCGATGGCGATGGCATAATCCTCGATGGTATACTCGGTGTCGAGAATGACAAGTCCTTCGTTCGCGGCGACAAAGGCCTTGGCAGGCTCATTGTCGATGACGACACAGTCAACCTTGCCGGTCAAAAGAGCCTGAACGGCGTCCGCGCCGGTCTTATAACGCTCTACGGTACCGAGGCCTTCGTCCTCGACGTCCCAGGTGCAATACAGATCGCCGGTCGTAGCTTCCTGCACGCCGATGGCATAATTATGATCAGCCGTCAGATCATCGACTGTTGTGATGGGGGATCCTTCCTTCACGATGACAACCTGTATGCCGGTGGCGTAAGTGTCAGAGAAGTTGACGGACTGCTTTCTCTCATCGGTGACGGTCATGCCGGCCATGCCGAAGTCGACCTTGCCCGTCTGAACGGCGCTGATGATCGCGCCGAACTCCATATCGTCAATGACCAGCGTGTATCCCAGATAATCGCATACGGCCGCCGCGATTTCCGCATCGATACCGAGGATGGTGTCGGCTCCATCGACGATCTCATGATACTCATACGGCGGGAAATGAGCGTTCGTACCCATGTGAAGTTCGCCCTTATTCTCAGCGAAAGCCACGGAGGAGAGAGCAAACACCAGCACCAACATGACAGCCAGAATCTTTTTCATAATGATCCTCCTTCAGAACGAAATAACCGTTCATTTGATTATGCAAGGATTATACGTAGGAATTCGGAAAAAAGCAAGTGCTTTTGCATATATTTAACCTTGATTTGGCAACTTTTGTATTTTTATGCACGAAGTCAGGAAAAGCAAATCGCCTCCGCCGCTGCCACGCTGTTTATTGGATATCCGTTTCATAAATGCGAACATCCCCCGACTCAAAGACAAGTGGATACAATTCGATGATCTCTTCTTCGTTTACAGCCATCGACGATCGCTCGTGAGACGAAACATAAATATATTGCACATCATACTCATTGTACAAAGCGGCGTTCTCACGCGGATTTTCGAACATCATTCTTGCGTCAGCCTGCTGACGCTGGTAATTGACGCCATGAAAATACAAAAAAGTCGGTGTGCCACAAACTAACCGAAACCCACCCAGCGAGGCGGGCGCATTGTTGTGCTGTGTGCCTGTCAGAATGACGGCGTGCTCCGGCGCGTTATCCTGAAGCCACTCGACGGCTTCGACCTCCGAAGCGCCGTACAGCTGATAATCAGAGACACATTCCCTCACAATAGAGAGTCCGCCGGAGAGGATTGACACAAGTAAAAACACCGATGCGAACAACCGGCGTCCGGGTAGACCGCGCAAACGGTTATACAAGGCAGTCAGATACTGTCCAACAAGTGGCAGCATAGTAATAAAGGCCACGTAAAACAGTTTATTGTTGTCGTAATCGTTCGGCTGAAAGAGAATGGCCTCGGCTACGCAGTATACGAGCGCAGCGCCCAAAGCAAGGGCCTTCTGTCGCCTGTTACCCATGAGCGCCGCGGGAATCATCAGCAGGTAAACCGGGCCTACGTTTTTGATCCAGAACCAGAAGTATTCATCAATGAGACGGCCGTTCCTATTGTTGACCCAGTTAAAGTGAACGCGCAGAGACCCTCCACCGACGGTTTGAGGAAACGTCCACGTCATCAGCTGCGGCAGCGCCAGTATAACCGCGGTCGCGCCATAAACGACGAACAGCCCCATGACGCGAAGCCTGTCCTTTTTCGCCGTATGAATAGTAAATGACACCATCGCGCCGGCTGATATGAGTCCAAGCGCCAGGAATGAATGCGTATGGATCATCGGCATGCTGCCAGCCCACAGTCCAAGCAAGAAAAAGTGCCGCCACTTTTCGCTTCTCATGGCATTCAAAAGCATCCAGAGCGCGGGAATGACCATCATCCAGCCCGAGAGTATGGTTCGCTGCGGCAGGAGCATATCAACCAAGACGTTAACCCAGCGGATATTGTAATCTACGAGATTAGCCGGAGCCTTATAAAACCCGGAGAAAACCTGCAAAAAGGCCTGCGGATTGGCGATAGCCTGATCGATCACATAGATAAAGCCAAGACCGCCGTTCAAAAACAAGAGAAGATACGCGACGCATGTGGCCCGGCGGGAACGAGTGAGCGACCACGAAAAAATGACAAATCCCCACATGACAAGGCCGCTCATCACGACGCCGGGCAGGATAAACGCCCATCTCAAAGGAAGTCCCATCATGTAAAGCGACGCGGACATCGCGTCCATCAGAAACGGATAGCCTAAAAGCGTGCCAGGGAGAATGGTATAATCCGGGGGATAAGCCTGATTGACAAGGCCCGTCGCGATCCCAAGGTGAAGGTTCATATCCCCATAGGTCGACTGTCCCGTATGTAAGGCGCCGTCAACCGGACGAAGCGTATGCGTATACTGCATATACGCCATGACGATCAGCAAGGGAAGAACTAGGTAGAGAACCAGCTTTAGCGGCGGATCACCCGTATCCGAACTTTGATCGCGCGAAACAGCGCAACCTCCTCGCCGCCAGACAGAGAAGACGCCTCCCGCGCCTATAAGTACAGCGGTGCCCAACGCTAACAGGTTTGCCTTCATCGTAAAATCAAAAGCGAACGCATATAGCGACGGCAGCCACATGAGCAGGAGACAGCCCGCGGACAGTCCAAGCCACAGACGCACGCCTGACCCCTGGCGCCTGAACAGGGCAAACATCAGTCCGCAGCCGGACAGTTCAAACAAGGCGAAGAAAAGAATGCCTCCCATGAAAATCTCCTCATGTTCAAAACGGATTAGCGCCGCGAAGTCAATGCGTTTCATTTGAAATCCAGCCTGTTTGGCCAGCGCCGATCACAGATCGAGGCCTTCAAAACCACACCATACGGGCCGACCCGAATACGTATGAATCGGCTCTTCACCGCGCAGGGCTCTGAGCACGGAAAGAGCCAGCGCCTCCTGTTCCATTTCGCCAGGATATATATTGATCGGCGCGATCCAGCCGCAGCGTTCGCGAATGCCGCTGATGAGATCTTCAAACCGCATGAACCCACCCGTCAGCAATATGCCGTCGACTTTCCCGCAGAGCACAGCGCTCATCTCACCGATCATCTTCGCGATCTGATAGATCATCGTATTCCACACGAGCGTCGCCTTGCGATCGCCCTGGTCGACAAGAGCGTGAATCGTATTCGCGTCAGATGTTCCGAAATAACTGACAAATCCCCCGGCGCGTGAACACATCAGACGGACATCGTCGAGAGAATGATCGCGCATATAATCCAACAGCGCCAGAACGGGCACGCTCCCGATGCGCGTCGGGGTGAAAGCGCCGTCGCCGCCCGCGCCGACATTCCCGTCGATCATCCGACCGTGATCGTGCGCGCTGACCGTAATGCCGCCGTCAATATGGCCGACGATGAAATTACAGTCTTCATATCGTTTGCCCATGCTCTCAGCGTGCACCTGAGCCGTGGCTTTTTGATTGAGCACATGTGACTGGGCAGCCCGATACACGCCGCGAATGCCCGTCAGGCGGGCATAGTCGCACAGTTCATCCACATTGGTTGGGTTTAACGTATACGCCTGTCGGTTGAAGGTCTGAGCGAATTTCCATGCCAGCATGACGCCCAGCTTCGCCGGATGCTCGCTGCCGCCCACGCCCTTTACGGTATCGTCGTAGAGCCGCTGATCGACACGCGTAACGCCGGAAGGCTGCGTATAGGCGCTTCCGCCCCTGCCGACAAAGACATCGATCTGATCTGGCCTTATGCCGTAATCACTCAGCATGTTCAGAATGACCTCGTATCTGAAAGGAATCTGATCGTTGACATTCGGATACTGAAGCAGTACCGGCGCGTCATGGAAGAGACTCTTTTCAAACAGAGAGACTTCGTTTTCAAACAGACTCACTTTTGTTGAAGTTGAACCCGGATTGATGACAAGCAGTCTCAGCGTATCTTGCTTATTCGTAGGCATGGAACAACCTCCAAAACATATGGAAAGAATGAAAAAACAAACATATGTATTTTACACGTCGAAATCGTTTTCTACAAGCTCGGCGATTAACCATGCGGATTAACATTTTATTAAGCGCCGTCTCTTTTTCATTTGCAGGCGCAGACTGCCGTGCTTCGGCTTTACAGCAAATTGCACTGCATCATTCAAAAGAACCTCAAACAACGAAACATACAAAAGAATGCGTTACGATTTTGTAAGGATTGTCTACTGGACATTTTGGGCTACAGCTATTATAATACTTAACAAGACGAGACGAGATTCGTCTCGGAAAATATAAGAGGAGGAATATCTATGGCAAGCGTATCCCTGCAGCACATTTATAAGGTTTATACCGGTGGCGTTACCGCCGTCAGCGATTTTACTCTGAACATTGAAGATAAGGAATTCATCGTTCTGGTCGGTCCTTCCGGCTGCGGAAAATCCACCACGCTGCGCATGGTCGCTGGTCTGGAAGAGATTTCCGAAGGCGAACTTTATATCGGCGACAAACTGGTCAACGACGTTGCGCCGAAGGATCGCGATATTGCCATGGTGTTCCAGAACTACGCTCTGTATCCCCATATGACGGTTTATGACAACATGGCATTCGGCCTGAAGCTGCGCAAGACACCCAAGGCTGAAATTGACAGCCGCGTGAAAGAAGCCGCGAAGATCCTCGACATCGAGCATCTGCTCAACCGTAAGCCCAAGGCTCTGTCCGGCGGCCAGCGTCAGCGCGTTGCTCTGGGCCGCGCTATCGTCCGTGAGCCTAAGGTC
>JAFRLF010000164.1 GCA_017431365.1 Clostridia bacterium | reverse complement strand
GGCCTGCGGCTGGGTGAGCGATCCCGAAAAGTCATATAATCTCGAGTTCACCGTATCCGGCGAGCCAGAGGCGCAGCGCCTGTCTCAGTGCATGAACGCTATGGGATACCACTGTGGCGTCAGCCACCGGAAAAGCCAGTATGTGGCGTATCTTAGGGACTTTGAGGGCGTAAGCCGCCTGCTTGCGACGCTCGGCGCCCACGCCGCTTATATGGCCTATGAAAACGCGTACATCATGAAGCAGGTAACCGTCAGCGTCAACAGACAGATGAACTGCGACGGCTCCAACATTGAGAAGACTGTCAAAGCCTCTCAGAAGCAGATCGACGATATCAACGCGCTGATCGCAGCCGGCGTCATGGACGGGCTGCCCGCCTCGCTCAGAGACATGGCCCAGGCGCGCCTGCAAAACCCGGACGCCAATCTGACGGAACTCGGTCAGATCATGAGCCCGCCGCTGGGAAAGTCCGGCGTAAACAATCGACTGCGCCGTCTCAGCGCGCTGGCGGAGGACCTGAGAGCAAACGGTCATCTTCCGCCGTCATTGTAAAGACTGCGATAATCCTGCAAACAAACAGGCACCCGACCGGATTCTGTGTTAATATATGACTGACAAGACGATACCGGGCATGAGTTGGAGTGTGGGTGAGTTGGAATGGCCATAAGGGACATATTCACGGTTGACGGCATGATGCGCAGGACGAAAGCCCTGGGCGACGTGCCTTCTACACGACAGGCCTACAGGTCTATAATCGATATCGCGCTCCCTTCCGTGCTGGAGATGGTACTGACCAGCCTGATCGGCTCCATCGACACCATGATGGTCGGCACCCAGGGAACGAACGCCATCGCGGCGGTCGGCCTGGTCGGGCAGCCGCGCATGCTCATGCTCTGCCTGTTCTTTGCGCTGAATATCGGCGTCACGACCGTCGTGGCCCGGCGCAAGGGCGAAGGCCGGCAGGCCGACGCCAACGCCGCCCTTCGCAGCGCGCTGATCGTCGAGTTGCTGCTATCTCTCGTACTGATGGCCATCGTCCTGCCGCTGTCGCCGCATCTCATGCGGTTCGCCGGCGCGAAGGATGAAACAATCGCCGACGCGACGGACTATTTCAATATTCTCGCCTGGGTGCTGCCGCTCAACGCCCTGAGCATGGGCATCAACGCCGCGCAGCGCGGTACCGGCAATACCCGGATCGTCATGGTGTGCAACATCACGGCGAATCTGGTCAACGTCTTCTTTAACTATCTGCTGATCAACGGAAACTGGGGCTTCCCCGCTCTGGGCGTACGCGGTGCCGCCTATGCCACGGGGATCGGCTTCGGGGTCGGTTTTATCATGGCGCTTACCGCCCTCATTCGCGGCGGAAAACGCGGAGACTTCCTGCACGTCAGTTTCAGGGATTCATGGCGCATCGACCCGGAGAGCGTGAAGGCTGTCTTCAAGGTCGGCGGCAACGCCATGTTCGAGCAGGTCGCTCTGCGCTTCGGCTTTTTCACCTATGCGCGGATCGTGGCAGATCTTGGCACGAACGCCTTTGCCGCGCATCAGATCTGTTCGCAGTTTCTTACGCTGTCCTTCACCTTTGCGGATGGCGTCGGCGTTGCCGGGACGTCTCTCGTCGGTCAGATGATGGGCCGAAAGCGGCCGGACCTCTCGACCCTTTACGGCAAGTGCAGCCAGCGGGTCGCCATGATCATATCAGTCATCCTGGCTTCGACAATCGTCTGTCTGCGCGTGCCGCTGGTCAACCTGTTCCTGTCGGCTGAAACCGCGGACAAGGAAGCGGTATTCGCCCTGGCCACACAGGTTATGCTGATCGTCGCGCTGTTCCAGCCGTTCCAAATGTCTTCTGTCGTGTTCTCCGGATGCCTGCGCGGCGCGGGGGACAACAGATATGTCGCCTTTGTCATGATGATATGCGTCGCAGTCATCCGGCCTGTCGCCGCCAATACGGCGGTTAACCTCCTCGATCTCGGATTGATCGGCGCGTGGATGGCCTCTCTCATCGACATGACGATTCGCGTCGTTCTAGTAGCCAAACGCTTCTCGGAGGGGAAATGGCATGCAATCAAAGTTTAAGGCGATGATCTTTGACATGGACGGGACGCTGCTCGATTCCATGTGGTACTGGCGGACCATCTGGCGCGAGTACATGGATGCGGAGCATCTGCCGCTCTTCCCCGAACAGAAGGGAAAAATCACGTTCGGCAGCGGAATGACTTGTCAGCTGCTCAGCCGGGCTGGCCACAAGGGCGGCGACTACTGGGGTATCTATCTCGACATGCTGGAGCGATTCCTTGCGCCTCATTATAGGAATGATGTCTGGCCAAAGCCTTTCGCCGAGGATATGCTCCGCATGCTCAAGCGACAAGGATATCCGGTCGCCGTGGCAAGCGCAACGCCGCGCCACATCGCCCGCATGGCGCTTGAGCGGCACGATCTGCTCAAATATGTGGATTTTGTCACCGACTGTCAGGAGACAGGCTTTGACAAATCAGATCCTCAGTTCTTTCAGGCTGTCGCTCAGCGCATGAACGTGCCCATCGAGGAGTGCGTCGTCTTTGAAGACGCCGTGTACGCCATACGTTCAGCAAAGACTGCCGGCGCTCATGTCGTAGCCATCGACGAGCCGATATCCTGGCCTCACAGGGACGAGATACAGGCACTGTGTGACAGGTATATCCGTCACTGGGGCGAACTCACCGGCACGGGCGTTCCCCGCAAATACCGCAATATCGTCCTGGATTTCGGCAATGTCATCGGCCGCTTTGACTTCGACCTGCTCATTTCCCTCTTCTGCGAAAACGCCGACGACGTCGCTCTGATCAAGGCCGCCGTCTCTCCGGAGTGGGTCGATCTGGACGCCGGGCTCACGCCTTATGACGAATACATCACCCGGGCTCTGAGCCGTCTGCCGGAGCGGCTTCACGCTCAGGCAAAAGCTTTTTTCTATGGATGGCTGACGGGCGCGCCGTATGTCGAAGGTATGCCCAAGCTCATCGAATCGCTGAAAAAGCGGCATTACAAGCTGTTTCTTCTGTCAAACGCGCCCGTCCCCTTCGCGGAGAACCTCTCCCATTACGACGTTCTGGACGGCTTCACGGGGTTCGTCGTATCCGGGCCGATCAGGATGCTCAAGCCTGACCCGGAGATATATGAATACCTGATAAAGAATTACGCTCTCGACCCCGCCCGCACTCTTTTTGTGGACGATACGCTCAGAAATGTGGAAGGCGCGCGCGCCGTGGGGATCGACGCGTATCACTTTGATGGTGACGCCGACAGACTGGCTGAGTTCATCAAAGCCAGCGAAAACTGATTTCTTACTTCAATATGCGGAAAGGAGGGGTTTGCACGAAATTGGATTTTCTGCCGGTCAGTCCGGCCGACATGGCTGCGCGCGGATGGGAGCAGCCTGATTTTATCTATGTTACGGGAGACGCTTACGTCGATCACCCCTCCTTCGGACTTGCCATAATCTCCCGCGTGCTGGAAAGCAGGGGCTATAAAGTGGCCATGATGCCGCAGCCTGACTATCGCAGCTGCGAGCGATTCAAGCTGTTTGGCCGGCCTCGGCTCGGGTTCCTGGTCACGGGCGGCGTCATCGATACGATGGTCAACCACTACACGGCCGCGAAAAAGCGGCGCAGCGAGGACCTGTACGCGCCAGGCGGCCTGGCGGGCTATACGCCTGACCGGGCTGTGATCGTATATGCCAACCGCATACGCGAGGCCTATGGTAACGTTCCCATCCTGATCGGCGGGGTCGAAGCCTCGCTGAGGCGGTTTGCCCACTACGACTACTGGGATGACCGCGTCCGCAATTCCGTTCTCGTCGACTCAGGTGCCGACGTGCTCATGTATGGCATGGGCGAGCGCGTCATCCTTGAAACCGTCAAAGCCCTGGAGGACGGCGTACCCTTTCACGACATGCGGATCCCCGGGACATGCGTCATGAGCCGTGAGCCTGAGGCGAGCTATCTGACCATCGAGTCCGCGGAGGAAGTCATGGCCAGCCGTGAAAGCTATGCCCGAGCTTTCAAAACGCAATACGACGAGCAGGACCCCGTACGCGGTCACGGCATCAACCAGAAGCACGGCGAACGCTATTTGATTGTCAATCCTCCGGCCATGCCTCTGACGCAGGAGGAGATGGACGCGACCTATGCCCTGCCCTATACGCGCCGCTGGCATCCGATGTACGACGCGCTGGGCGGCGTACCGGCCCTCAACGAGGTACAGTTTTCCATCACACACAACCGGGGTTGTTATGGCTCCTGCGCGTTCTGCGCGCTGACCTTCCATCAGGGGCGCATCGTCTCAAGCCGGAGCCACAATTCCGTCATAAGCGAAGCGAAAAAGCTGACCAAACTTCCCGGCTTTAAGGGATATATACACGATGTCGGCGGCCCCACGGCGAACTTCCGCAAACCGGCGTGCCCGCATCAGTTAAAGCGCGGCGCCTGCCGCAACAAGCAGTGTCTCTTCCCGCAGCCCTGTTCTCAGGTCGACGCGGATCACAGCGATTTTGTCTCGTTGCTGCGAAAGCTGCGGGCCATTCCGGGTATCAAGAAGGTTTTCATACGCTCCGGGATACGTTTCGACCTGCTGATGGCAGACCGGAGCAGGACCTTTCTCAACGAACTGGTCAGGCATCACATCAGCGGACAGCTCAAGGTCGCACCGGAGCACGTCTCGCCCCGGGTCCTCGAGAAGATGGGCAAGCCGCGCGTAGAGGTGTACAATAAATTCGTCGAGGAATACAAGCGCGCCAATGAAAAAGCGGGCATGGATCAATACCTCGTCCCCTACTACATGTCAAGCCATCCCGGATGTACTCTTGAGGACGCGATTGAGCTCGCCCTCTACATAAAGAGGAGCGGTCACCGCCCAGAGCAGGTTCAGGATTTTTATCCCACGCCAGGCACGCTGGCCACCGCCATGTATCACACGGGCCTCGATCCCAGAGATATGACTCCCGTCTACGTTCCGAAGGATCCGGAAGAAAAAGCCATGCAGCGCGCTCTGATGCAGTACTTCAACCCGGCCAACAGGGATCTCGTCGTCAAGGCGCTGGCAAAAGCCGGAAGGACAGATCTCATAGGCTATGGGCCCGACTGTCTCGTCAGACCTGACGACCGGGCGCAGAGCCGTCAGCGTGGGAACAGACAGCCAAGCCGTACAGAGGGCCGCAATGACAGGCCTTACCGTCAGACAACATCAAAAGGAGCCGACAGACATGAAAAAAGGCATCATACGGCGAGAGCAGATCATCGAAACAGGTGAGAAACTCTTTTACGAAAACGGATACGAAGACACCTCGATCCAGCAGATCCTGGACGAGCTCCAACTCTCAAAGGGCGGGTTCTACCATCATTTTGAGAGCAAACTTCAGCTGCTGGAAGCAATCTGCGCCCGTCACGGCGAAAAGACGGCCGCTCTGTGCCAATCGGCCGTCGCCAATAACGCGGGAGAGGCCATAGCGCAGATGGACGCGCTGTTCTCCGCGATATCGCTTTGGCAGCGGGATGACACGGCTTATGCCGTGCTGCTGCTCAATACGGCGTATTTCGCGTCGAGTTACGAACTGCGGGCCTGCGTCAGGCGCTTCAACATGAATCCCGCTCTGCCTCTCATCCGGCAGATTATCCGGGACGGCATCGCTCAGGGCGAATTTTTTACACAAAGACCTGATGAAATCGGGGAACTGATTCTGAATCTTTTCGCCAATATTACTGATGACATCGCTCTGAAGATCACCTTCCCGGGTGAAACGGGTCTCGACCTGAGCGATGTTCAATCCAGGCTTGAGGCCTACAGAGAGGCGGTCGAAGTCCTCCTCTGCGCGCCGCTCGGCAGTATGACATTGTACAGCCTGGCAGACGTTCAGGCCCTGAATGACGTCTACGTACAAAGCCTGAAAGTATAAGACCAAAGGCAGGTATTACCCATGAAAGGCAGAAAAATGCAAAGGCGTTCGTTTCGCGTGAGGTCCGTCAAGCCCGCGAGCCCGCTTTCCTTTATCGTAGCGCTGCTGCTGTTGGCCGCGCTGGGCGTCACCGCGTGGTATCTCGATATGAACGACGCCCCGATCCCGACGATAGATGCCGATACGGTCGACGCTGTCGCACCAGATTCAGGCGCCGAAACTCCCGCAGACGATTCGGCCGGGACATCAGATGAAACGCCGCTGCCGACTCAGCCATCCTATCCAACGACGATTCCCGCCGCGCCAACGGCCCTGCCCACCTCTGAGCCGGCCGCCCCGGCAAATCCGATGAGCGGCTTCCTGCTCGGCGGCACAGCTTACGCGGACGGCAGTAACGCGTCGGCGACCGAGCAAAAGGAGGATGGATCGGTCACTCAGACGCCCGATTCCACGTCCATGCCCGCGCCCGATGCGACCGTTGAGCCCGTTCCCGGGCCACTTGCCGGCGTGAAGATCGGCATCGATCCCGGGCACCAGTCTCACGGCAACAATGAACGGGAACCTGTGGCGCCGGGCAGCAGCGAGACCAAGCCCAAGGTTTCCAGCGGGACGGCCGGCGTGAGCACGCGCCGCAACGAATACGAGGTCAATCTTGAGATCGCTCTCATCCTCCGCGACGCGCTCCAGGCGGCTGGAGCGGAGGTCTATATGACGCGCGAAATCAACGACGTTAATATATCCAACGTCGAGCGCGCGCAGATGATGAACGAACTGGGCGTCGACGTGGTGCTGCGCCTGCACTGCAACGGCAGCGAGAATCAGTCCACGCACGGCATTGGCCTGTATGTCAAGTCCAGCGGCGAGGGCGCGGCGGAAAGTCAAGCCATCTGTGAGCCGTTGATTCAGGCAATGGGCGAAACGACGGGTTCGCGAACCGAGAGCATTCACATCCGCGACACGTATTCCGGGCTCAACTGGTCCACCGTGCCCAGTATCCTCGTGGAGATGGGGTATATGTCCAATCCCGAAGAAGATCAGAAGCTCTCCTCTCCTGAGTATCAGGCTCTCCTCGTCGAGGGCATGGTCAACGGACTGGCGGAATACTATTCCATGAATCCACCCGCTCGATTGATCACCGTCACAGATGACGGCGCTGTGGGCGAATAACCAGCGAGGTATGTCATGACAAACAGACTGATTGCGGCGGCGCTCGTTTTTGCGCTGATGCTCGTGGGGCTGTCAGGCTGCGGATCTGATTCCAACACGACGAACGCCACGCCGGAACCTGTGGCAACGCTTGAAATCACCCCTGAACCCACTGTCATCCCAACCGCGGTCCCGGTTGTGGATATCTCAGAATACGACTATTATTACATAACAAACAGAACAGTCGGCGTCAGCTTCAAGTATCCCTCGCACTGGATCAACAAGCCGGGCCGCTATACGATCAGTTACGAAGAACCTGTCGACCCGGGCGTTACGCCGGCGCGGCTGGCCGTGACGAGCAAGACGGTCGGCGCCAAGACGGACGACAAGGACGTCAAGGATCAGATGGAATACTTCCTGACACTGGTGCAGACGCAGTACAACAGCTACATCCCGGGTGAATTCAAAGAAGACGTCGCCATCATGGATTCGACAGGGATCAGGCAAAAGTATACCGCCCGCGACATGGAAACCGGTGAATTGATCACGGGCTATGTCCTTATGTGCTATTTGAAGCAGGCCCGAAAGATTTATGTGCTTCACTTCACCGCGCCCAGCCGTCGTTATGACGATCTTTCAGTCATCATCGATGTCATTCGGGAATCCATGACCACAACCTGAACTCGCAAATCATAACGGAGCTCACCTGCATGATTCGTGTCAAAGCCAACGCCAAGATCAACTGGTCCCTGCATGTAACGGGAAGACGTCCGGATGGATACCACCAGCTGGATATGCTCATGCAGTCAATTTCGCTGTGTGACACGCTCGCCTTCGAGCTGTCAGACAGCGATATGCTGTTCATTGACGGTCATCCGGTTCCCTGGAACGATAAAAACCTCGTATGTCGGGCCGCCTCACTGCTGAGAGAGCACTGTCCCTCGGCGGCGCATGTGCGGATAGACCTCACAAAAAACATACCCGTTCAGGCGGGACTCGGCGGAGGCAGCGCGGATGCGGCGGCGACGCTCACGGTCCTCAACAGTTTATGGAATCTGGGGATTGACCGCAAACGTCTTATGCAACTGGGTCTGAAACTCGGCGCGGACGTGCCCTTTTGCCTGACGGGCGGGTTGTGCCGCGTACGCGGCATCGGCGAGACGGTCGAACCGCTGTCCAACGCGCCTTCTCCGGATCTGCTCCTCGCCATGCCGGACATGGGCTGTGATACGGCGCAGGTGTTCCGCGCTTTCGACGAAACTGAAGAATACGGACAGCCTCTGGATCCGCGAGCGATTGATGATTTGCAGGCCGGAAGGTGGGAGAGTTTTTTCGGTGAGACGCGCAACGATCTGACAGCGCCGTCCATGCGCCTGAATCCCGGGATTGAAACGGCGCTCCGAGAACTCAGCCGGGTCGGCGCGCGTTTCTCACGCATGAGCGGCAGCGGCGCATGCTGTTTCGGCCTCTTTACCGATCAGCGAATACCGCGGCCAACCGCTCTCAGCACGATCAATACGTATCGCGTCGCATGCAGGCCTCTCGGCGTTGAATGGGTTTCCCAAACATCGGATTATCAGAGGTCAATGTCATGAATCAGCGCAGCAGAGATATCGCAAAACGCTTTGCCGCCGGCGTGATGCTCGGCATTGGCGGAATACTGCCCGGACTGAGCGGCAGCGTCCTGGCCGTCGCCTTTGGTATCTATGAAAAGATAATCGACGCCGTCGCCTCACTCTTCAAAAAGTCGGGCGAAAGCGTCCGCTATCTCCTGCCCATCGGCCTGGGCGCCGGTCTCGGGTTCTATACCGTGGCTCTCGTGCTCAGAAAAGCCCTGGAAAAGTATGAGACGCCCCTGATCTTTTTGTTCATCGGTCTGATAATCGGTTCCATGCCGTCTGTCATCAGCGAGGCAAAAAAGGCGATGACGCCATCCACGCAGAAGAGATGCTGCGTCACGGCCATATGCGGCCTGCTGGTCAGTCTATTGCTGCTTGCCGTCCGCAGGACGCCGGAAGCGCAGGCCGCAGCGGTCATGCTTCCGCCTCAGTCCTTTCTCACAGGGCTCATCCTCACGGTAGGTTCGATCCTTCCGGGGCTGTCGACATCAGTGGTTCTATTCCATCTGGGCTGGTACGCGCCGATGATGGCAGCCTTCACATCAATGGACTTCAGCGTGCTCGCGTGGTTTTTGCTGGGCGCCGCGACGGCAGCGGTCACGCTCGTCTGGCTCATACGGCGTCTGTTAAAAAGGCATCCCGGCGAGATCTATGCCCTTGTCGTTGGGCTGATGACCGGTTCCATTATTGCCTCTTGTCCCCGGGTGGCGTTCGATGTTCAAGTCCTCGTTTATATCGCCTGCGTCGCAGTGGGCATCGCCTGCGCCCGGATCATGGCCCGCTTTGAGTAAACCGCTATCAAAACCGAGTATTTTAGATTGCGCCCTGAAAGGAAAGAACGCTTTGAAAACAAGTGACTTCATGTATGACCTGCCCGAGGAACTGATTGCTCAAACGCCCATATACCCCAGAGATCACAGCAGGCTGCTCGTCGTCAATCGGCAGACGGGTGAACTCCAGCATCGCCGATTTGACAGCGTCATTGACGATCTGAATCCGGGCGACGCATTGGTCGTCAATGAAACCAGAGTCATTCCCGCCCGCTTGATGGGACAGCGCGCTGGCGGCGGTGTTTGCGAACTGCTGTTGCTCAAGCAGTTGGGCCCTAAGCGCTGGGAAACCCTCGCGAGGCCCGGGAAACGGCTGAAACCCGGCGCTGTCGTCTCATTTGGCGACGGCCAGCTCAAGGCGCACATCCTGTCAGAGACCGATGCCGGCGGCAGAGTTGTCGATTTTGAATGCGAGGGAACCTTCGAAGCCGTCCTGGATCAGCTGGGAGAAATGCCTCTCCCCCCATACATCCATGAGAAGCTGCAGGACAGGGATCGCTATCAGACCGTGTACGCCCGGCAGGACGGTTCCGCCGCGGCGCCGACGGCAGGGCTGCATTTTACGCCCGAATTGCTGCAGCGCATCCAGGAAAAAGGCATTCAGATCATACCTGTTCTGCTTCACGTGGGCCTCGGCACGTTCAGGCCCGTCAAGGTCGAGGACATCGACGAGCACGTCATGCACTCCGAATACTATGAAATGCCCGAATCTTCAGCCGATGCCATCAACGCCGTGCACGAGCGCTCGGGCCGGATCATCGCCGTGGGAACGACCAGCGTCCGCACTCTCGAATCCTGTGCTGACACGGTCGGTCACGTGCGTCCCGAATCGGGTTGGACGGATATCTTCATCAAGCCCGGATATCAGTTTAAAATGGTCGACGGGTTGATCACAAACTTCCACCTGCCCGGGTCCACGCTCATCATGCTCGTATCGGCCTTCATGGGACGTGAACGGACGTTGAGCGTTTATGAGGAAGCCGTACGTCAGAGATACCGGTTCTTTTCCTTCGGCGACGCCATGTTCATCCATGATTGACAAACGGGAGCGAACAAAACATGGTTCTTTTGACACTGACGAATGTAACAAAGGCATTCGGCCTCAACACCATTCTAAAAGACGTCAGCCTCACCCTCAAAGAAGGGCAGCGCATGGGGCTGGTGGGCGTGAACGGCAGCGGAAAATCCACCCTATTTAAAATCATTGCCGGAGAAATGCCCAGTGACAGCGGAACGGTCAGCCTTGTCCGCGGGACAAAGGTCGGTCTGATCACGCAACAGGCGGACATAACGAGCGACCTGACTGTGGCAGAGGAGCTCTCCCGGGTTTTTGATCCGCTGAAGGCCATGGAAGCCCGGCTGCGCGATCTCGAAGTCAGAATGTCGCACGCCGATTCAGAGAACGGAGAGTTTGACATCCTCAGTCGCGAATATACACGCCTGACGGAGAGATTTGAACGCGAAGGCGGATACGAATGGCCCAGCCGCATACCGGGCGTATTGGCCGGCCTTGGCTTTTCTAAAGAACGGCAAACTCAGCCGGCCAATCTCCTCTCCGGCGGCGAGAAGACCCGCCTCTGTCTGGCTCGCATGCTGCTCATACAGCCGGATCTGCTCATGCTGGACGAGCCGACGAATCACCTGGACCTCAACGCGACTGAATGGCTGGAAGATACCCTTCGAAAGTACAAGGGCACCATCATGGTCATTTCACATGACCGCTATTTCCTCAACAGCGTTTGCGATTGCATGGCCGAGCTGAGCATGACGCATCTGACCCAGTACGCGGGCAACTATGACGCGTTCAGCAAACAGCGGCAGGCCAATCTCGAGAGGCAGCTCAAGGAATACACTCTCCAGCAAAAGGAAATCGCCCGTCAACAGGCGATCATCGAGCGCTTCAGGATGTACAACACGGAGCGCAGTATCCGAACGGCTGAAAATCGTGAACGACAGCTCGAAAAGATGACGCTCGTCGACAAGCCGGTAGACGAAAAGCGTGTGAGGTTTTATTTCGACGCCAAGCGGCGCACCGGAGACGACGTTCTCATGGTCAACGATTTGTCAAAGGCATTTGACGGGCGAACGCTGTTTCATAACTTCAACCTGCATCTTCGCGCGGGCGACCGCGTCGCCATCATCGGGCCCAACGGTGTGGGAAAGACGACGCTGCTGCGTCTTTTGGTGGGAGAACTTCATCCCGACACAGGGAGCGTACGCTACGGGGCTAACGTTGACATCGGCTATTACGACCAGCACCAGGCCGGTCTCACGCCCAGCAAAACCGTCATGGACGAGCTTTGGGACGCCTTCCCCCGCATGGAACCCGACGAAGTACGCAAGATCCTAGCGTTGTTTCTCTTCGTCGGAGACGAGGTGTTCCAGACAATAGACACACTTTCCGGCGGCGAGCGCGGTCGCGTGGCCATCGCCAAGCTCATGCTGCGCCGCGACAACGTTCTTTTGCTGGACGAGCCCACAAACCATCTGGACATGGATTCGCGCGAAGTATTGGAAGGCGCGCTCGACGGCTTCGGCGGCACGATCCTCACCGTCTCTCACGACAGATATTTCATCAACCGCGTGGCAAACCGCGTCATCGAAATGCGGCCGGACGGTACGACGGAGTATCTGGGCAACTACGACGACTATCTGGAGCACAAGCGTCTGAACGAAGCCGTCCAGGAGGCGGATCAGTCACCCACCAGGACGCGCACTCAGCTGGATAAGGAGCGCCGCGCACAGCGACAAAAAAAGGAGAGCGCAAAAGCCCTCGCCAACAGAGTCAAGCAGATCGAAGCCGAAATCGAACAGGCCGAGGAAGACCTCAAAGCCCTGGAAGACGCCATGGCCGACCCGGCTACGTATCAGTCTCCCGAAAAAGCTGCCGGGATTGCCAAAGAACATACAAAGGCCAAAGAGCGCCTCGATCAATTGTACGAGGCGTGGACCGAAGCGGCTTCCGACGCCGAAACCACATAACACTAAGCAGCAGCCCGGCGCGCTCTTCTGCGCGCCGGGC
>JAFRLF010000163.1 GCA_017431365.1 Clostridia bacterium | reverse complement strand
TACGCTTTTCAGGGAGCGGTGATGCGTATGCTCATAGCGGATGGCCGCCCGCTCCGCTTCCTCCTCCTGAAGATTGCTCTCATCATAGACCGGCCGGTAAAACCGGTCAAAGGTTTCCGGCTCCTCTTCCTGCTCCGGGTGAGAGCATACGCCCTTGACCGCGCCGTTGAACAGGACATTGAATGCCTCGGTCATCTCCGGGCCGTAGCCGTCGCCTTCGTCGTCATACAGGTTCAGGCAGGCGTCCTCTCCCGGGTCGATGACGATGTCTATCGTCCTGCCGGCCTGATCTTCTGTGGAATCCGCGGGCCTGCCCCAGGGAATGATCGCACCTGAACGCACAAACACCGGCAGCGTGTGAAGCGGCGCTCTGACGCGCACGCGCTGACCGCCGTCAAATACCGCGCCGCTGTCCAGGTGATACCAGCGGTGTCCCCGTGGCAACAGGACATCGATTGCCTCATCGGGCGATTCAACCGGCTTACCACCTGGCATGTAATACATGGGTCGGGTTACAGGTTTTACGAGTATATTCCCGCCAAGCATCATCTGATCGGAAACGGAACGCAGCGCCTCGTCCTGAGGGAAGACCAGCGCTGGCACGCACAGCATCGGCGCGCCTGTGAGATGCGTTTGCGCCATAAGGTTGTACAGATACGGAACAAGACTGTAGCGCAGACGAATCGCCTCAGCAATCGCGTCATAAAAGGGTGTGCCCTCTTCACCAAAGCGCCAGATCTCGCGCGGGGTATCCGTGCCATGCGCGCGCATCATGGGCAGGAATGCCGAATACTGCATCCACCGGACAAACAGCTCACGGTAGCCTGGATCGTCCACTCCCTCATCGAAATCTCCGTTCCAGAACCATAATCCCGGTATCCGCTTTACGAAAAACGCGCCGGTGTCCGTCGTCCAGTACGGTTCACCCGTTGCACAGAAATTAAGTCCCTCCGGAACCTGCCGGCGCAGCGTCTCCCATCGGGCGCCGATGTCGCCGCTCCACGTAACGGCGGCGTACCTGTGCTGTCCGGCCCAGGACGAGCGCGTCAGATTGAGAACGCGCTTTTGTCCGCTCACGCCGCGCTGCCCTTCGTACATGCCCATGGCGTGGTGCAGGCTGTAGAGGCTGAGTTTAGCCGGATCCAGATACCGCTTCGCTTCGTCCGTATTGGCGATGGCGCGACAGCTGGGATCAGGTCTGACGCTGCCATGCCAGTCGCTTTCAAAAGGCTCAGAGCAATCACACCACCAGGCGTCCACGCCTTTTGAAAAGAGCCCGTCATTGGCCTGACGCCAATAGAGCGTCCGCGCGTCATGATTAAACGCGTCATATATGAGCCGGTTGCCGAGCATATAGCCGTGCTGCAGCATTTCGTGACGGTCATCGTTTGCCTCGCCGCGCATGGACGGCCATATTGAAATCATCAGATGAACATCCAGATCGTGCAGCTCGTCGATAAACGCGGCCGGATTGGGAAAACGGGTTTTATCAAAACTCTTGAATCCCCACTGCCCCTCGGGCCAGCTCTGCCAGTCCAGAACGAGAACGTCCAGCGGCACATGCCGCCGCCTGTACTCACGCGCCACATCCAACATTTCCTGCGCGCTGACA
Source organism: Clostridia bacterium (assembly GCA_017431365.1). Taxonomy (GTDB): domain Bacteria; phylum Bacillota; class Clostridia; order Christensenellales; family Aristaeellaceae; genus Firm-10. The sequence goes on along the minus strand of JAFRLF010000163.1, from coordinate 51,415 downwards.
TACCTTTCCTTGGACTGAACGTAACCAAGAGCATATCGGGGCAGCATGGGCGTCGGCCCCGTCAGTCCGCGGTAAAGTGCCATCGCCGAGGCGTAGCTCCCGTCTCCGTAGAAGAGGTACCAGTCGAGCTCATCGGCGCAATCCGCCCAGACGCAGGATCCTTCTTCGTCGTCGTGGAAGGCCATCATGCAGCCCATGTCAAAGAATAAGCCCCAGCCTTTCGTCGACACGAGAACAGGTACGACAGCTTTCATGTTGTGCTGATAAAGGGTTCTGTTTCGGCCGCGCAGATTGCCGAAACCTTCTTCATGCGAGCCAAGGCCGTACAGCCCTTCATTTTCGTCAAATATGAAGTTCTGCCTGCATTCATACGCGTCGCGGTCGTGCACTGTCTGAGCGGGACTGGCGTATGCGCGTACACCGTCTACGCTCATGTCCTCATGAACGGCGGTTTCATCATTGTAGAGGTTAAGATACACTGGCTTGTCATCGAGAAAAAACGGATCGGCATCCGGTTCCCTGAGCAGAACCATGCCCTCATCATTCAAAAACGTCAGCGCGCCGGTATCGGCATTGACTCTGACCGTGACGTTTCCGCTGCGGATATCGTTCGCACTGTCAAGCAAAGAGTATTCAGCATCTCCTGCTGCGGGATTCAGTGCCGGACTGCGGGATGTTAGAAAGTGATCCCTCTTCGTTCGAGTCACCCGCACGACACCATCCCCGTCGGTGCGCAGCCTGGTCGTCATACCACGACATGTATAAACGAATTCATACCGTTTCATCGTCACGCCTCCTCAAGAGTTCTGATTCAGATACCGTTAATGGGATTTCTCTGTCTATTATAATCAAGCGATTAGATAAGCGCAACTTTTCAAACTCATCGTCTCGAAAAAATGTGGAAAGCTTTGCTACTTTCTGATATAATACCGGAAGAAGGTTGTTACACCCCTCCCGCGTGGCGGAAGGCAGCATAATATATTCAACCAATCTGACAAGGAGTGAAGCATTATGGATCAGGTCACGCTTGGCATGGTTCTCGAAGCCAGGGAGCGTTTGAAAAACGTCGTGAGGCGGACAGATCTCGTCCCGTCCAAAATCCTTTCGAACGAGAAGCGTGAAGTTTATCTCAAGACCGAATGTCTGCAGCACACTGGATCGTTCAAGGTGCGCGGCGCATATAACAAGATCTCACAGCTCTCTCCCGACGAACTGAAGTGCGGCGTCATCGCTTCCTCTGCCGGCAATCACGCTCAGGGCGTAGCGCTCGCGGCTCAGACTTTCGGCGTAAAGGCCACCATCGTCATGCCCGAAGGCGCGCCGCTGGCCAAGGTCGCCGCGACGCGCGGCTATGGCGCCGAAGTCGTTCTCAGCGGCGCCGTATACGACGACGCATACGCCAAAGCCATGGCCATCCAGAAGGAAACAGGCGCTACCTTTGTCCATCCGTTCAACGATCCGCTGGTCATCGCGGGGCAGGGTTCCGTCGGTCTTGAGATCATGGACGAGATGCCCGACCTAAATGCCGTGGTCGTGCCTGTGGGCGGAGGCGGACTCATATCGGGCGTCGCCATCGCGGTGAAACTGCTGCACCCGCAGGTCAAGGTCATCGGCGTACAGGCCAGCGGAGCGCCGTCCATGCTCACCTCCCTGCGCGAGGAGAAAATCACCTCTCTGGCAAGCGCGAATACGATAGCCGATGGCATTGCCGTCAAGACACCCGGCGACCTCACCTATGACATCTGTCGGAAGTACGTCGATGAAATCGTCACTGTGGACGACGACGAAATCGCGGCCGCCATCCTGACGCTGCTTGAAAAATGCAAAATCGTCGCCGAAGGCGCTGGCGCTGTCTCCGTTGCGGCTGTCATGCACGGAAAGATCAACGTCGAGGGCAAAATCGCGTGCGTCGTTTCGGGCGGAAATATCGACGTCACGACCCTGCAGCGCATCATGGACAAGGGCCTCATCAAGAGCGGGCGTCTCGCCAAGGTCAATACCGTCATTGAAGACAGGCCCGGGCGGCTTTCCAAACTCCTCGCCGTGGTTTCACAGACAGGCGCCAACGTCGTGTCGATCCAGCATGATCGAACCAATCTGGACGTGGGCATCGGAATGTCTTTCCTCGAGCTGACCCTGGAGACAAACGACAGCGATCATCTCTCGCGCGTACTCAAACAGATGAGCGATAACGGATATCAGATCCTGAACGCGAAGAGCCACTGAAATACACACGCCTGCGGGAGATGAAAACCCCGCAGGCGTTCTTTCACATAACTATTCTGTCGCGGTCGAGCGTTTCCTGCGAAACGCCTGCCCCCCGCTTAACAGGCTCTTGGCATGATTTATGCTGCTCTGCGGATCTCCTGCCCCGCCGACGAGGCGTGACAATTCGCGCACACGCCCATCATCGTCCAGAAGGCGAACCGTCGTGAGCGTGCGTCCGTTCTCGACGTTCTTTTCAACGGCGAAATGAGCGTCGCCAAGCGCGGCGATCTGTGGCAGGTGGCTGACGGCGATCACCTGTCTGTGCGCGCCGATGGCGCACATCTTCTCGCCCACAGCCTGCGCCATGCGGCCGCTGACGCCCGTATCGATCTCGTCGAATATGATCGTGCCGACGCCGTCCTTCTGCGCCATCACCGTCTTGATCGCCAGCATGACGCGAGAGAGCTCTCCGCCTGAGGCCGTCGCGCTGAGCGGCTTCAACGGTTCACCGGGGTTGGGAGAAATCAGGAATTCTACGGCATCCGCGCCGTATGCTGTCATCTTCTCTTCGTTCAGGGAAGCGAACCGCACGGTAAAGCGCACCTTTTCCATGCCAAGGTCGCGCAGCTGGCTGATGACGCTTTCTTCAAAGGTTCCAGCCAACGCTTTTCTTGACGCCGTCAACGCGCCGCAAGCTCTCTTCAGCTCTTCACGACTCTGTTGGAGCGATTGTCTGAGGTCCTGAAGGCGTTCATCCCCGCCTTCCAATTCGTCCAGGCGGGCCTGCGTAACGTCGCGGAAACGCAAGACATCGTCGAGCGTCGGGCCATAGAGATCCTTGAGCCGTTCAATGGCGTCCAACCGGCTCCCCACCTTGTCGTACGTCGCGGGGTCGAACTCGAGCCCTTCGAGCATATCCTGCAGCTCGTATCCCGCGTCCTGAGCCGCATAGTACATGTCCTGGAGCTTTTCCGCCATCGCTTCATAGCGCGAATCTATATCGGAAATCGCCTGCATGGCGTTTGACGCCTTTTTCAGGGCTTCCTGGACGCTGGGGGCGCGATCAGATCCCTCATAGACGAGGCTGAAAGCCCTCTCTACGCGGGTCTGAATCTTCTCGGCGTTTTCCATAAGCTTGAAGCGCTGCTCAAGGGTCTTATCCTCGCCCGGCTTGATCTTCAGGGAAAGGATTTCCCCGAGCTGGCGCTCGAGCACGGCTTTGGTGATGGCCTTGTCCCGAAGAGCCTCCTGAAGCTTTTCGTACTCTCGCCTGTCGCTCGCATAACGGCCATAGGCGCTTTGAACTGTTTTCAGCAGATTCTGGTGATCCTCGCCGCCGAAAGCGTCCAATATCGCCAGATGACGAGCTGGGCTCATCAGTTCCTGATGTTCATGCTGACCGTGCAGTTCCACCAACAGACCAGTCAGCTGTCTGAGCTGTGACAGTGTAGCGACCTCGCCCGCGATACGGCAGAGATTGCGCCCGCTGGCAGACATTTCACGACTGACCGCCAACAGGCCGTCATCCGTTTCATATCCCCATTCATTCAGCTGTGAGAGAACTCGTTCATGCCCCCGCACATCGAACACGGCCTGAACAGAGGCCTTGTCCGCACCGGAACGAATCAGGTCCCGATCGGCGCGCCCGCCCAGAGCCAGATTCACCGAATCTATGACGATAGACTTTCCTGCGCCGGTTTCGCCGGTCAGAACGTTGAGGCCTTCCTGAAACTCGATGCGAAGCCGATCGATCAGGGCAATATTGCGGATGTTCATCTCAAGCAGCATAGGTTATTGCTCCAAAACAACGATTCCGGGTCCGCCGGACGAAAATCGTCAGTGCGAACCCTGTGAGAATATATGACTGGTCTTCAGTTCATCATGGCCCGGAAACGATTGGCCACTTCGGGCACCATACGGATTGAGCGTATGGCGACAAAGACGCTGTTCTCACCCGCAAGGGTCCCGGCGATCTCCGGCCAGCTCATGCCGTCGATAGCCTCCGCGGCGATATTGGCCGCCGCTGGCAGCGTCTTGATCACGATGAGGCTCTCCGCCTCCACGACGGAAACGACGGATTCGGTGAAAAGGCGCATGAGCCGGTCGGTCACGTTGCGCTCCGTACGCTCAGCGGTGGCATATTTGTACGTCCCATGATCTGTCAGAACCTTGATCAGGCGCAGTTCCTTGATATCGCGGGATATGGTGGCCTGCGTCACTTTTACCCCGCGTTCGTAGAGCAGTTCGGCGAGCATTTCCTGAGTGTCGATCTCCATTGTGTCCACCAACTGGGTAATCATCGCATGACGCATGGCTTTCATATATAAACCCTCCTCGCGGAAGTGTTATCTTCTCCGTCCCGACGGATCAGAGCGGAGTGATATTCTGGGGGATCAAAGGCTAAAAAAGGATTAGATGAAAGATTATACCGCACTTTGTATAATAGTACAAATTCTACACGTTGTCAATGTGAATTCAACCTTTTTTTAACACTATTTGCGACCTGTTCTGCGGTTAAACCACATTCTTCGGTCTGTTCTTCAACCGTCGCCTGCTCCACAAAGCGATCTGGCAAACCGATCAGAAGAATCGGCGTTCCAATCCCCCAGGCGCTGAGCTTTTCAAGGACGGCGGAACCGAATCCTCCGGCGGCCGCGTTGTCCTCCAGAGTCACAATCAGCCTTCGATGCGTCGCGATATCTCTGAGGAGGCGATCGTCCATCGGTTTGACGAAACGGGCGTCCGTTACGCCGCACGCAATGCCCTGACCCGCCAGGATCATGGAAGCGTTGAGCGCCGTCTTGACCATACGGCCGACCGCAAGGATTTCAGCTTCCTCGCCGGCGACGAGTTCCTCCCAGGAGCCGAGGGTGAGCGGCGTCCGATCGTCCATGCTGCCGAACATATCCTCGCCCCCTTTTGAATACCGTATGGCCATCGGGCCATCGTACTCGAGACTCAAATCGATGAGTTTACGCAGTTGCCTCACGTCGCGCGGAGACGCCAGGACCAGGTTCGGGATGTGCCTGAGATAGCTCAGGTCGAACATGCCCTGATGCGTCGCTCCATCTGGCCCGACCAATCCGCTGCGGTCGATCAAAAAGGTCACGGGCAGCGATTCAAGGCACACATCATGCACGATCTGGTCGTAACCCCTCTGCAGGAATGTGGAATACACGCCAACGTAGGGCTTGAGACCTGACGCCGCCATGCCGGCCGCCATGGTCACCATATGCTCTTCGGCGATGCCCACATCGTAAAACCGATCCGGAAACCGCTGTCCGAATGCCATCAGGCCCGTACCGCTTGGCATCGCGGCCGTCAGCGCCGTAACGCGCGCGTCCCGCTCGGCCAGGGATATGAGCTCGTCCACCGCTATCTTCGCATTCGAAATGGCGGTTTCCTGTCCTTCCGTAACGCGAGGCGGTACACCGTGATACTTCTCAGGCTGCGACTCGGCGGGCTGGTATCCCTTGCCCTTTCGCGTCACCACATGAATGAGTATGGGCTCATCGGTATGCGACGCTCTGTCAAGGACGCGAATCAGGTTCTTCAGGTCGTGGCCGTCGACAGGGCCAAGATACCGAATGCCGAGCGCCTCGAAATAGTGACCTCCCAGCAGAATGCGCTTTACAGAGGCTGTGACCCGGCTTGACAGTTTGAGCAGCGGCCCGCCGATGACAGGCAGGCTCTTAAACGCCCTTTTGAGCCCGCGCCGCGTGGCGTCGTACGCCACGCTCTGTCGCATGCGCGTCAGACGCTTTGCCATTGCGCCGACGTTTGGCGAAATGGACATATTGTTGTCGTTGAGAATGACAATGAGCGGCGTATGCGTGCTGCCGGCATCGTCAAGCGCCTCGTAACACATGCCGCCCGTCATCGCCCCGTCGCCCAGAACGGCGATGACCGCGCCGCTGTCGCCCATCTGATCCCGCGCGCGCGCCATGCCCAGCGCGGCGGAAATGGCCGTCGAGGCGTGCCCCGCGGAAAACGCGTCGTACGGGCTTTCGCTCATTCGCGTGAAACCGGAAATCCCGCCCTTTTGCCCGAGGCGGGAAAAGCCCTTCTGTCGGCCGGTCAACAGTTTATGCACATATGCCTGGTGTCCGACGTCGAAGACGATCTTATCCTCGGGCGGATCAAACACGTATTCCAGAGCCAGCGTCAGCTCTACTATGCCCAGATTTGACGCCAGATGCCCTCCCGTCTCGAGCACCGTATGAACCAGTGTATCGCGTATTTCGTCAGCCAGCGCATAGAGCTGGTCAATGCTCAGTTTTTTGATATCCTTCGGCGACCTTATTGATTCAAGCATACTTCTCCCCCGAACTGTCACGCCTTCAGGCAATCAGAATCGCCAGCACCGTACCGAGTATTGAGCCGACGAATACCTGAAGCGGCGTATGTCCGAGCAGTTCCCGAAGCGTTTCATTCGGCAGATCGCCGCCCCCTTCGATGATTTCCTGCACGACCCTGTTGAGCATGACGGCCTGCTGTCCGGCGGCGCGGCGCACGCCGGCCGCGTCGACCATCGTGACCAAAGCTATGGTCAGAGCGATGGCAAACAACGCCGAATTGAAACCCATGCGAATGCCCACCGCAGCAGCGACAGCTGACACGACGGCGGCATGTGAACTCGGCATGCCTCCCAGGCCGAACATGCGGCTGAGATCCAGGCGTCGTTCCACCATGAGCGTGATGACCACCTTACCCAGCTGCGCGACAACCCAGGCCAGAACGCCGATCCACATGATTCGGTTTTCCAAAAACTGTCTTACGATCGTCATAGCATTCAATTAAAAAACCGGTGCAGGTCATTTCGTGCGGAGTGTCATATCAGTGAGCAATTCTGTAAAGAAGACGGAACCGCTGCCTAACGATGCCGCGTCAGTCAGAGCCAGGCTTTCCAGCTGGCGAACGCGAGCTTTGGCGCCGTCGAGGCCATACAGCGTCACATAAGTGAGCTTGCCGTTCTGTTCGTCCTTGCCGATGGATTTTCCAAGGACGCGGCTGTCGCCCTGAACGTCGAGTATGTCGTCGACAATCTGGAATATCAGGCCGAATGTCTGTCCGTAATGCGTCAGCGCCTTCATCAGCGGACTGTCATCGGAAAGGCCGGCCAGTCTCGCCGCGCAGCGAAGTGGAGACGTCAGCATACGCGCTGTCTTCTCCGCATGAATATAGGCCAGCATATCCGCGTCAGCGCAGCGACGTTCTTCGGCGTAGAGATCCGCGCACTGTCCTCCGACCATACCGCGAATGCCCGCGCCGTCTACGATTTCCCGCATAGCCAACAGTCCGGCAGTTTGGTCCACGCCCGGCAAACCACGTATTACGGCCTCAGTCATCAGCGAAAACGCTTCACTGAGGAGGCCGTCTCCCGCCAGGATCGCCTGTCCTTCACCGAAGACCACGTGATTGGTCGGACGCCCACGGCGCAGCGTATCGTTGTCCATGCCGGGGAGATCGTCGTGAATCAGCGAATACGTGTGTATCATTTCCAGAGCGCAGGCAAAGGGCATGGCGGCTTCCCTGTCGACGCTCAGCATGTCGGCCGCAGCGAGGAGCATCGAAGGCCGGAGTCTCTTCCCGCCCGCCATCACGCTATAGCGCATGGCGTTTTCGAGAAGGGCCGGAACGCAGCCTGCCTTCAGCGCGCTCATTTCGTTGTCGTCTGCCTGAGGAAGGATCCTGTCGAGCCTTTCCTCGACCAGAGAAGCGTAATCCTCAATCGTCATGAGAAATCACCTCGTCAGCTATATCCTGCCTGGTCAGATTTTCCGTCAACATGGCGATGCGCGCCTCCCCCTGATCGAGGATGCTCTTCAGACGGGATGCGAGTTTGACGGCTTTTTCATAGGCCTTGAAAGAGTCCTCCAGATTCAATTCGCCCTTTTCAAGCGTCTCGACCAGCGCTTCAAGTTCATCCATGCCGTTTTCGAAGTTCATTTCCTTGGCCATGCCCGAGCTCCTCCTCATCCTTTATGACAGCCTCCGCCGATCCGTCCGCAAAAACCAGGTTGACCGTGTCGCCAGGCCGGAGATCGGCGGCGCGGGCCATCACGCTGTCGCCGCGCTTGACCAGCGCGTAGCCGCGGCTCAGCACATTTCCCGGATTGACGGCTTCCAGGGCGCGCACAAGCGTCTCAAGCCTCGCTCGACTTCTGAGCGTCAGCGCGGGAGACTGTCCCTCAAGCCGACGTTTCAGAGCATCAAGCCGCATCCGAGGGTGCGTCATGAGCCGTTCCCCCGCCGACTTCAGAACCGAACGCGCGTGTGAATAACGTGCGCGGTTCAGAATCAAAGGCGCGTTCATCGCGCCTGTCAGCCGCTCGGTCGCCGCCGCCAGGCGATTTCTGTGCGGAACGATCACAGCGTTCAGGGGATCCTTCATGCAGTGAGCGGCGCTCATTCGCTGAAGGCGTGCCCTTTGGAGGGTCAGGCGTGCGCGGATCGCCCTTTCGCCGCGCCTTATGTCCAGATCGATCGCCTGATTAAGCGCGTCGACCTCAGGAACGGCCAATTCGGCGGCAGCGGACGGCGTAGGGGCCCGCAGATCAGCCGAAAAGTCCGCTATCGTAAAATCCGTCTCATGACCGACACAGGAGATTACCGGCACGCGGGAAGCCCGGATAGCCCGAGCCACGATTTCTTCGTTGAAAGGCCAGAGATCCTCTATAGAGCCGCCGCCCCGCCCGCAGAGAATGACGTCGGGAGCCGGCTCGATCTGATTGAGTTTTTCTATAGCCGCAGCGATTTCCCGCGCCGCTGACACGCCCTGTACGGCGCACGGCGCCAGGAGGATATCTATATTCGGGTTGCGACGGCGCGCCACCGTGCAAATATCGTGCAAAACAGCGCCCGTGCGCGACGTGACCACACCCAGGAGCCTGGGATTCATGGGTATGGCTCTTTTTAAGGCGGGGTCAAAGAGCCCCTCCTGGGACAGGCGCCGTTTCAACATTTCGAACTTCAGATAAAGCGCGCCGGCGCCCTGCGGGGTCACCGTCTGTACATAGAGCTGAAACGTACCGCTCTGGGCGTACAGAGAAGCCGACCCCCTCGCAACGACGAGCATGCCGTCTGCGAGCTGAATATCGAGAGCGGCGGCGTCAGAGCGGAACATCACACACTGTACACGGGCAGATTCGTCCTTAAGGGCAAAATACAGGTGTCCGCTGAAATGCCGTTTAAAGCCCGAAATCTCCCCCGTCACGCGAATGTCCCGCAGCATCGGATCGCCCGACAGGGACTTGCGGACGTATTCGTTCAGCTGGCTGACCGTCAAAGACCAGTCAGCGGCCATATCGAGCAGCCGCCTTTACCGTGTTCATCATCAGCATAGCCACCGTCATGGGGCCGACGCCGCCAGGCACGGGCGTAATAAACGAAGCCTTTTCCTTCACAGCGTCAAAATCCACATCGCCGCACAGGGATCCGTCCTCAAGGCGATTGATGCCTACGTCGATGACTGCCGCGCCGTCTCTTATCATGTCTGCGGTCACAAAACGCGGCTTTCCCACTGAGGCCACGACAATTTCTGCTCGCCTCACGACTTCGGCCAAACGACGCGTATGCGTATGGCAGACCGTTACGGTGCAGTTTTCCCGCATAAGGAGGGCCTGAACAGGTTTCCCTACGATCTTGCTGCGACCGATGACCACCGCTTCTTTCCCATCCAATTCAACGCCGTACGTCTTCAAGAGATGTATACAGCCCAGCGGCGTACACGGCACAAAGCCCTCCCAGTCATTGACCAACGCGCCGACGTTCATCGGGTGGAACCCGTCCACGTCTTTTTCCGGGGAAATGGCCATGATGGCCTCGGCGCTGTCCAGCCCCTTAGGCAGCGGCAGCTGCAGGAGAATGCCGTGCACTGACGCATCCTGATTCAGGACATCGATCTGTTCGAGAAGCTGCGCCTGAGTGATCGAAGCCGGCAGGCGAATTGCCTGTGAGCGTATGCCGCAGGCTTTGCAGGCCCGCTCTTTGTTGCGCACATACACCTGCGATGCCGGATCCTCTCCTACGAGGATAACGGCCAGTGTCGGCTGAACGCCCGAGTTTTGAAGAGCCTCAACCTGTCGTTTCGCATCTTCTTTTACTTTTGCGGCTAGGGCCTTACCATCCATGATAACAGCCATCTCGCTGACCTCCCTTGAAGCATCATTCGGAAAGCTCACAGTGAATACCCAGAGTATCCGCGCCGATCAGCGCCGCGCCGCAGGCGTTGTCACCGGAGAATTCCGGCTGGCCCCAGTACAATTTTACCCTGGGATTCAACCTTTTCACGCGCGCTGATATGAGGTCGCGCATCAGTATGGAACTGGTCACGCCGCCGGCCAGAAGGATGCGTTCGACGCCGGTTTCGACGACAGCGTTCACCAGAACCTTGGCGATACTACGCGCCACGCACGAAAACACCTCGGCGGCCATGTCCTCACGCGAGAGCTCATCCGCAGCGATCATGCGCTGAGCGGCTGATTCACTACCGGAAAACGAACACGTCGTCCCCCGGACCCAGATGGGAAGACCGGCCTTTGCCTGACCACGACAGGCCAGCTTCTCCAGCTCCGGCCCGGCGGGAAACGACAGGCCAAGCGCGACGCCCACCCTATCGATGAACTGTCCCGCGTGAAGGTCGTTCGTCCCTCCGATCAGACGCACAGCGCCTTCATCATAGACGACGATCTCAGTCGTTCCTCCGCTCAAGTGCAGGGCAAGAAAGCGGTCCCCAGGCGTCAAGGGAGTCGTCCACATCGCGGCGCGGATATGCCCCTGCTGATGTGACGTCTCAATAAATGGAACGCGCAGAGTCGCGGCCAAGGTGCGCCCGTGCCCCTCTCCGACGGTGAAAACCGGCATGTAGGACCCCTCGACAGGACGCGGCCTTATGGAAGCGCACACTCCCACGATCTCAGCGTCGGCATGCCGTGACAGAAGGGCCTCTATCAGCGCCGGCATCCGCCCGACGTGCTGAAACACGCCTTTAGACTGCTGCAGTCCCCTCTCGCCCAGTGGCACATCCAATAGGCGGCGCGCCTGGTCGAGACCCCGCCTCTCCATCGCCAGCCCGCAGCTGGTGGTATAACAGCTCGTATCCAGTCCGAGAACCACCCGCATCACAGGCTCCTCGCGATGCTGCCCAGCACACCGTTGACGAAGGCGACATCCTCCGGCGACGAATACGTCCTTGTCAGCTCGAGCGCTTCGTTGACGGCCACAGCCGGACTGAGGTCCGTCTTTGTCATCTCAAACACGGCTACGCGCATGATAGACAGTTCAACACGGTTGACGCGGTCAATGGACCATCCATTCAGGTAACGGGCTATTCTTTCATCGATCTCGGCCTTGTTTTCCTTGACGCCTGCAACCAGACGCTCCATGTAATCCGATTCTGACTCGCCCGGTTTGATCTCGAGCAATCCAAGGCGCGTGTCCTCGCCGCCGTCTCCGCCCATTTCCCATTCATAAATGAGCTTCATCGCGGATGCGCGTGCCAACGTTCTGTCCATGACAACGTCCTCCTCATGACAGAAGACGCCGACGCGCCGTCACGCGCGCCGGCTCACTTCATGCTGATGCATATTATTGTAATTTCATTTTCACGACATCGCTGATAAGCAAGTGAACTTCGGTCTTTTTGACGCCAGCAAGACTTTCCAGTTCCTCAGCCAAAGCCTTTTTCAGGCTTTCGCTCAGCTCCGGTACGCGTGTGCCTGACATAACTGTCAGATAGATATCAACCGTCAAGAATTCGGTATCTCCGTTGACCCGAGTCTCGTAGGAAGCAACGCCCTCGATATGCCCCACAGTCTGGTTGACGAGGGATTCCATCGCCTGAGAGGAAACGGATACCGTACCTTCGGCGTCCAGCTTAAGCGCTTCCTCGGCTGACGCTGGGACCGAACCACGGCGCGGCGCAAACAGATCGCGAACATACAGACCCATCAGGACCAGCAGGGCGGCGGTTATCGCGATCAGCATGACTCTGGTGGCAGTGCGCCGTTCGATCATACTGTAAAAGCTGTGGCCAACACCCGGCGCTATCAGCGTTATCAACAGGCTGACCAGCATGAGGGCGAACGCGATCAACAAGAGCGTCAGCGCAAGCAACTGCCATTTAGTCAGCTTGAGATTTTTCTTCGTCAGTTTCCGCATCATCATGACTATCGCCGTTCCCTTCCTGGGCCTTTTCGTCGGCTGCGGGCGTCTCGTCTTCGTCATCGCCGAGATCGAGAACGAAATCATCTTCATCTGCGGCGGTCTGATCCGCATTAACTGCGTCGCTCACCGGCGCATCATTCGAAGGCTGTTCGGGCTCGCGCTGGGCTTTCGATGCGTTTTCAACCGCGGCGTCTTCTTTGCTCGCTGTCTCGCGGGTCTCGTCAGCTTCGCGCTGTTGGAGCATGAGCTTCTGTTTTTCTTCGATCTCCGCCACGGTCTTCTGCTCTTTCGCGAAACTGACGGCGGAGACGTGCACGTTCACCGCGGATACCGTCAGTCCCGACATGGTTTCAATCGCCTTTTTGACATTTTCCTGAATGTTGCCCGCGACCTCAGGGATCGGAGAACCGTAGTCTACGACGATGGTCAGGGAGACGGTTACTTTGTTCCCGTCCATAAGCTCTACTTTGACGCCCTTCGTCAGCGCTTTGGAGCTTTGATTTTTCCGGCTGAAGAGTTCGGAAAAACTGGTGCCCGAGGCGCCGACCATGTTGGTCACGCCCTCGACCTCGGTGGCGGCCAGACCCGCAATGGTGGAGATGACATCCGTCGCGAAAATGACGCTGCCATTATCCGTTGTATTCATCAATACGTTATTGTTAGGCTGATTATCACTCATAGTGTATTCGCCTCCTTCGCATATCAGCATTATAACAGATTATACACCCGCGCGCAAACCTTCACGCGTTAATTTACCTTACGCGCACAAAAACGCAACCGCACTCACAGATTCGTGAGGGCCAGAGCCGCCGCGCCGCGAATCCCCGCGTCGTTGCGGTGTACGGCCAAACACAGGATGTTGGATATAGCCGCGGCCATGTGCGGCGCGATGGACTGCAGCTCCTCGTTAAGCGTATGAAGGAGTATATCTCCCGCGGCGGATATCCCCCCGCCAAGGACAATCGCCTCAGGCGCAAACAGCATGTAAATGGACGCGACGCCGATCGCCACCTCGTGCAGGTATTTGCGGAAGACAGCCATCATTTCAGCATCGCCGGCACGCGCGGCGTCAATGATGACCTGCGCGTTATCCCTCTTGCCGAGCCGGCACAGCGCGCCAGCTGAGGCATACATCTCAAAGCAGCCCTTCAGACCGCAGGCGCACTGCAGTCCGTCCGCGTGCGTGATGAAGTGCCCCAATTCTCCCGCCGTGTTGAGATGCCCGCGCCACGGTTTCCCGTTGAAGAGGAAACCGCCTCCGACACCTGTGCCAAATGTCAGATACACCGCGCTCTGAAGGCCACGGCAGGCTCCGTCCCACCACTCTGCGGCCAACTGAGTCTGAGCGTCGTTGTCCACCCAGATAGGGATCTTGAGCTTTCTGTTGAGCATGGCGCAGAGCGGCGCATTATGCCAATGAAGGTTGCTCGCTGAGACAAGATTCTGCGGAAGGAGCACCGTTCCCGGCGTACCTACGCCCATCATGCCGACGCGACACGGGCTTTCATCGACCATGGACGCAATGAGATCGACCATGCCGTCGGGATCGCCGATCACTGATGGTCTGGAGGTCTTATATATCAGATTGCGGCCATCTTCAAACACGCCGAATTTCACCGATGTCCCGCCGATGTCCACGCCCGCGACGTATTTTGTCATAAACGACGCCCCTCTTTCATGAATTGGTATAAATTCTTACACGCTGACAATTCGCTCCGAAGAACTCATGAACGCCATCCGCCGATGACAGAGAACAGCGGCGTCAACGCCCTGTCAAAACCCGCGATATGCGCGCGCTGACCGGGCGCGATCTTTCCAATATCAGGAAGGCCTATCCGATCAGCCGGCGTCCCTGACGCCATATAAAGAGCGTCTTCGACCGGAATGCCGATAGAGACGAGGTTTCTGACGCCCCCGTCGACGTAGCACGCTCCGCCGGAAAGCGTCTGCCCGCCCTTGACGCGTTGAGTCCCGTCCTGAACGCAGTATTTCCTGCCGTCTATGATATACTCGCCGTCAGCCAGTCCGGTCACCACGCCGCTGTCCGAAATGACCATCATGCGGTCAGGACCTTTCATTCGATAGATCAGCTTGAGCGTGTGCGCTGCCAGATGCTTAAGGTCGCATATCGCCTCGCAATAGACGGATGGATCAAGAAGCGCCGCCGTCACAATACCCGGGTTTCTATGATGAATTGGGCGCGCCGCGTTGAACGTGTGACAAAGGGAGTTTATTCCCCACGAAAACGCCTCGTCGGCCTGCTCAGCCGTGGCGTCCGTATGGCCCGCCTGTACCCTGATGCCCTTTTTGAGGAGGTGAGCCGCCAACTCTCGCGCGCCGGGCATTTCCGGCGCGATGGTGACCAATCGGACGATGTCGCCAAAAGTTCCAAACCAGCGATCATAGGTCTCAGGCGACGCGGCGGGCATTCGGGCGGGATCCATAGCGCCGCAGCGGTTCGGATTGAGGAAGGGCCCTTCGAGGTGAACGCCCTGAATGTAAGCCCCGCCCAGCGAGCCGTTCGCCTGACGGTCCATCGCATCATGGATGAAACTGAGGATCCTGCGATATTCATCCTCACCATCTGCGGGAGCCACAGTCATGAGAAGGTCCGTCACGCCGCAGCTGGCCAACCGCTCAAGATAGCCGCTCAGGCGTTCAAAGTCATAGCAGCCCGGATAGAATCCCTCGCCTCCATGGGCGTGTATGTCAAAAAACCCGGGAGCGACGATCTCTGCCTTCAAATCGGCGCCGGCGCCGGCATCCCTGGCGTCCGACACGTCTGTAATGATCCCTTCCGAACAAGTTATGAGGCGGTTTTCATGCCATCCGTCCCATTCGAGGAGTTTATTTGCATAGACAAGCATCCGATCACCCCGCCTGACATACTAAAGCTCATACCAAACCCGTTTAAATGTGTTTTTATGATGCTGTATTATTATACCATGTCAAATCCTGACAAACAACATCCTATTTATAAAAAACAAGAAACGTAACCTGAGAGTCCTGATTTACGGATCGTTGCGCACATCACAGTATGATGCTCAAAAATGATAAAAACAGGCTATCAGTCTTGCGAAAATCGATTCAAAGAATTATAATACTCAGTATTCACGATCTGAAGGGAGAAAACGCTTATGAAAAAGAAACTCATCATCGCGCTCGTGATTATACTGCTGCTGGCCATTGTCGGCGGCGTGATTTACTGGGAGATCAATCACGGCAACCGCCGTCTGGTCGATACCAAAAACCGCTTTGACAGGGCCGTCATCGGCCTGCCGAACGGCGATGTCATCGACGGAAAAGTCTCCTCCTGGCTGGATTACGCCGATTCCGACGTCGTGCAGGTCACGATCGACGGAAAGACATATCTCACGAGCTATGCCAACGTCGTTCTGATCGACGATTGAGTCTGGCCCTGCCGAAACGGCCCCGCGTCTGAGACGCGGGGCCGTTTTCACAAACAAACGATCAATTGAACTTGGGCATCCAATCGCCGTGAGCCTCGATGAGGTCGTCGCACATGGCAACGATCTTGTCGATGGGCAGCTCGCTGGCGGTATGCGGATCCAGCATGGCCGCCTGATAGATGTAATCCTTCTTGAGGGTGCGGGCCGCTTCAATGGTGAGCAGCTGGACGTTGATATTGGTGCGGTTGAGCGCCGCGCACTGCTCCGGCAGGTCGCCGATGTAGCAGGGGGTGATGCCGCTGGCGTCCACCATGCAGGGCACTTCGACACAGGCGTTCTGCGGGAGGTTGGTGATCAGACCCGTGTTCAGGACGTTGCCCCCGATCTTGTAGGGCACGTTGGTCTCTATGGCCTCCATGATGTAGCTGGCGTATTCCCTCGTGCGGGTATGGCTCAGATGCGGGTCCGCGAAGACCTTCGCCTCGCGCTCCTCCCAGCGCTTGATCTGATTGATGCAGCGGCGCGGATACTCATCCAGCGGCACGTTGAACGCGTCGATCAGCTCCGGATACTGGGACTTGATGAAGTAGGGCGTGTACTCGGCGTTGTGCTCGGAGGACTCGGTGATGTAGTAGCCAAACCGGCGCATGAGCTCCAGGCGTACCATGTCGCCGTGGATGCCCTTGGTCTCGTAGTCGTCGTGCGCCTTTTTGATGCGCTCAATGAATTCCGCCGGGATGGGCTCGTCGCCGAAGCGCTTCTTCGCCTTCTCCATGATTTCCTCAACAGAGGGCTGGGGAAGCTTGCCGGCGTTCTTGAGCAGAGCGCGGCGCTTGACCTCGGGATAGAGGTCCTCGCCGTTTTTGGTCAGCTCAAGCAGCCACGCCTGATGGTTGATGCCCGCGATCTTCCACTGGACGGTGTCGTCATACTCCATATTCAGCTCGTTGAGCAGGGTGGAAGCGCAGACCTGTACGCTGTGGCAGAGGCCGACGGTCTTGATGCCGGTCATGCGCAGCATGGCGCCTGTCAGCATGGCCATGGGATTGGTATAGTTCAGGAACCAGGCGTTGGGACAAACTTCTTCCATGTCATGGGCAAAATCCACCATGACGGGAATGGTGCGCAGCGCGCGGAAGATGCCGCCGATGCCCAGGGTGTCGGCGATGGTCTGGCGAAGGCCGTACTTCTTGGGGACCTCGAAGTCCGTGATGGTGCAGGGATCGTAGCCGCCGACCTGAATGGCGTTGACGACGTAATTGGCGCCCTTCAGGGCTTCCTTGCGATTCTCGACGCCGCAATAGGCCTCGATTTTGGCCTTGTTGCCCAGGTTGTTATTGATAGCCGACAGCATGTGACGGGACTCTTCCAACCTCTTGGGATCGATGTCGTACAGGGCGATCGTGCTGTCCTCGAGGGCCTTGGTGAGCATGCAGTCACCCAGCACATTCTTGGAGAATACGGTAGAACCGGCACCCATAAAAGTAATCTTTGGCATTGGAAACTCCTCCCATCTCATGTGTATCACTCAAAGCCGGCATACGCCGGCCTTCAGCCGGGGTCTGTCTTTCAAAAGGCCGATGTCAGATAACATCGGCCCTTGGACATTAACCTTTGATGGCGCCGATCATGACGCCCTTGACGAAGTAGCGCTGCAGGAACGGATAGATGACCAGGATCGGCACCGTTGAAATGATGATGATGCAGTACTTGACGAGCTCGCGGTCGAAGGCTTCGGCGGACATCTGCGTCACGTCCATGGACTGGCTGGTCTCGTTTTGGACGATCAGCACCTCACGCAGGAACATCTGCAGGGGCCAAAGCGTCTTTGAACGCTGGAACATCATGGACTGATACCAGGAGTTCCAGTACCCCACGCCGTAATACATGGCGATAACAGCGATGACGGCCGTGGACAGCGGGATGATCACGTGGAAGAAGATCTGCAGCTCGTTCGCCCCGTCCAGCAGGGCCGCTTCCTCCAGCGAATCCGGTATCCCCAGAAAGAATGTCCGCATGATGATCAGGTTGTAGCTGCTCAGCATGTACGGCAGGATGAACGCCCACCAGGTGTCGAAAATGCCGACCCACCGCACGACGAAGAACAGCGGAATGATACCGCCGGAGAAAAACATGGTCACCAGGATCAGCTTCATGGCGATATTGCGGATGAAGAAATACTTGCGGGACACGCAGAACGCGCCCAGCATGGTGATGAACAGGCTCATCAGCGTGCCGAAGATGACGTATGTCACCGTGTTTCGAAAGCCCAGCGGTATGCCGGCGTTCTTAAACGCCAGCTGGTAGCCGTGGAAGGTGAAGGGCCGGATCGGCGCGAGCAGCGGTTTGGTGTTGGCCAGGATCTGTTTCGCGTCTGAGAAGGAGGCCACAAGGCAGTAATACAGCGGGTAGAATGACACCAGCATAAGAATCGTCATGACGACATATATGACGGCGCTGGTGATTTTGTCGCCCACCGAGGTTTTAATGCGGTTTTCGCGGCGGATGGCGCCGGTTGCGATATTGACTTTTGCCATAAAAGCGCCTCCCTTACCACAGACTGCTCTCGGAGATCCGGCGCGACAGCGCATTGGTGGAGAGCAGAAGTATAATGTTCACGACGGAGTTCATGAGGCCGACAGCCGTAGCGTAGGAATACTGCATGCGCTGCAGGCCTGTACGGTACACATACGTGGAAATGACATCCGCCGTTTCATAGACCATTTCACTGTAGAGAAGGTAAATCCTGTCCCAGCCGAGGCTCATCAGGTTGCCGATGCGCAGGATCAGCAGGATGATGATCGTCGGGGCAATGCCCGGCAGGGTCACATGCCACATCTGCTGCCAGCGGCCCGCGCCGTCGACCGTCGCCGCCTCGTAGAGGGAAGCGTCGATGCTGGTCAGGGCGGCGAAAAAGATGATGGAATCCCAGCCCAGTTCCTGCCAGATGTTCATACTGATGTACAGGGGCTGGAAGTATCTCGGAATGGAGAGCAGGTTCGTTTTCGGCATGCCGAAAACCGGCAGAATATTCGTAATGATACCGGTTGACCGGCAGAAGATGACCATCAGGGAACACACGACCACAGAGGAGACAAAGTGGGGCATGTAGGTGACGGTCTGCACAACTTTGCGGAACTTGACGCTGCGGCATTCGTTCAGAATCAGTGCGAAGATGATCGGCAGCGGGAATCCGAACAGCAGCATCCCCAGGTTGATGCTCAGGGTATTGCGCACGAGGCGCCACAGATAGGGGCCGTACAGGAACTCTCTGAACTGGGCAAAGCCCACCCAGGCGCTCCCGAAGATGCCCTTCATGGGTTTGAAATCCTTGAAGGCGATGATGATGCCATACATCGGCCAGTAATGGAAAATGACGTAGTACACAAAAACAGGCAGGAACATCAGATACAGCCACGGATGAGCCTTGATGTTCTCGAACAGCCTGACAAACCAGTTTTTATCCTTATATCCCTGCCGGACGGGCAGGTTTGAGGTTTTGACCTGGCTCATGGAAGTTCCCCCATTCAGAATCGGATTCATCAGGCTGTACGCCTGTTTATACCGAAGGCCCCGGCCTTGACCGGGGCCTTCGATGATGGATTAAACCGAAATCATCAAACGCGGGTGATTAACGGGCGTTCCAACGATCGGTGGCGTCCTGGGTGACCTTGATGGCATCGTCGATGCCCATGCCCTTGATGGCTTCCACAACGGCATCCCAGCTGTCGACTTCTTCATCACCGAAGATGATGTTGTAGGCCTTCTCCCAGACGTAGGACTGGACGTTGTTGACGATCGGCACGCGGATAGCGGACTCCTCAGCGGTCAGGCTGATGGTGCTCGGCACGTGACGGCTGCTGTCAGCATACTTGGTCCAGGCTTCCCAGCACTGCGCGTTGCAGGGCTCGCCGTACTGCATGTATTCCATCTCAGAAGCGTACTCGGAAGAGAGGTTCTGGATGGTGTAGATGTAGCGGATGGAGTTGTACTCCAGCTCGGGGTTGTGCAGGATGTAGTCAGAGAACTGACGGGTGCCGTCCTCGTTGGTCCAGTGGATGACGACTTCCTCGCCGGCATCGCGATGCAGCTGGTCGATCGCCTTTTCGGGGCCGAAGACCATCAGCTCGGTGCCTTCGTAGCTGTACAGCCAGTCGAGGGACTTGAAGGACTCGACGGGGTACTGGTTGGTGGTGGAGATGCCCCAGTACATGCCGTTCTCACCGTTGACGATCGGACGGGCGAAGCCGTTGGTCTCGCCGATGGAATCCTCGTCCTTGGCGGGCGCGGTCAGGCCGATGAGGTTGAAGTTCTCGTTGTTGGTGCCGGCCTTGCCGACAGCGATGTCTTCCTGGGTCTCCCAGTTGCCGATGGCGCACATGACGGACTGACCGGAGGTGACCATGGCCTCAGCATCGCTGTGGGTGCGGGTGGTGGAGTCGATGTCGATCAGGCCTTCCTGATACCACTGCTTCATCATGGCCAACCAATCCTTGTAGGCGGGCTCGAGCTGAGCGTAGGTGACCTTGCCTTCTTCGTCCAGCATGAAGCCGTTGGTGGTCACGCCGGCCCAGGCAGCCAGATAGTCGCCGGAGGAATAGTAGCCGGAGTTCAGCTGCTCCAGAGCCAGGGGCGTGACGACGCCTTCGACGTCCTTCATCGCGACCAGGACATCATGGATCTGATCGATGGTCTCGGGCACATCCAGATCCAGCTCGTCCAGCAGATCCTCGCGGATGACCATGCCGGTGTGCTGCTGTCCCAGGACGGGCACGCGCTGGGAAGCGGCGCCGAAGCGGAACATGCCGGTATCGGTCTTGAAGTTAGCGGCCGCGGTCTCATCCCAGTTGGTGTGAGCCTCGGTCAGGTAGTAGTAGCCGTACTGCTCGATGTAGGGGTTGAGGTCGACCAGGACGCCGTCATTGATGGCGCCTTCGACGCCGCCGATGTAGTAGCTGGTCCAGTTGCCGGTGACCCAGATGTCCGGCAGATCCATCGAGGCGATGGTGGTGTTGAAGAAGGTGCCGTCATCGTTGAGCGGAGGATGGATGAAGGTGAAGTCCATGCCGGTCTTCTCTTCCCACTCCAGGATGGCGACGTGCTCATCATAGGTCAGATAAGCCTTCTCGTAGCCTGCCTCAGTGGCCATGTAGATCTTGAGCTGCGGCACGGAGCCGTCGCTGATCGGCAGATCATACTTCTCGGGGATGTCGGGCAGATCGACGGCGAAGGCCGCGACGCTCGTCATGACCAGCATGACCGCCAGCAGAAGGGAAACGATCGTTTTCTTCATGCAAGAAAACCTCCTTTTTTATTATCCTAAACGGGCTCGCGCCCGCATTAGGCCAAGATGAATGTAACAAATAATAACCCAAACTTTCGTAAACCATTATAATTCATTCTCCCCATTTTGTAAATATCTTTCTTAAAATTTCATTTGAGTTAAGCCTGTCTAATACGTGTCATCATCCAAACTCGTATAAAGCAGTGAAATATTTTTCAAAAAGTCAAAAAATATTCATTCCCCCTATCCCCAAATAGAGAATTTTGTGTTATGATATTCTCATCAGTTCAGGGTATGGCAAACACAAATCCCTGAGCCACTCTAACGAGGGGGAATTAATATGAAGAAAACCCGTATACTCCTTGCCCTTCTGCTGGTTGGCCTGCTGACGCTGCTGACCGCCTGTGGCAATAATGACAGCAAGACCGCCGCGACAGACGCGCCGGCCGTAACGGACGTGCCCGCCGAGGCGACAGACGCCCCCGCTGAGGCGACAGACGCCCCCGCCGAGGCGACAGACGCCCCCGCTGAGGAAACGTCCGCCGAGACAACAGACGCCCCCGCTGAGGAAACGCCCGCCGAAGGTGAAACCGAAGCCACCGAGCCTGAGCCCACAGCCCAGCCCGGCACCGAAGTCGCCTCCAGCGGCATGACGGTCGTGGGCGTTGGCGGCACCGGCAAGGCTTCCGACACCAAGACCACCGACACCAGCGCCGTCTCCAACGTCACCGTGGACGACAACGGCTGGGCCGCCATCGCCAGCGGCTATGATTACGTCATGGCCCTGCAGTCGGACGGCACGCTGTGCGGCTGGGGCATGAACGACTTCGGTCAGATCGGCTCCGGCACGTACAAGGATCCCTGCGTCATGGCCGTTCAGGCCGTGCTTACGGACATCGCAGCCGTGGACGCCGGCAAAAAGCACACCGCCGCGGTCGGTACGGACGGCACGCTGTATATCTGGGGCCGTAACCACAACAGCCAGCTCGGCGACGGCACGCATCAGGGTCGCGACGAGCCGGGCGTTGCCAAGTCCCTGGTCGAGACCGGCGACAAGATCGTCGACATCGCGCCCGGCGAGACCTGCACCTTCGCCCTGGCGGAAGACGGCACCCTTTACGGCATGGGCGACAACGGCAAGGGTCAGCTCGGCAACTTTGACGGCAAGGAAGCCGCGACGCCCGTCGCCGTAGCCGAGGACGTCGCCAAGGTCTTCACCGCCGGCGAGTTCACCATCATCATCAAAAAGGACGGCACCATCTGGGGCGCTGGCAACAACAAGCGCGGCCAGCTGGGCCTTGGCGAGGAAACCAGTTCCTTCGATGCCTGGACGGAAATCACCACCATCTCCGACGTGGCCTCCTTCGCCCTGGGCGAGGAGTTCACACTGGCTCTGAAAAACGACGGCACCGTGTGGTCCGTGGGCCGCAACAACCGCGGCCAGCTGGGCAGCGGCAGCGAGGAAAAGACCGTCTATGAGTGGACGCAGATCGCCGACGACTGCAAGGCCGTGCTGGCCGGCGTCGAAACGGGCGGCTTCGTCAAGAACGACGGAACTCTCTGGATGTTCGGCCTCAATGACTGCGGCCAGATCGGCAACGGCGAGAAGGGCAACCTCTCCACGCCCGTGCAGGTGCTGGACGATGTCGTCATGGCTGACGCGGGCCAGAGCCACGGCGTCGCGCTGAAGAGCGACGGATCCATCTGGGTCTGGGGTCAGAACAAGTACTACCAGCTCTGCGACGGCACAACCACCGACTGCTACACGCCCAAGCAGGTCGTCACGAACAAGTAATCACCCGTAAAAAACGCTTATACGATGACGCATTGCCCCGAACCGTCCACGCGGCGGCTCGGGGCTTGTTATGTAAAAGGCCGACCTGGCAGATGAGCAAAATGAGCCTTCCGGCAAGATTCGACCATAATCACAGCAATTTCTAATCTGTATCCGTATTGAAAACGCCTGTCGCGCGCCTTATAATAGTCGGCGTACGCATTTAAAGGGAGGCGCATGTATCATGCTCGATATCCGTCATCTGACGAAGCGTTACGGGGAAAAAACCGCCGGCAACGACCTGACCCTGCACATCTCCCCCGGCGCGGTCTACGGCTTTATCGGCCACAACGGCGCCGGCAAAACCACCACGCTTAAGGCGTGCATGGGCATACTTTCCTTCGACGCCGGAGAGATCGCTGTAGACGGACACTCCATAAAAGATGATCCGATCGCCTGCAAAAAGGTCATGGCCTATATACCGGACAATCCGGATCTTTATACATTCATGAGCGGGATCAAGTATTTGAATTTCGTCTGCGACATGTACGGTGTGGGAAAAAACGACCGCGAGAAACGCATCGCCCAGTACGCCGACATGTTCGAGCTGACAGGCGACCTCGCCCAGCCCGTATCCGCTTATTCTCACGGCATGCGGCAGAAGCTCGCCATCATAGCGGCCCTGGCGCACAACCCGAAGCTCATCATCATGGACGAGCCCTTCGTGGGGCTCGACCCCAAGGCCTCTCACCTGCTGAAGCAGACCATGCGCCAGGTCTGCGACGAGGGCGGGGCGATCTTCTTCTCCACGCACGTGCTTGAGGTGGCGGAAAAGCTGTGCGACAAGGTGGCCGTCATCAAAAACGGAAACCTGATCGCCAACGGCACGATGGAAGAGGTCAGGGGCGACACTTCGCTCGAAGACGCCTTCCTGGAACTGGAGGAAGAGCATGCTTAAATCACTGATTGCCCTGCGGCTTCAGGCGCTGATCGCCTCGCTCAACAGGCAGAGAAAGCCCGGTCAGCCGCAGACCGCACGCCGAGCGCTCGTGATGGGGCTGCTTTTTGTGTACGTGGGCGGGGTCTACCTGTGGCTGTTTTATCAGATGTTCGCCTCACTGGCCGAAGCCCTGTTCGCGCAGGGGCAGGACGCCCTGTATTACGGCATAGCCGCCGCGCTCGCGCTCATACTCGGCTTTGCGGGCAGCGTGTTCGCCACAGAGAGCCAGCTGTACGAAGCCAATGACAACGAGCTCCTGCTGTCCATGCCGATCAGGCCGAGGCTCATATTCGTCAGCAGCATGATCTCTCTGTATCTGACGAACCTCGTCTTCACCGCGCTGGTCATGCTGCCGGCTTTGGCTGCCGCTTACACAGCCGGTTCTTTAAAAACGACCGCCGTCTGTTATGGGCTCGTCGGGCTATTTATCCTGCCCATCGGTTCGTTAGCGATTTCGTGCGTGCTCGGCGCGCTGCTCGCGCTTATCAGCTCGCACGTCCGCAACAAGGCGGCCCTTTCGCTGGGGATCACCCTCGTTCTGCTGGGCGCATACTTCGTGCTCATATTCAACAGCGAAAACGTGCTGAACTGGATCCTCACGCATACCGAGCAAGTCGCTTCCTTCATCAACACCGCGGGCTGGCGCGCTCATCAGCTCGCCCTGAGCATGGCAGGCGGAAGCGCGGGGCCGTTTATGCTGTTCCTGATTTCCGCTCTGGCGCCGATGGCCGTCGTGGTGTTCATCCTCGATCGGAGCTTTATCGGGATCGTCACCCGGCACAAAGGCACAAAAAAAATTCAGTACCGTAAGGGCGAAATGCGCGTCAGCTCACCGCGGACCGCTCTGCTCGTGAAGGAGCTCCGGCACTTCGGCAGCAGCGCGACCTGGATGCTGAACGGCGGACTTGGTCTGATCTTCGCTCTGGTCGGCCCGGTGATGCTGCTGAGGCGCGCTGAATTCATACAAAACTTCGCCGGGGCCGTGCCTGTGATCGGGGAACACCTGAACTTGTGCGTCAGCATGTACATCTGCGTGGCGCTGAGCATGGTCACCATTTCGGCGGCTTCGGTTTCTATTGAAGGGAAAAACTGGTGGCAGACGGCCGTCATGCCCGTCCACGCGGGCGACGCCCTGCTCGCCAAGGGCATGATGCACGTCGCCGTCGGGCTGCCCTTCGTCCTCGTCGGGGCTGTGCTGACGCTCTGCGCGGGTGGCGCGGGTCTTGCGGACGGGATCCTGGTCTTCGTCATGCCGGTCAGTTACCTCTGCGCGACGGCGCTGCTGGGCGTTTGCTTCAACCTGCGCTTCCCGAATATGACGTGGCTTTCTGAGGCCCAGGCCGTCAAGACCGGCTTCAGCGTCGCGCTGTACATGGCGGCGGCATTGGGACTCGTTGTCGTGCCGTTGCTGATCTGGGGACTGCTGCTGGGAAACGTCATCAACCTGACAGGCCTGGCTCTCTGTATGACGGTTTTGTACGTCATTCTAAGCGCGCTGCTGGCGCACTACTTAAGCGGCCGCGGCGCGAAGGTTTACAGCCGGCTGGGAGATTGACACTTTACGATAAAAGCAAAAGCGCTTGACGCCGTCTGCTGAAAGGCAGGCGGCGTCGGTTCTTTCTGAACGGATGGCGGATTCTTTTCCTGAAATCGCGGCGCAATATTGACATTTATCATATGAATATGTAAAATATCAGCAACCAACAAACAAGGAGGGTTTACTGTGTCCGGTTATTATGGATCTTCCTACAGATACGGCGCCGGCACGGGCGCGGCCAGCGTCATCATACTCATCATCTCTTTTGGTTTAGGCATCCTGATGCTTGCGGCTCAGTGGCGTCTTTTTACCAAAGCCGATGAGAAAGGCTGGAAATGCCTCATTCCCATTTACAACGCCTATACCTGGTTCAAAATCACGTGGGATACGAGCGTTTTCTGGAAAATCCTCGGCGGCGGTATCGCCTACAGCGTCCTGAGCGGAATTATTGCCGCCGTCGCGTCCTCCAACCGCGGCGGCTTCAGTGTCGGCACCGCGATCATGGGCATACTTGGACTCGCTTACATCGTAGCCATCCTCGTCGTCGACATCAAGGAATTGATCTACACGGCCCGCTCCTACGGCAAAGACGGCACGTTTGCCGTGGGGCTGTTCTTCCTGGCGATCATCTTCTATCCCGTCCTCGCCTTTGGCGACAGCCAATACGTCGGGCCGAAGGGCATTCCATACAGCGCAAATTCCCGCCTGTACTCTGACGACGCAAACGCGTCAGGCGAATCATCGACCAGTAAGGACACAGCACTCCCCTATCATGGCGCGCCGTCGCCCGCCGCTTCGAACCCGAATATGATCTGGGTCATCGTCGGCGTGTGCGCGCTGATTCTCTGCGCCGGTTTCGTGCCGCGCATCGTCATGTCTATGACGAATTTCAAGCTCATGCGTGGTATGTTTGGGAGCGAGTGGGTCGGCTTCAGAAACTTTGAGTACCTGTTCGCAGATTCAAACCTTTCCGCCGTTATCCGGAACAGCGTCATCTTCGGCATAGTAAGAGTTATCGTTGCCTTCCTCTTCTCGCTGCTCGGGGGCACTGTCGGCATGTCCGACAGCAAGGCGGCCAAGGCCGTGATGGCCTCCATCGGCGCGGTAATTGCCTTCATACCCACGGTCGCCTACGAATACATCCTGGTGGCGCTGCGTCTGACGGCGAGCGCCGGACTAAACATCCTGATCCCACTCGTGTATGCGCTGCCCGTCGGCGGCGTAGCCATGATGCTGGGCGCGCTATTGCCGAGTGTCTGGCCGCAGAACCGCTTCAGCGGCGTGCTGATCGCACCGCTGCTGACGCTGACTTTCTTCTTCTTCGACAGATCGTACATCGGAACGCTTCTGCAGAACGCTCTCAACATGCGGAATACCAATACGATTGTCTCTTACTCTTACAGACTCTCCATTATCCAAATGCAGCTGTCATCTGGAGCCGCAGCTGAGCTGATTCAATCGCTCGTCAATCTGATCCCCGGTCTCATCGGCGCTCTCATGATCGGCACGCTGGTAAAGAAAACCTCTAAACCCGCTGTGGCGCCGTCACAGCGCGGAAACGGCGCTTCTGTCGCCGGCGTTCTCGCACTTGTCTGCACGCTGATCGCCGGAACCGGGCTCATTCTCTTCTATCCGGCTGTCTTCAGAGAAGAGAATGTGATCAGTACCGTCCTGGTCAGCTTACTCTACGCTGTTCTGACAGCTATACTGGCGTTTGGCGCTTATTACGTCGTGCTTCTCTGCGCCGGGAAATTCGACTCGAGGCGCTGGGTGCCCTTCTCGCTGCTCGTCCTGCTCACGGTGCTGTTCAACCGCCTCTCCATTGCCGATTATTTGACCGCGCGCAATCTGGGCTTGTTTAATACCATCATCATGCCCGTGCTGTACGGCGTCGTCAACCCGCTTTCGATCATGCTGATACTCGGCGCGATGATCCTGCGGCCGCAGAGGACGTCCTCCTGCGTCATGTTCGCGCTGGGCGCGGCGCTGCTCAGCGCGGCTTATGTCACAGGCGATGTTTCATCTTTTATGATTTATATCAACAATCAGGGCGGATGGAATCTCGGCATGCTGGCGCGCAGGATAACAATAAACAGCGCTGCCGTGGTGTCTGAAGGTGTTGAGCCGCAGACCGCCGCGAACATCGGTTACAGCGTGATCGGCGTTGCGCTGATCACGGCTGCCGTACCGATCGGTCTTGGCGCGGCGCTGTTCGTCAGCGCGGCGCAGCGCGAGTCGTAAGCTAACCGTCAACGCCAAACTCAAGGGGCTGTCTCATACGCCTTTTCAGGCATTTGAGACAGCCCCTTTTATGACGGCATAGTCGTGTTATGCAGAATCACTGCGGACGGGATTTTCTCCTTTGGACCACGACATAAACGATGATTAGCGCCCACGCTGTGCCGAGCGCAATGAGCAAAGCCCGGGCCGTTCCCGGCAGAGGTCCCAAGTCCGCCTTTGTCTGACCTGCGCTGCTGCCGATCTGATCGAGCCTGTACAGGGCGTTCATGTCGGAGTACAGCTTGTCGATAAAGGAATCGTCCACCGTCTTCTTCCGTCGAGTTGACTTAGTCACTTCTTCGATCATCTGGCCCGCTGCGTCACGCAGCGATGCCGAGCCGTTGAACACCGGCGTGACGAAGGTATTCTCCATGTTCTCAAGGAGCAGGCGGCTGGCCTGGATCTTGATGTCATAGTAGGTGAAATTATCTTCCCCCGCCCGAGACAGGTAATCCTGATACTCAGGGGTATTCTGCGCCTTCAGGGTCACGGGGACATAACCCTCCGTCTCCGCGTAGCTGATCTGAACGCCGTCGGTCAGCAGATATTGCATGAACAGCCAACTGTACAGAACCTCATGCGGGTCTTTTTTGCTGAACAGGCACATGCTGGGACCCTGGGAGATCATTTGTGGACGCTCCGGATCAAACTGAGGAATGGGCATGCAGACGCAGTGAAAATCGAATATCTGGTCTGCGTGCAGGTCGCTGAGCGGCGCGTCCGACCCCATCCATGTTGCGCCGGCCGTCGAATCGATGGCGAAAACGCATTGTCCGGCGTTCAGGAAATTGGCCGGATAGCTCGAAATCTTGAATGTGGAAAACGCGCCCTTACTGACGTGCGAGGCGATATCCATCAGAATATCCTTCGTGACGTCGTTGAAGATGAGGACGTCTCCTCCCTCCGTGGAGTACTCCGCGCCCTTCTGGCGGAGCATCTGGATCATCATGTTGTCAGTCGACTTATAGATGAAGGGGATCATGACCTGCTGTCCGTTGATGGCGTAGACGCCGTTCTCATCCTTGCGGGCGGCAGCCTCGGACACTTCCCATATGAAATTCCACGTCATCACTTCGGGGAGCTCATACCCTAGTGCCTCGACCATGTCGGCGTTGACGTAAAGGGCTTCTGTCGAGCGCATAAACGGCATGGCGTAAGTCGTTCCGCCGATCCGGCACTCACCGAGAAACTGAGGGACGATCTCCTCAGCGGCGGGGCCGTCGAAGCGCAGCTCGCTTCCCCCAAGGCCGTAGCGCTCGTCCGCCATCAGAGAATCCAGCGGCGCGACGACGTTCGCGCCCGTCAGATACGTCGCAACGTGATCCGGATAGGTGATGCAGACGTTCGGCGTCGTGTCTGTGGCGATGTTGGTAATGACGTCGTTGTAAATCGTACCGTAGTCGGTATACAGGCGCATGTTCACCTTCACGTTGGGATACAGGTTCTGAAACTCTTCGATGGCCTTTTGATACGTCTCGACCTGTTTTTTGTTCGTATCGTTCTTGGCCCAGAACGTCAGTTCATAGGTCTTTGTCTCGTCGAGCCGATCCGGCACGGTCACGCCGACGCGGTTTGTCGCCCCGTGGCACCCGGTCAGCAGGACACAGAGCCACAGCGCCGTCAGCGCGCACAGGATGCGCTTCGCACTTTTCATCCCTTGGTGCCCCCTCTCGACACGCCAACCATGATCTTCTTGTGGAATATCAGGAACAGGACGATCAGCGGAATGGAGATGACAACCACCGCGGCCATCATCGCGGGGATGTTCTCACGGCCAAAGCCGTTTTCACGGATCTCCTGAATGCCGTTGGATACGAGGAAGTACTTCTCGTTATCGGTGATGAGGCGGGGCCAGACATAGCTGTTCCAGCACTCGATGACCTTGAGGATCGTTATCGTCACGATGGTGGGCTGACTGATGGGCAGCATCACCTTGAGAAGGTACTTAATGTCGGACGTGCCGTCCACCTTGGCCGCCTTGTACAGGCTGTCCGGTATCTGCTCGAAATTCTCCTCGAGCAGGTAGATGTAAAACACGCTGGTCACCGACGGCAAGATAAGGCCGAGGAAGGTGTTTCTCAGGCCCCAATTCGTGATGGTGACGAAATTCGTTATCACGACCAGCTCCGTGGGAATCATCATCAGGGCGAGGAACAGAGTAAAGACCAGATTCTTTCCCCTGAATTCAAGCCGCGCGAAGCCAAAAGCCGCCAGTACGACCACGACCAGCATGATCCCCGTGGTCAGCAGCGTAAAAATCAACGTGTTCAGGAAATACCGTCCGAGCGAAACCGTGGTAAACGCGGAGACATAGTTCTCAATCGTCGGCGAAAGCGTATAAAACCGGGGCACGTACTCCGCGTTATAGGCCGCGTAATCCTTCACGGAGGTCAGCACCATCCAGTAAAACGGGAACAGTACCATGAGCGCCCACAGCCCCAGCAAAAGATAAATAAGCGTCTTGGCAACGCCGCTGCGGATACGGTGAGCGCGGGCTGCCTGATCATACACCTTCTGTGACGACACTTCTGAGGTCTTCGACATCGCACACACCTCCCTCATATTTTGACCCGGCGGTTGGACACCAGGAGATTGATGACAGTGATCGTCAGCACGATGGCAAACAGAATGAGCGCCGCCGCCGCCGCGTAGGAGGGATAGCCGCCGCTGTCGCCGTAGAGCATGTCATAGACATAGCCGACGATGGTGTTCATGCCCGCCGCGTTGAGGTTAGTGCCGAAGAGGGCGACCTCGTCGGAATACGCCTTGAACGCGCCGATGAAGCCCGTAATAATCAGATAAAACAGCATGGGCGAGATCATCGGCAGCGTGATGCGCGTAAACACGCGCCACCGGGGCGTCGCGTCCACCTGCGCCACCTTGTAGTAATCCGGGTTGACCGATGCCAGCGCGCTCGTGAGGATCAGGATCTTGAAAGGCAGTACAACCCAGATCGTATAGAAACACATGACGAACATCTTCGCCCAGTAAGGACCGTCGATAAAGTCGACGGATTCTCCGCCAAACCAGTTGATGAGCAGGTTGACCATACCCTCGGTGTAATCCGTTCGCTTGAAAAGTACCATAAACACAAGACCTACGGCCAGGGTATTTGTCACATAGGGCAAAAAGTATATGGTCTGGAAAGCGTCGCGCAGCTTTTTGATGGATGATAGCGCCAGGGAAATCACAAGCGCAAAGCCCGTCGACAGGGGCACTGTGATGATGACCAGAATGAAGGTGTTCTTCACGGCCTGCATAAAGTATGGATCGTGCAGGACGTACGAATAGTTATAAAGCCCTGTGCCCATGTCCGTCTGGGACGCGAAGTTATACCCTTCCTCGAAGGAGTAAACGAGCACGTCCACCAGCGGATACACCATAAACAGGCCGAGAAAAGCGATGGCGGGCAGCAGATATAGCCACCCTTTTAGATTGTTTTGTTTCATAGCGCGGCCCCTCGCTTTACACGGTCGGCGCGTAAAGGCGCGCGCCGGTCTCAGCGTCAAAGAGGCAGACCTTCCTGCTCTTCAGAGAAAAGCGTACCTCGAGCGCGTTGGGATCGACGCCAGAGTCCGTGTCCACGATCGCGCGCATGGTATTCGTCGTCAGAGCCGGGTGAGCGGCTACGACGCTCGTATCCCTTCCCATGACTTCAACGCCCACAAGCCGGCAGCAAAGAGGCCCCTTCTCGTCGGGAACGAAGCCCTCAGGGCGTATTCCCACGGTTACCTTGCCCTCGCGGTATCCGGCGACGGGCAGCACCGCGTCCTTTCCCAGGTACAAAAGGCCGCCGCGGATCTCCCCGTTAAAGACGTCGATGGGCGGCGTGCCAAGGAACTTCGCGACGAAGAGGTTTGTCGGATCGTCGTAAACTGACTGGGGCTTTCCGATCTGCTGAAGCACGCCCTTCTCCATCACGACGATGACGTCGGATATGCTCATGGCTTCCTCCTGATCGTGCGTGACAAAGACCGTCGTAATGCCCGTCTCCCGCTGAATGCGGCGAATTTCTTCACGGGTCTGCAGGCGCAGGCGCGCGTCAAGATTGGAAAGAGGTTCGTCCAACAGAAGCACGCGCGGCATCTTGACCAGAGCCCGCGCAATCGCCACGCGCTGCTGCTGTCCGCCCGACATCTGCGCCGGCCGCCGCTCCAAAAGAGCGTCGATCTGCACGAGATGCGCGGCTTCCAATGCACGCGATCTCATGGCTTCTTTGGAGAGGCGCTTGTCACCCTTCAGGTTCTCCAGGGGGAACAGAATATTCTCCAGCACCGTCAGATGCGGATAAAGGGCGTAATTCTGAAAAACCATGCCCACGCCGCGCAGTTCCGGCGGCAGGTTGGTCACGTCGTCGTCCCCGAAGTAAATCCGACCGGAAGTCGGTTTTTCAAGCCCGCAGATGAGATTGAGCGTCGTGCTCTTACCGCAGCCGGACGGTCCCAGCAAACCGACCAGTTTCCCGTCGGGAATCTCAAAGGTGAAGTCATCCACAGCGACGACTTCGGTCTTAATCTTTCGGTTTCGGTTCGGGAAACGTTTCGTCAGGTGATCCAGAACAACTTTCATGTCTTCATCCATCCCTTCAAAGCCGTCTTTGCCGTGTGACGATGTACCTTGTTCCGAGAATAACGCATCTTGTATGATTTGCCGAATCGCTCAGTCGCGCGGCACCCAATACCCCACTTCATTGAAATCATTTACAGACCAATGTCTTTTTTAGTTAGCCTTCGTTTAAGATAGAACAGTCTCCGCTTCAGTTATGGGCGCGGGCATACCCAGAATGATCCACAAGTCAGACGCTTTGTCGATGATTCGGTCCGCACCGGCCTCCTCAAGGACAGACCGCGAACGATAACCCCACGTCACGCCGACGCTCAGACATCCCGCGCGCCGTGCCGCTATGATATCCTGAGGCGAATCGCCGATCATGACGCATTCGTCGGGCGTAAGGCCAAAGCGGCGCATGACGGCAAGCAGGCTGTCCGGCGCGGGCTTTATGGCCACGCCCGGCTCTTCTCCCACGACTGCGTCCATCAGATCCGGGAAATAGAACGCGCATACGGCCTGAGCCGCCGCGGAAAATTTGTTCGACACAACGCCCCGCTTGACACCCTTTTCCTTCATGCCATGAAGAAGCTCCAATATCCCCGGAAACGGCGCCGTTTTGTCGCGGAGATGCTCCCTGTAATGCGCCTGAAAACGCGACAGCAGCTCCTTAAGAGTGCTCTCGTCCGCATTCTCGCCCAGGCATCGCCTGCATAGGACGAGAGCGCCGCTGCCAATATAATCCCTGACCTGTTCCCGCGAACAGGGCTTGAGCCCCATATCCGTCATGGCCCATTGAACGCTGGCCGTCAGGTCGTCCAGCGTGTTGAGCAGCGTGCCGTCCAGATCAAAAATAGCCCCTTTATACATCCGCATGATCTCTCTTTCAAGGTCTGATCGTCGCGCTCTGCGTGTACTGTACGCCGCCAGACAGGTCCACGAGAGCGAAGCAGTGAGCGTAATTTCCCGGAGGCAGCTCGCCCCAGGCGAGCTTCAGGCCCTCTGACGGCACGATGACGGCGTCCTGCGCGTATTCGATTTCCGTCCCGTCCTCCATGACTTCTGTCAGGAGCGGCTCGACGCGCATCCCGGGTGTCAGCGCCTGATAGCCGCGTATCGCGTAACCGTTCGCGTCGTAACCCTGGGTCGCTCCGAGGATGGAAATATCTCCCTTGTCTGACTGACTGGCCACCAGATACATGCGCTGGCCGTCAATCTTGACCGGTATGACAAAGCGCCCCGAACCGTCCGCATTGATGTAAAGGCGTTCCGCCCTCACTAGGCGGCCGTCCAGCATGGGCCAGGTGCCGTCGAACATCGAATAGACCATTCCTGTCGACCAGTCGATGATCGTCTCACCGATATCGCCCAGACGTATCTCGGAATGCTCCGTCCACACGGACAATACGCCGCTGGCCGACACCAGATGGTCAAGGTCATTGCGCGTCAACTGAAGCGTGTAAATCGACTGAAGGGCCGTGTCCTCAGAGAAATACGTACTCGCCAGGGATACGACCTGCTCAGGCGTGACCGAATCGCTGACGCCCGCCTGCACGTTGTCATTGGCCTGACCGGATTGATAGTAATCGTCCCCCGTCTGAATGAGGCCGCTCCAAATGCCGCCAAGCGCGCCATTCCCTCCAGTTGATCCGGCAGCGGACGGCGCGGGAGCGGCAGTGGGCTCGGGCGCGCTCGTCGAATGTCCCGCCCAGATGCCGAACGCCGTCGCTGCCGGCGTAGGTTCCCCGGTAGAAAGGGGCTCCGCTGCTACTTCCGGCTGATCGGCAGGGCCCCAGCCCGCCCACAGGTCGGGCAGAGCAGCGTCATTTGCGGGCGTATCCTCCGCTTCTCCCTGGCCGCCGAACACGGCGTTGAGGCCCGCCCAAATGTTGCCCTGAGCGGCATCGTCCGTGCTGTCGACGGGCAGCGTATCGCCGTAGTAGCCATTCCAGATCGACACGAAGGAACCGGTATATCCGCCATCCTCCGTATGCGTGTAGAAATTGTCCGGGGACTGGCTGGACGCATCCATCACGTAGTCGCCGCCGTGCCGAAGGACGGCGTCCGTCATCTGCGTCACAAAGGCGGCATATCCGCCCTCTTCCGCATCATAGACCCGGTGAATCATATACGAATCGTAGCGCACCGTGGCGTAGGGCATGAGCATTGAAAGGCCGTTTGCTCGGCCGATCAGATCGCCGCAGACGCCGTTATAAATGACCGCTTCGCTGACTGCGCGCCGCAGTTCCGAGCATGCCTCCGGCAAAAGCGGGGTAAAGGCGTCGCATACGGTTCCGGTGTCCACGAGATCGGAGGCGTCGCTGCCCAAAAACTCTCCGAATGAGCTCAGGCCGCTGCGCGCGCGCATGACGCTGGGCAGATTTGTTTCAAGCAGACCCGTCATTTCCAGGCCGAAGCGGTCAATCGCCTGGCTCACACTGACAACGCGGCTGCCGTCGATGACCGCCATGGTGGCGGACCCGCGTCGGAAACCCCTGTTATTGTCGTCGATATAAGTGCTCGCCATGAGGACGGCCAGTTCTCGCGCGGAGATATAGGGGTTGTCCGCGGCGTGTCTGAGCCACGTATCGTAATCAAGGCCTGTCCCCGAGACCAGCTCCTGACTGGCCACAATGTAGTCCGCGTACTCGGCCGAAAGGGCGCATATCTCAATGCAGTTCATCAGGCACGCGTCATAGGTGAGGATATCGAGCTTTCTGCCGTGCAGCCCGCCTTTGAGCGCGTCGGACAGCTCATTCATCGTCAGCGGGTCATCGCCATGGTTTTCATCGCAGCAAAGGCCGCCCACGGGACCTGCGCCGTGATCCCAGAGGATCAGCGCCATTCGATCGGCGGGATAGTTCGTACAACCGTAATCAATGAAATCACGCAGCGTGTCCGAACCGCCCATTGAAACGTCTCCGCGACCTGACAGCAATTCAAGCCCGCCCGGTACGACCCTGTAGTACTGAACCTCCTGAGCGGAGATGCCATAGCGCTTCCAGACGCCAGCGCCGCCCGTGCAGACGATCACTTCGACCAGAGGATTGAGCGCCGCGCCGGACGCTACGATTTCCTGAAGGTCCGTCGACGCCTGCCCGTTCTGCGACTCCAGATCAGTGCCGCAGAGGTAGAGCATGACCGTCAGCTGCCGCGCCTCGCCCCACGCCCCCGGCAATCCGGAGGCGGCGAGACAGAGGCAGAGGCAAAGGCTGATCAATCTCTTTTTCATCATAAATGCTTTTACTGCGGACTCAGAGGACGGAAGGTTTCGAGAATGCGCGTCACTTGAGCGATGTCTTCCTCGGTGAGGTCATAGTACTTGTCCGTGTCGAGCGAAGTCTTGAAAATATAGAACATGATCACATAGCCGTTGGTCATCGTGTCGGCGTACAGCGTGTCTCCCCTGTCCTGGCTCGTGTACTCGAGCATGATAAACGGGATATTGCCGGCGTAAAAAAGGTCGATGAACTGGCCGTCCTTGTCTTCGAAATCATGCATGGTTATATCTATATACTCTTCAAGCTGCTCCTCGTCGGCATCCCAGAGAGAAGTGTCTTTCCAGTCCTCGAGGTACTGCATCGCGGCTTCAATGATGTAATAATCCTCGTCGGGGGAGCTAACAAAGCCGAGATCCCAGATATTCTCGCCCGAACCGTTGTCCTCGGGATCCGGGTCGTATATCTCCCAGTCCTCAGGCAGCATCAGCGTAAAGTAGGGCGTCTCAAACGTCAGCGTAAGAGGCTCGGCCAGAGCGCCGCTCATACCCGACAGGCCGATGACAAGCGTCATGATCCAGATCAACAGGCGTTTCATGCGAACCAGGCCCTCCTTTGCAAGCAAGTTTACTCCAGGATGTTACTCGTTATGTAGTCCACGTTCCAGGAGACGAGCCGATCGGCCGCGGGGACGCTGTCCACCGTCCAGGCATTGACCTGAATGCCGTTTTCGTGGCACTTGTCAATGCACTCCCGCGTCACAGCGCGATACTCCGCGTCCAGATCGAGGCGATACTCCGTCAGGATCTTCAGCGTCTCATCGGAAAACCCAGTCGTAAGGAACTGGCAGGGCTGCTTCGGCAGCAGACTGCGCAGGTTCAGCAGATTCGACAGGTCAAATGCGATAAACGTTATGCCGTCGAGGTATTCCTCCCGGCGGATGAGCGAAACCATCTCCGCCAGATCCTGAACCGTATAACTGCCCTTGAGCTCCAGAATACCGGTCTTGCCGTATCTCTTGCACAGGCGCACGTATTCGACCATCGTGGGAATGCGCAGATCCGTGCGGCCGCGTTTCCCGTCCATATCCGTCAGCACGAGAGAACGAAGCGTATCAAACGTCGTCTTTTCCACCGTCAACTGATCGACGCCGACCCGGCCCGTCTCGCTGTCGTGAATGCAGACAAACTCTCCGTCCAGCGTGCGGTGGACGTCCGTCTCGATGCCGTAGTAGCTTCGGTTACACGCCGCCACGAACGCCGAACAGGTGTTTTCCCGTTCCAAGCCGCTCACGCCCCTGTGAGCGATCATCCGCGTTTTTCCATGATTAATCGCTATGGTATTATTCATTTGCGACGCTCCTTTTGTGAGATTTACAGTTCTTTGTTGAAATCAAACTCCAGCGCTCTGAGAAGGGCTCTCGCAAGCAGCATGTGGCCCGTATAGTTCGGATGAACGCGGTCCCAGGCTACATTCGACGAATGCATGTGCTCAAACAGTTTGTCAAACGCCGCCTGCGTATCCACAAACAGTGCGCCTCTCTTCTCCGCGACGCGCTTGACAGCCGCGCCGTAGGTGTCGACCACCGCGCGCATGCGGTCTTCGCGGCAGGGCTCCATGTAGTAGGGCGTCATCAAAATCATGCCTTTGACGCGCGGAAGCGTCGACGTCACCTGCTCATCCAGCGTAGACTCGAACTCCGGAAGATATACGTGGCTCTCCGGAATGCCCGGCTGATCGAACTGACGCCACACGTCGTTCACGCCGATCATGACGCTGACCCAGTCCGGCCTGAGATCAAAGACGTCTGTCTTCCAGCGGGATTTCAGCGCGCGAATGTTGTCGCCGCTCGTGCCCATGTTGATGACATGGACGTTAAGTTCCGGATACATGCTCTCGAGAAATGCCCGGACATACATGGGATACCCTGTTCCCACGCCCTCGTGAAGGCCTTCGCCCACAGGCCGCTTCCGTCCAAAGTCCGTGATGGAGTCACCGATCATCAGAAGAGTATCGTTCCGTTCCAGCTTCATGAAAACGCTCTCCCCTTTCCAGCGTATCGTTCGCGTAACAGTATATCACTTTTAATGGCGAGTTTCAATTTCAGGCGGGCGCTTAAGCGCGCCTGTTCTCCCCGTATGCGATGAAATTTACGTAAATTGAAAGAAATCCCCGCGTTCGTTCTTGAAAACATTTCATCATTGTGCTAACATACACTAAGTTGTCAGCGCGTGATTGTCCGTGCGCCAGTAGCTCAGCCGGACAGAGCAACGGCCTTCTAAGCCGTGGGTCAGGGGTTCGAATCCCTTCTGGCGCGCCATTTTCCGCGCTGATTTCTCTTGGGGCGTAGCCAAGCGGTCAAGGCACGGGACTTTGACTCCCGCACCGCTGGTTCAAATCCAGCCGTCCCAGCCAGAATCTGCCCTTCGCCCTCTCGGCAAAGGGCAGTATTTTTGACACTGAAGTTTTAACGATATATCCCGGCGATTGCTATGCGCCAAACTTGACGAACGGCCGAAAGGCGTATAAAATAAGAAGTTGATTTACGTTTCATCTGTGAGGTGCGCGCGTTGGAGCGATTTGACTGTATCGTGGTGGGAGCCGGACACGCGGGCTGCGAAGCGGCTCTGGCCTTAGCCAGGCTGGGCAACAGGACACTGCTGTTGACGCTCAACCTGGACGCGCTGGCCATGATGCCCTGCAATCCATCCATCGGCGGCACCGCAAAGGGACATCTCGTCCGCGAAGTCGACGCGCTGGGCGGTGAGATGGGGCTGGCCATCGACGACACGTTCCTGCAGTCCCGCATGCTGAACACGGGCAAGGGCCCAGCCGTTCACTCCCTGAGAGCCCAAGCCGACAAGCTGAAGTATCGCCTGCGCATGCGCAAAGCCATCGACTGTCAGCAAAACCTGACCCTCCGCCAGGGCGAGGTGAAGCAGATCCTCTCCGACGGAACGCGCGTGACGGGCGTCATAACTACGACAGGCGCCCGGATCGAATGCTCAGCCATCGTGCTCTGCTGCGGCGTATACCTGAATTCGCGCATCATCATCGGGGACTGCAGCTGGTACGGCGGGCCGCAGGGGCTCGTCAACGCGCCGGCGCTGACACAGTCTCTCGTTGAGCTCGGCTTCTCCGTTCGTCGCTTTAAGACGGGGACGCCGGCCCGCGTCGACGGCAGAACCGTGGACTTTTCAAAGATGGAAATCCAACGCGGCGACGAGCCCGTCGAACCCTTTTCGTTCATGACGGACAGAGTCCTGACGAACAAGTCGTTCTGCTATCTGACGTATACGACGCCAGAAACCCATGACATCATCCTGAAGAACCTGCACCGCGCTCCGATGTACAAGGGAACCATACACGCCACCGGCGCCCGGTACTGCCCCTCGATCGAAGATAAAGTCGTCCGCTTCTCAGACAAACCGAGGCATCCGGTGTTCATGGAACCGGAGGGCGAGGACACAGTGGAGTGGTATGTCCAGGGCGTGTCCACCAGCATGCCCGAAGACGTCCAATTCCAGATCTATCACTCCATTCCCGGTCTGGAGCACGCGGACATTCTCCGGCTGGCGTATGCCATCGAATATGACTGCATCGACCCGCTGCAGCTGAACGGCGATTTCTCGTTCAAAAAACTGCGCGGCCTTTACTGCGCGGGACAGATCAACGGAACCTCAGGCTATGAGGAAGCCGCGGCTCAGGGCATTTACGCGGGGATCAACGCCCATCAGTACATAAAGGGCGACGAACCCTTTATTCTCACCCGGGCGGACGGTTACCTCGGCGTCATGGTCGACGATCTGACCACAAAGGGCACGGACGAGCCTTACCGAATGATGACATCGCGGGCTGAATACAGGCTCCTTCTGAGGCAGGACAACGCCGACCTTCGACTGACAGAGCGCAGTTACAGAATAGGCCTGGCAAGCGAAGCGCGCTACAGCCGCATGCTGGCCCGCAGGGAGCACGCCGCAGCCATAGACGCCTACATACGAAAGACCTATGTCAAGCCAGAGGGCAGTCTGAAGGCTCTCTTCGATAGTCACGGCGAAAACTGGGGCGAAAAGCCCGCCCTGTCCCTGCGCGAAATCGTTTGCCGGCCCGGCATCGGGATGGCGGATCTGGCGCCGCTTGACAGCTATCTGAGCGCGCAGCCGCGCGACGTCCTCTCCCTGGTGGAAACACAGACCAAATACGAAGGGTATCTCGACCGGCAGAGAACGCAGGTAAACGCATTCCGCCGCGACGAGGAAAAAACTCTGCCCGACGATATAGACTATCTGAACATGAGCACCCTGCGCATAGAAGCCCGGCAAAAGCTGGACGCGCAGAGGCCTCGATCTGTCGGTCAGGCCGCCCGCATCCCGGGCGTCACGCCCGGAGACGTCGCCGTGCTGCTCATATGGCTGGAAAAGAAAAAACGCGAGGATCGGGAGTCCCGAAGCGGTCAGGAGAGCGGGAATGGACGAGATGCTTGACCTCATCATGGATGGCGCATTGAAGATGGGTCTGAACCTGACCGAAGGACAAGCTCTTCAGATTTGTCGCTATCACGATATGCTGACGCGCGCCAACGCCGTCACCAATCTGACCAGAGTGCCCGACGACCCGCGTGAAGCCGTGGACCGCAACTATCTGGACGCGCTGACGCCGCTTGCGCACGCCCGACTGACGGACGGCGTCCGTACGCTGTGCGACGCCGGCAGCGGCGCGGGCATCCCCGGCATCGTGCTGAGCATCGCCCTGCCGGAGGTGCGCGTGGTCATGATGGACGCGCTGGGCAAGAGAGTCGCCTTTCTCAGGCAGGTCATTGAGGCACTGAACTTAAACGCCGAGGCCCATCACACCCGGCTTGAAGACGCCGGCAGGAATCCCGCGTGGCGCGACAGCTTTGACGCGGTTACAGCCCGGGCCGTCGCCGGCCTGGACGTCCTTGTAGAGCTGTGTATGCCCCTGGTGCGTCCAGGCGGACACATGATCGCATATAAAGGGCCTGCGCTGGACAGTGAGATCGCAGGCGCGCAGAAAGCCATCATCGCTTTAAAGGGCGCTGACGCCCGCGTGTTAGACGCGCCTGTCCCGGGACGTGACTGGTCACACCGTCTGTTCGTCCTCGGCAAGGCCGCGCCGACCCCCCGCGCCTTCCCCCGAAAAGCGGGCGAAGCGGCTCGTCATCCTCTGTCCGGCAGCAAAAAAGAGGAGTAACGCTTTGCAGACAATACAGGTGTCCGGTAGTCATTACCGCTATGAAATCTCAATAAACGAAGGATTGATCGACGACCTGGCGAGAGAAATCCTGTGCCATATCTCATTGAAACGCGCGCTCGTCGTCTCTGACGAGCGAGTCTGGTCGCTGTATGGGCCGGCGATCACCCGGTCTTTTGCCGCGGCACAGCTCGAGAGCAGCGCCCTCATCCTGAAGACAGGCGGCTACGCGGCCACGCTGGATGCTCTCAAGGAAATATCCGCGGCCATGGAAGGACTGACTCTCGGCCCCGAAGACGGATTAGTCGTCATCGGCGGGGGTACGCTCTGTGATACGGGCGGCTTCGCGGCGTGGCATCACAAGGATGTCGTACGCCTCATTCAGGTGCCGACCACGATGATCGGCATGACGGACTGGGCGGTCGAAGGGAAATCTGCCCTTGAGTACCGACCGGGTTCTAAAATGATCGGTTCTTTTTTCCCGCCATCGCTCGTGCTCATCGACCCTCGCTGCGCGCTTTCTCTCAACGAGCGCGTCTTTGACGCCGGAATGGGCGAGGTCATCAAATGCGCCTGCGCGGCGGACGCCCCCCTGTTCCGTCTTCTTGAAAGCCTTGACGGCCGGACCGCGCTTCAGCAGCGGCTTGAGGAGATCACATGGCGGTGCCTTTACGTCAAGCGTGCCCTCATCCAGAAGGACGCGCGCCTGACAATGCTGGGACACGGCATCGCTCACGCGGTCGAAGCCACCCAGCGATACCGCATTCTCCTGCACGGCGAGGCCGTAGCTGTGGGCATGTACTGTGTGACCCGACGCGGCGAAGCGCTGGGCTACACCCAGAAGGGCACAGCAGAGCGGCTCGAAGCCTGCCTCAACCGATATCACCTTCCGACGAGTACGCTGGTCGACAGCGAGAGCATGCTGCGCGCGATCCAGGCGCTGGGCGAATGCGTCACCCCGGTACCCCAGCGCATCGGCTTTTGCGAAGCGCTGACCGTGTCCAACGCATTCCTCGTCAACGCCTGGTTCGGAGGCATCGCCTACTGACATATGGCGCTCTATCGGCGCACTATCAATACCAATACGAAAGAGGTTTATCAGATGAAATACGCCCTGTCCATCCTGCTCATCCTGTGCATGCTCACCTGCGGCTGCGCCGCCATCGGCGAGGACGCCGCCCCTGAAGGCGAAACCGCCGCTGCGGAAGCCCCCGCGACCCACGCCGTCGTGCCGGACGACATCCTCAACGCCATGAATGTATACGCTTACTTTGTCATGTCGCCACTCCCTGTGGACGAAAGCGTGCCTTCCCCTGACGGCGAGATGTTCCTGGTCAGCGACGAAAACCTGAGCTACGCGGCGAACATGCAAAAGCTTCTGGACAGCTATTTCTCGACCGAGATATCCCAGTCCCTGTGGGCCTGGAACGCCTACCAGAACGTCGACGGCCGCCTGTACGGCTATCGCAGCGAGGAAAGCCCCTTCTACCGTCCCGTGGAACCGACGATCGAGCAGATCACATATACGATCGTTCAGGACACGGAAAAAGAGCGCCGCTATACCGCGACGATTCTCGACACCAGCGGAAAAACGACGACGTATGATTACGTCAGCAGCCTGGTGGACGGGCGCTGGATTTTCGTAGAATTCCCGTTTATCTGGTAATGTTCCTCTGAGATTATTGTCATTTTACCACGACCTGACATTCCATGGAGGATCCCAATTTGGCAAGCAAGAGCAAATCAAACCACAAGCCGCTCATAGCCCTGCGCGGGATGGTCGCCTTTCCCGACAACAGCATCCTGCTCGACGTCGGGCGCGACCTGTCCGTCGGCGCGCTCGAACAGGCCATGGACGGCGACAAAGAAGTCTTTCTGGTCACTCAGAAGGATTACAACTGCGAGATGCCCGGCA
The DNA here is from genome assembly GCA_017431365.1 of Clostridia bacterium. GTDB lineage: Bacteria > Bacillota > Clostridia > Christensenellales > Aristaeellaceae > Firm-10. The sequence continues at coordinate 8,863 of JAFRLF010000163.1, read as the reverse complement.
GAGACGATCTGTATGACGTGGGCGTCCTGGCGAGAGTCAGGCACGTCATCCCCGTAAACGAAGAGGTCCTGCGGCTGTTTATGGACGGCATGAGCCGCGGACGGATACGCAGTCTTTCCTTTGACGAGCATCACATCGAGGCTCGCTTCGTCATTCTCCCGGATGAGGAACGTGAAGAAGACGCCGCGGAAATCGCCGGATACACCGAACACGCGCGTTCGCTCTTCAGCATGCTGTCAAAGGAACGCTCTAAGGTCGGAGAACTTGTGTCCATCGTCGAAGGCGAATCCCGTCCCGGCGTACTGTGCAACCTGATCGCCATGAACGCGCTGCGCACCACGGAACAGAAGCAGCGGCTCCTGGACGAGGACAACCTCCTCGCGCGGCTCAAGATGCTGTGCACGCTTTTGCGTGAAGAGATCAAGCTCAGCCGCGTGGAACGTGAAGTCGAGGAAAAAGTCCGCGAAAACATGGAGGAACATCAGCGGGACTACTATTTGCAGGAACAGCTGCGCGTCGTCAAGAGCGAGCTGGGCGACAGCGAGGAAAATGAAGCTGAAGCCATGCGCCAGCGCCTCAAAGCCTCCAAGATGAACGAAGAGGCGCGGGAAAAGACAGCCCGGGAGATCGAACGTCTCAGTTCGATGCAGCGAGGGACGCCCGAAGCCGTCGTATCGGAAGGCTATATCGAGTGGATGCTCAACATGCCGTGGGGCGTCGAAACCGCGGGATCAATCGACCTGCGCCGGGCCAGAAAGGTGCTTGAATGCGACCACTACGGCCTTGACAAGGTCAAACAGCGCATCATGGAATACCTGGCGGTGTGCAGTCTGCGCGGCGACATGAAAGCGCCGATCCTGTGTCTCGTCGGCCCGCCGGGCGTGGGCAAAACCTCTATCGCCGCCTCTGTCGCGCGGGCCCTGAAGCGCAAATTCGTCCGCGTTTCACTGGGCGGTTTGCACGACGAGAGCGAAATACGCGGCCATCGGCGCACCTACATCGGCTCACAGCCCGGTCGGATCGTGACGGGGCTGCGTCAGTGCGGCGCGTGCGATCCCGTGTTTCTGTTCGATGAGATCGACAAAATGGCCAGCGACTTCAGGGGCGACCCCGCCTCCGCCATGCTGGAGGCGCTCGATCCGGCGCAGAATTCAACCTTCACGGACCATTACCTCGACGCGCCCTTCGACCTTTCAAGGGTGCTGTTCCTGACGACGGCCAACAGCGCAGAGGACATCCCCGAACCTCTGCTCGACCGCATGGAAATCATCGAAGTCCCCAGCTACACGCTTGAGGAGAAGGTCCAGATCGCGAAGAGGCATCTTTTGCCCCGTCAGCTCAAGGAGCATGCCCTGGAAAAGGCACAGCTGCGCCTGCCGGACAGGACGCTGACAGCCCTCATCGAAGGCTATACCCGCGAAGCCGGCGTGCGCACGCTGGACCGTGAAATCGCCCATCTGTGCCGCAAAGCCGTCATCGAGATGCTGGAGAGCAGCGAAGAGGAAAAGGCCGGTTTCCACCTGACCGTGAAGCCGGACATGCTGGAAAACTATCTGGGCATCCGCAAGTTCCTGCCCGACGAAGTCGGCAAGGAACCTGAAGTCGGCGTCGTCAACGGCCTTGCGTGGACGCAGGTCGGCGGCACCACGATGCCCATCGAGGTCGCCGTCATGCCCGGTCAGGGCGCGATTGAGATGACGGGTCAGCTGGGCGACGTCATGAAGGAGTCGGCCCGCACAGCGCTGAGCTACATTCGCTCACGCTCGAACGAATGGGGGCTTGAGGAGGACTTCCACCGCAAGCACGATATACACATCCACATTCCGGAAGGCGCCGTTCCCAAGGACGGTCCGTCCGCGGGCGTGACGCTGACGTGCGCCATGGTGTCCGCGCTGACCGACACGCCGGCGCGCCAGGACATCGCCATGACGGGTGAAATCACCCTGCGCGGACATGTGCTGCCCATCGGCGGCGTCAAGGAAAAGCTCCTGGCTGCCTATCGGATGGGTATCACCACGCTGCTGCTGCCCAAAGCCAACGAGAAGGACCTGACGGAACTGCCGCCCTACGTGCGGGAAAAACTGGACGTGCACCTGCTCGAACAGGTAGATGAGGCCATCAATCTGACTCTTGTCCGCAACGATGACGAGTCGGCCAATCAGTGAGGTTTAACGGTATGACCATAAGTAAAGCGGCGTTTATAACATCGCTGGACGCGTATCGCGCGTTCCCCCATCAGGGCGAGCCGGAAATCGCCATGGTGGGCAAGAGCAATGTCGGAAAGTCCTCCCTGATCAACAAGCTGACCAACAACGGCAAGCTCGCCCGCACGAGTTCCACTCCCGGCAAAACGCGCCTCATCAACCTGTTCCACATCAACGAGGAACTGATTCTCGTCGATCTGCCCGGTTACGGTTTCGCCAAGGTCAGCCAGCAGGAAAAAAGGCGCTGGGCAGGCATGATCGAGGGTTATCTCACCGGCAGCAAGCACCTCAAGATGGCCTTTGTGCTGGTTGACATGCGCCACAAACCGACCTCGGACGACGTGGCGATGGTCGAGTACCTGCGGCATTATGAGATACCTTTTCACGTCATCGCCACAAAATGCGACAAGCTCTCGCGCGCTGAGCGCGGACGGTCTATGCCCGTGATCCTTCGCACGCTGGCGGTACAGCCCTGGCAGGTGCTGCCGTTTTCCGCCGAGGACGGAACGGGGCGTGACGAACTGCTGCGCCTGATCGGCGATATCCTCTCCCCCGACGAAGCCGAAACCGCCGAAGAACCTGCCGGCGATCTTCAGGCGCCGGAGGACAAATCATTCACATGAGGTTAAAGCGCCATGCGCCATAATGATGATGCCTTCGCCACGATGCTGCTCATGAGCCAGCTCTCCGCCGATAAGGAGGAGCTGGTTCATCCGCTGAGCGTCGGTGAATACAACGATTTGAGGCGCGCCGCCCTTAGGAGCGGCATGCCGGGCCTCGGCGCGCTCATCGGCATCGACCTCAACGCGCTGCAGCGGCAGCTTCAACTGAGCGCCGAGGAGGCGTACCGTGTCTGTGTGCTGCTCAACAGGGTCATGCCGTTATCATACGCGCTCGAGCAGTTCTCAAACGGCGGGATCGACATCGTGACCATCGACGAAGCCCCCTACCCTCAGAAGCTGGCGGAGAAGCTCGCGGATAAAGCCCCTCCGATGCTGTATACGTGCGGCGACCTGTCCCTGCCCGGTCAATGCGCCGCAGCGATCCTCTCCAACACCTGTGCGGATAAGAGCGTGCTGGAATGCGCCGTCGAGCTTTCAAACGCGCTGCTCGGCGCAGATGTGACGCTTGTGACGGGTGGCGAGGTAGGCTTCGGCCGCCTTATGGAGCGCGAAGCCCTTCACGCCGGAGGACGCGTGATCTCTTTCCTGGCGGAATCTATGACCGAGCGCGTCTATCAGCCGGGCCTGAGCGAAATGATCGCCACACAGCGCGGACTCGTGATGTCGATCGTCCACCCTGAAGCGAAATACACGGCCGCTCACGCTCTTGAGCGCAACAAGTGCCTCTACGCGCTGGGAGACGCGTGCTTTGTCCTCTCGTGCGAGAAAAACCGGGGCGTCACGTGGAACGGCGCATGTCAGGCCCTAAGAAACCGGTACTCAGAACGCGTCTACGTGTGGGAGAATCCGCATATCTCCGGCAACATGGATCTGATCGCTAAGGGAGCTACGCCTTTCCGCAGCCCGCACGATCTGGACTTTGAACAGCTTCGGCGCATATGGGTGGCTCCACAGTACGAGCAGATGACCTTGTTCTGACGCAGGCCATACAAGATATTGTGTTCTTTCCGGAATTGTGGTATAATATGGATGACGATAAACAAGCGCAGTCCAAGCGCTTTATTTGGAGGTCTGGAAAATGATCGATTTTATCACCAATAACGCGCCCCTCTTGTTTGGGATCACGGCGGCTGTCTTGCTGCTCATCATCGTGCTGTGGATCGTCATCAGCGTGAGACAGGGCAACAAGAGGCGCGAAAAGGACTTCGAGTACAACCGCGAGACCGAAATGCTTAAAGTGCGCATCAGCGAACTGGAGAAGGAAGCCACGACCCTGCACGAGCGCGAGACTCAGCTGCTGGCGGAGCGCGACAGCATACTCATGGACGCCCATGAGAAGGCCGACGACATCCTGCAGCAGACGATGGAGCGCATCCAGAAGAGCGAAGCTCAGATCCGTCAGAACCGGATCATCGCCTCCTGCTGCATCACAGACGCGCGCCGCCGCATTTCCGACCTGATGATCGAGGTCAGCAAGCGCCTGATCCTCGAAGACGGCGCCATGCTCGATGCCGAGCAGGTCACGCCTGAGGCTGTCGCTCTGGCTGAAGCCCGCGAAAAGGCCTCAAAAGAGGACTTTGACCGCCTTACCGCCGCGGCAGCGCCGGCCGAGACCGCCGTTGAGCCCGACCCGGCCCCGATCGACGAAGAAACCCCCGAGAATACCGGCACCGTGCGCATCCATCTGGGAAAGACGCAGCCCGAAACCGCCGCCGAGCCTGAAACTCCTTCTGAGAACGAGCCGACGCCGGAAGAACCCGTTGAGTCGCCCGCCGAGAGCGAACAGCCTTCTGAGCTGTGACCTTCTGAGCTGTGACCTTTTGAACAGACGAAAACGACGCGAAAGGAGAGCCGAATGTTCCGGCTTTCCTTTTTTCATTGCTTCCAGCGAGAGATTGAAACAGATCTGAATCCGGCTTTATGCTTTAAGATTCAACAATCGGATGCTATAATGAACAGGATCAATCCTTCACACCCTGACAAGGAGCGTATGAGTATGGCAAAAGTCACCCTGCGCAAATCGCGGGAAACACGGGTTTACTCCGGACATCCCTGGGTCTATCTCAGCGAAATCGAGCGCGTCGAAGGAGACTTCGAGAACGGCGACGTCGTCGATGTTTTGTCCGCAAAGGGCACTTTTCTGGGAAAAGCCTTTTATAATCCCCGCTCACAGATCGCCCTGCGCATGCTCACGACCCATGACGAGCCGATCGACGAATCCTTCTTCCATCGCCGAGTGCAGGACGCCTGGCGCTTCAGGCAGACCTTCTGCGATCCCGAAAGCTGCAGGCTGATCTTCTCCGAGAGCGATTTTCTGCCGGGGCTCGTCGTTGACAAATTCGGCGACGTACTCGCTCTTCAGTCCCTCTGTCTGGGCATTGAAAAGTGGAAGGATGTCATCGTGGACGCGCTCAGAGAAACAGTTCATCCCCGAGGCATCTATGAGCGAAGCGACGTGCCCGTGCGCCGTCTCGAAGGCATGGATCAGACGACCGGCCTGCTCTTCGGCGAGGTGCCTGACACAGTCGAAATGTGGGAGAACGGCATCCACTTCGAAGTCGACGTGAAAAACGGCCAGAAGACGGGCTTTTTCCTTGACCAGAAGGAAAACCGGGCGGCCATGGCGCCGCTCATGCCCGGCGCTCGGGTGCTGGATTGCTTCTGTCACAACGGATCGTTTGCGCTGCATGCCGCCAAATACGGTGCCGCTGACGTGCTGGGCGTCGATATTTCCGAAGAAGCTCTTGCCGTCGCCCGCAAAAACGCGGCTTACAACGGCTTTGACGTTCGGTTTGAGGCGCACAACTGCTTCGATCACCTGCGTCAGCTGACAGATCAGAAAGAACGTTTCGACGTCGTGATCCTCGACCCGCCGGCCTTTACAAAAACCCGCGCCGCCGTTGAGAGCGCCTTGCGCGGCTATAAGGAGATCAACCTCCGCGGGCTCAAGCTGACGCGCGAGGGCGGCTTCCTGGTCACCTGCTCCTGCTCACAGCACGTCAGCCCGCAGCAGTTCCACGACGTCGTCTGTCAGGCCGCGAAAGAGAGCCGGAAAAAGCTTCGCCTGGTCGAGAGCCGGACTCAGGGGCATGATCATCCGATCCTGCCGGCCTCGCCGGAGACGCAGTATCTGAAGTGCATGATCCTTCAGGTGATGAACTGAGGAGGTCACGATATGAGCGTTCTACCGCCCCTTATCGTCATCGAGGGAACAAACGCGTCCGGTAAGAGCGGCCTGGCTGTGGATCTGGCCCGAAAATTTGACGGAGAAATCGTCTCCGCGGACTCGCGTCAGGTATTCACGGGGCTGGACCTCGGAAGCGGAAAGATCACTCCTTCCGAAATGAAGGGCGTGCCGCATCATCTGATAGACGTCGTCAAGCCCGGGGAATTCTTCTCCCTGCATGACTACCAGAAACTCGCCTACGCCGCCATAGACGGCATCCTGCAGCGCGGGAAAACGCCATTTCTCGTCGGCGGAACCGGGCTCTACGTCGCCTCCGTCAGCGAAGGATATGTGATGAGCGACCGACCGCCCGATCTCGACTACCGCGCGGAGCTTGAAAGATACAGCACTGAGGCTCTGTATCAAAAGCTGACCGCTCTTATGCCCGATACCGACGTCGATCCCCGAAACCGCAACCGCGTCATGCGCCAGCTTGAAAAACTGCACGACGGGGATGACTTCGCAGCGCACGCCGCGCCGAGATACCGCTGTCTGAAGCTCGGCGTCACGTGGGACCGTCCCATACTCAGGCAGCGCATTGACGAGCGGCTTGAAAGGCGCGTCGAACAAGGCATGATTGACGAAGTTCAGGACCTGCTCGATCAGGGCGTGTCCAGAGACTTTCTTTTGAAACTGGGGCTTGAATACAGGTTCATCACCCGTTACCTGACAGGAGAAATCACCTCCCGTCAGGAAATGCTGGAACTTCTTGCCACCGCGATCAAACAATTTGCCAAGCGTCAGATGATCTGGTTCAGGCGCGACAGGGAGATTCATTGGCTCGATATGGCCGCCGATCCTCAGGGTCAGGCCGAATCGCTCATTACGACATTTTTGCGATCGTGAGTTTGCTCGATTGCCGCGGGCGCCCGCCCACTGAAGAATAAATGACACGCGAAGGGATCAACACCATGAACAAAAAAGACATCACCGAAATCAAACGCCGTCTCAACCCGGAACGCAACAATCTGACCGTCGTGCGCGGATGCTATGTCGATTCTCACGGAGACATCCTGTCCCGTTTTGATTTATCCCCGTATACCATGCCGACCGATGAAGCCGAACGGTATCTGGCGCTGTTCTCCAAAGTCCTTTCCGGCACGCTGGAGAAAAACCTCATCAGTGTGAATTTCACGTCGTCCGACGGGGAGATGCCTCCGGAGCAGAAACTCCTGATGGCCCTCAGAGACTCCGCCCTCACGGATGACGAAGCCGTCAGTCTCATGTTTGACAAGGTCATTGCCTCTCATTCGAGCCAGGAAAACTATCTCGTTCTCCTGATGCACGACGCTTACGACGTGCCGTCCTATTCCGCCGACGGTCAGCGGCTCGAGGATGGATCCGACGTATTCCACTACATACTCATGGCCCTGTGCCCCGTTCGCCTGGGAAAAAGCGCTCTGTTTTATGACGGAGCGGAAAAGGGGTTTCACACGCACATCCCGGATATGCGCGTCGCGGCGCCGACATTCGGCCTGATGTATCCGGCTTTTGAAAACCGGTCGGCAAACATTCACGCCGGCCTATACTACCAGAAGGATATCAAAAACCCCGAAACCGACCTCACGGACGCGCTGTTTGCCGGCGCGCAGGCCCCCGTTTCTCCCATGGAGCAACAGGAGGCGTTCGGCGCCATTCTGTCCGATTCGTTGGGCAGCGAGTGCTCTCTTGGACTGCTGGACGCCGTTCACACGCATTTGCGTCAGCGCATCGCCGACCAGAAAGCGGACAAGACCGCGGAGCCCGCGAAGGTCACAAAGCGTGAACTGGAACACGTCCTTGCGGAAGCAGGCGTCACAGACGAGGGCGTTCAGGCCTTCTCCGAAGCCTACGACGACCAACTGGGCGAAGGCGTGGACCTCAGCCCCGTGAATATGATCGACCCCGGAAAATTCAGTCTGAAACTGCCCGACATCAGCATCCGCGTCACACCGGACAGAGCGCACCTTATTACCGCGCAGATGATCGACGGCGTGAAATACCTCCTCATCCGTGCGGACGAGGGCGTCGAAGTCAACGGCGTGAATGTCGTCATAGAATGATATCAGGCATTGACAGGCGCGCCCGCTCATGTTATAGTAAAGTAAAGTCACGCAATGCCGTGACGATTTGAACGGCTACGCGCCGGGCAGTGTGAGGCGATCGACCGAAATGCAGACTTTTCAAATACCTGAGGAGGAAGAAAACGTCCTCCTGTATGACGCAGACTTTAAAGAAATGCTGTCCGCCTACCAGAAGGTTTCGTATCTGTACGCCGCGGGGATCGATTTCGTCCGCGGGCGGCTGGAGGCGCTGAACAACGAATTCCGCACGAAGCACAGCCACAACCCCATTCACCATATCGAATCGCGCATCAAGACGCCGCAGTCCATCTCCCGGAAGCTCACGAAAGACGGCATTCCCGTATCGATGACCAATGCCAAGAAAAACCTCAGGGACATCGCGGGCGTGCGCGTGATCTGCTGTTATGTCGAGGACATCTTTACCATCGCGAACCTGCTGACCAGCCAGGACGACATCTCCCTGATCGAGGAGAAGAACTACATTCGCACACCGAAGGACAACGGCTACCGAAGCCTGCACATCGTCATCGACGTGCCCGTGTACCTGTCGGAGGCTAAAGTCTTCATCCCGGTTGAGGTTCAGATTCGCACAGTGGCGATGGACTTCTGGGCGAGTCTTGAGCACAACCTGCGCTACAAGGCGGAAAACGAGGTCCCCGCGTTTATCGTCGAGGAACTCAAGAGCTGCGCTGACATCATCACCGAAACAGACACGCGCATGGAACGCATCTTTCACGCAATGTCTCT
>JAFRLF010000162.1 GCA_017431365.1 Clostridia bacterium | reverse complement strand
TGACAGTGCTAACAAAAAGAGTATAATATGTGGCGAACAAAGGGGGAGAGGCCAGAAGGCCAAAGGCCCTGCTGTTCAAGGTAACAACATACGACGACCGACGCCGACACACACCCCTGCAACGACAGCAGGTGCGCGACCAGAGCAAGAGGGTCAAAGGAGGTAAGAGTTATGTTGATGCCGAGTATCTATGGTGAGAATCTGTTCGACGAATTCTTTGGTGACTGGGATCGCGAGATGCGGAAGATGGACCGCCGTCTGTACGGCAAGAACGCCGCTCGCGAAATGAAAACCGACGTACACGAGCATGATGACCATTACGAAGTAGACATTGACCTGCCAGGCTTCAAGAAAGAGGACGTAGCGCTGGAGCTTGAGAACGGTTATCTGACCGTGACCGCCTCGAAGGGCATGGACAAGGATGAAACGACCCCGAAGGGCAAAGTCATCCGTCAGGAACGCTGGGCCGGCACGATGCAGCGCAGCTTCTATGTGGGCGAAGCGCTCACAGAGGCGGACATCGGCGCGAAACTGGAGCATGGCGTACTGAGCCTGAACATCCCGAAGAAGGAAGAAAAGAAACTGCCTGAGAAGAAAGTGATTGCTATCGAAGGCTAAGCGTAGATTTGCGGGACAAACCAATCGCGGGACTCATCACATTGCGTGGTGGGTCCCTTTCTGATATGTCACTGGGTGGTGCAAGGAATGAATCAGTCGGCAATGCCCTAGTTCTTTCGTGGAAATCATGCAGGGAAAGCCTGAGTTCAGGTTATAGTATTGAAAACTCCGTGCGTAGAGCGCCTCATTCACATCAATGAGGTCGTTGTTTCGAGTCCAACTGTCACCACAAATTATTTCTTTCCAAAAGGTAACAGGGGGTGAGGGATTACTTTTTCCTCCTAAGCTGATTTTGCATATCCATCTTTCCTCTTTCTACGAATTATGATATAATCTTCCATATCGATATGAAAGGTGGTTTATTTTATGGTTTTGCGGTTTAATCACACATCCATCCTTGATCACAAGGTCAACACGCTAATCGATAAAATGATGAATGATGACGGCGTGTGGCGCGAAAAGAACAAGCAATACACAGCACCTATCATGCCCTGATCTGCGAGTGCATTGGTTATGTGGAAGAAGCGCTCCGGGAGAAAGGCAAGATCGAATGAAAACAGAACCTTCCGGTGGGGAACCTCTGTTTGTTATACTATTGGTGAGAGAATTAAAAACACTCGCTAGTGTTTCAGGGAGGATCATGTCATGAGCAGAGTCAGTTTCGGAGCCAAGCCTTTCAGCTATCCGCAGCCGGTATGGATCATTGCGACCTACGATGAAAACGGTGTGCCTGATGCTATGAACGCAGCCTGGGTCGGCATTTCTGAGATGACGGAGGTCAGTCTTTGTCTGACCCCCAGCCATAAAACCTGCAAAAACTTTGAGAAGACCGGCGCCTTCACCGTCAGCATGGCAGATGCGCCTCATGTGGTCGGCTGTGACTATGTGGGCATCGCAAGCGGCAGCAAGACGCCGGATAAGTTTGCCCGGGCCGGTTTTACCGCTACCAGGAGCGAGTATGTCAACGCCCCGATCATCAACGAGCTGGCCGTATGCATGGAGTGCAAGGTCATCAGCTTTGATAAGGAGACATGCATTTTGAAGGGCGAGATCGTGAACGTCAGCGTGGACGAGTCCGCCATGACGGACGGCAAGGTGGATGTCAGCAAGGTGCAGCCCATCTGCTTTGATCCCTTCAATAATGCTTACAATGTCATCGGTGAAAAGGTCGGGGACGCATTCGGAAGCGGCAAAGCACTTCTGTGACCGAGGGAGGATCATGGCTACTGTGGTCACATTCGTTGGGGAGAGTCTAATCTTCAGTCACTTGGTATCAATTCAATGATTTCTTTCCAGGATTAAAAACCCTGATCCTCGAATGGATCGGGGTTTTCATTTTTAATTTCAACACCCTGGTTTCAGCTTCTCTGGCTTGATGGCAATAATCAAATTCCAATATAAAAAACCACTGACATTTCAAAGTCAGCGGTTCAACTTAAATAAAATGGTGACCCATCCGGGACTCGAACCCGGGACACCCTGATTAAAAGTCAGGTGCTCTACCGACTGAGCTAATGGATCACAACGTTGCAATTATATGCGCCAACAACATCAAATGTCAAGGATATCAATGTAAAATTCCAAATGCATTGCGGATGTAAGGCGTTATGATTAAACAGACAAGTGCGTATGTTTGAAATACAGCTTTTAAGCATAGTGTTGCTAATCGAGGAGTAATGACAAAGCCTGCCGGCCAGAGTTGAAACTGACCGGCAGGCTACACTTATATTGTCATTACGGCACGTAAACTCGCGTTACTTCAACAACCTGTCCGTTTTCGATGCGTACAGTCGTATTGAACTCGACAAAGTAATCGTTCTCCGAAGACTGCATCGCCGCAACCATATCGGCAGAACTGTAGGTCACGGGTTCGCTTTCGATGTCCCAGGAATCCGTAAAGACTGCCTCTGCGCTAACGCTCAATGTCGTCACGCCCAGCTCCGTATAAGTGGCCAGGTCGTCGTCCTGATAGATACGATACACGTTTGAATCCTCTACGGGGACAAACAGCAGCGCGTTCATCTCGTCCGCACCGTTGACGGTAATGAAGCCATCAGCTTCTTCAACCGTTTCAACGGAAATGGCCTCACCTTCAACCATGATGGTGTCGCCAGGGTTCAGAGTATGCATATCGACGATGTCATATATTTCCTCGGCATAGATATGAACGGCATTCATAAAGATACCTGAAGTCCCGCTGAAGACATCGCCGCGGTCAAAGCTCACAGGATAAATACCATCGGCAAGGTGTGCCAGATCCGTTTCGGGGATCATCGGAAGAACAGTCTTGGGCGCCGGCGTGTTCTGGTTAGCAAAGCTCACGTTGTTGCTCAGCCATCTGGCGCCTGTTTCCTGAGAGATAGCCATCGCAGCAAAATTCAGAGAGCCTTCGCCCCAATCACAATCAGCGGTAAAGCTGCCGGAAACGCTGTTGCCGGCACCCGGCTTAAGTTCAAAGCCATCAATGACCATAACAAGATCGTTGGATCGGAAATCCGCGTTCTCGCCGAAGGTCAGAAGCAGCGTATTGAATATCGCTTTCTCACTGCCGAGGTTGGTCAGCGTCCAGCTGTAAGTGGTGATCCCATTCACAGTTTCCGTGCCAACGGTCGGCGTTACGGACAGGGCAAGATTGACGGGCGTATCGTTGTTGCCTTCGCCCATCCAGAGGCTGTCGTCTGTCTTGTCAAACCATACGTTGATCAACGCGTCAACATCGGCAGGACGCACCTTGCCGTCATATACAATCAGCCCGTTGTCCGCCGCGAATGCCGCGAAGGCGGAATCCAGCTTCTTTCCATATATGCCGTCGAATGAGCCGGCATCATAACCGACTTCCTTGATGATCTGCTGCAAGGCGCGAATGTCTTCGCCGCGGCGTCCGAATTCAAATACCGTGCCAGATTCGATAATCTCATGCTGCTCATAATTGCAGTCGACGCACACGCGGACGCGTTCACCCGGCTCAGTGCGCGTCATCTCTTTGACGGTGATCCAGGGACCGAAGTCATGCTGCATACGCTTCAGGGTCTCGGGCCAAGCTACGCCGTCCACGTTGAGTCCCTGATCCTTCTGGAACTGCATGACGGCCTTTTCCGTGCCGCCGCCGAAGATACCGTCAGCGCCGCCTACGTTGAGATAGCCCTGCTCGACGAGGAGCTGCTGCATATTGTAGACGGCCTCACTGCGATCCTTGCGGCGCAGCGTGCCCTCCGGGTCATAGGTCTCTTCGCCGCCGTTATAGCCGCACTTGACGCAAATGCGGCTGCGAACGCCCGAAGAGTGATCCGTCGCAGGGACGGTTACCTGCCAGCTGTAATCATGGGGGAGCTCGTCAAGGGCCTGAACGTCCTGATACCCGCAGATCTTGCAGCTGCGGACGCGGGTGCCGGTGGCCTTGCAGGTCGGCTCCTTTGTCATCGTCCAGGCGCCATAGGTATGCTCATCGATGTAATCCTGGGTTTGTTCGTATCCGCAGGTCTGGCAGACGCGACTGCGTTGGCCCTTCTGGGTGCAGGTCGCGACCTTTGTGATGACCCAGTTGCCGTAAGTGTGGTCGAGCTTGGGAATCTCTTCGTCAGAGCGCTTACCGCAAATGGCACAGAACCTGACTCGGCTGCCTGTTCTGGTGCAAGTCGCAGCCTCGATCAATTCCCAGTCGCTCCAATCGTGAGAACAGAACTCCGGGAGAATTTCTTCGCTCAATTCGGCGCCCATGACCCATACCATCATCTGACCGCCGTGGTTCTTGTCTTCGATCAGCGTCGAATACCAGGAGCCGTCGTCGGTGACCATCTCAAGCAGGAGCTTCTTGCCGCCCTTGAGTTTGGTAACGACGGGAGACGTTTCGTCGGGTTCTTCGTAAGCCTTGATCTCATCTCTGGCCACATACATGACAATTGTGCCCGGCAAAACATGAGTGTCGGCAAACGCTGTCACCGTAAGGGCCAAAATCAGTGCGCAGGCCAGAATGGAAATGACTTTCTTCATGCTCTTAACCTCCAAACTCCTTCCTTCTTTCAACGTAACGGCGATGCGTTTCTTCGTTGAAAACACAGATATTATACCATAGTTTGATCACAACTTTATCACAAAATCAAGCTATTTTGTAAATTTGTTGTAAAGAGAGGCGAGCGCTGCGAAGTTTCAAATTTCTGTTTCAAATTTCTGAATTGTCACAGGTAGTTCCTGATCTGAGCAATATAATCTCCGTCTATGATATCATACCGATCCTCTGGCGGATACAGCGCTCCACCGTAGTATATGTCTCGATTGTTCGATGTAGAGGGATCGCTGCAGTGCCTGAAGCGCCCCAGATGTATCTGAGTGCAGCCCGTGTATTCAATGATCTTATCCACATTCTTCAGGTTGATTCCGGCGCCGGGCAGAATCTCGATCTGTCCATCGGCAAATTCTATCATCTCTTTGATGACGTCCATGCCATAGAAGGCGTTTGGAGCCTGGCCGCTGGTCAAAACGCGATCTACGCCCAGGTCAATCAACTGCTTGAGCATAGTCTTCCAATCGGCGGCCACGTCGATGGCGCGATGAAAGACTTTAGTCTTGTTTCCGGCTACTTTGACGATTTCTCGCGTGCGATCTATATTCAGACTGCCGTCTGCATTGAGGAACCCGAACACCAGACCGTCAGACCCGTGAGCCAACAACTGCTCCGCATCGGCGAGGGCCGTCCGGTACTCCACGTCCGTATAACAGAAGCCGCCCTGCCTGGGACGCACCATAGTCATGATCGGCAGACTGCTCATTGCCTTGGCGGTAATCAGTTCGCCGATTGACGGCGTAAGACCACCATGAAACAGACATGAATTCAATTCAACGCGATCAGCACCGCCGCGTTGAGCTTCGAGTACGTCATCTGCGCTTCCGCAGCACACTTCAAGAAGATACTTTTTCATAATCAGACCTCCCTCAATCTTTTGTATACGGCGCTACCCTTATTTTAGCCGCTTCCGCGGGCATGACGAGCCGGATTTCTTCATTCAGGGAATTGATATCTATCCATGAACCGTCGCTGCGATCGTGTAAATCATCCATCACGCGCCAGCGCACAGCGCCACGATGAATCTCACAAGGGTGCGGATCGTCAAAAAACTCTATGCTTAGGGCGACGACTCCATCGTCCTTAAGAGGGCATTCATAAAGAGGCGCGCTGATCAAAACATCTCCGTTGCGGTCGAGAACGGTAATCCACGGCGCTGTCTTCTTTTTCCCGAACACGGCAAATCACCTCGATTCATGGCTTTTCAATGGCAAAACGTCTGCTGTTTTCAAAAACAGTATACCACTGTTTAAGCGTATCGGGAAGGATTTTTTACGATCATCGGCAGCGGGCACAGAACTGCGCAAGGGCAGGGATATATATGATCAATAATTCTGAAAACGCTCTGTGCAAGACGGCAAGACTCTGCTATAATTCAATTATGCGTTATTATTCTGCGTATAAACGGGGGTATTTAAATGGCGTACAGGCGCTTACTTGTTACGGGGTTCGAACCGTTCGGCGGCGAGACAGTCAATCCATCGTGGGAAGCCGTCACAAAACTACCTGAAAGGATCGGAAACTGTCAAATCACA
This sequence comes from Clostridia bacterium, assembly GCA_017431365.1. Lineage (GTDB taxonomy): Bacteria > Bacillota > Clostridia > Christensenellales > Aristaeellaceae > Firm-10. The sequence continues at coordinate 12,914 of JAFRLF010000162.1, read as the reverse complement.
AAGCTATGCCTGCCCGTCGTATTTGAGCGGGCCGGTCAAAAGGCGCTTGATGCCGCGGAGACCATATCGGCCGACGATATCCTCTGCGTCGGCCAGGCCGGCGGTCGAACGGGATTGACACCGGAGATGTTTGCCGTCAATCTGAGGTATGCGTCTAGCGAGGACAACATTGGCCAAATGCCAAAGGATGCTTCGATCCGCTCCGACGGACCTGCAGCCTATTTCTCGACAATGCCAGTAAGAAATATGGCAAACGCCATAAAAGACCGGAGTCTTCCTGCAAGCGTATCGTATTCAGCGGGTACTTTTGTGTGCAACGACCTGTTTTACCTGCTTCTTCACGCCAGCGCCGGCACTGAGAGAAGAATCGGTTTCGTCCACGTTCCGTTTATGACAGGACAAGCAGACGCGAAAGTGTTCTCTATGCCGCTTGAGGACATCGTAAGCGGCCTGTGCGCGTGTATAGAAGTCATTGCGGTTTAACATACGAAGAACACTATGTCTGATCAAAGAAAAGAGGAGCACTGCGCGAACTGTTGCGGTGCTCCATATGTATTATGTCATGAGACTTTCAGGGACGTTCAACGGGATAGAGGATTTTTAACTGATTGACCTTGCTCTGATAGGCTTTCTGGCGCTTTTCATCGAGGAGACGGGCTTTGATAGCGTCTTTCGCCTGTTCAAAGGTCAAGGGAGCGCTCACCCGCTTGGCGTCCACGCGAATGATATGGTAACCAAATTGCGTCTTTACGGGCTCGGAAATCTGGCCGACTTCCATGGAGAAGGCTGCCTTCTCGAAAGGGGGTACCATCTGTCCGGGACCGAATTCTCCAAGATTGCCGCCCTGAGCCTTGGACGGGCAGCTGGAATGTGAACGGGCCGCATCCTCAAAGCTGATTTCGCCGGCATCGATCCGGGATTTTATATTCTTGGCTTCGGTTTCAGTGCTGACAAGGATATGACTGGCGCTCACCAGCGGACGCCCCTGAAAACTCGACGGGTTTTCGTTGAAGAACTTACGCGCTTCGAGGTCTGTCACTGTGACGGAGTCAACGGCTTTGCTGATGGCGTACTGGGTCAGCAGCTGTTCCTTGATGCGCTGCAATTCCGCTTTGAACGCGGGCTCCCGCTCGTATAGGTTATGCATGGCATCCGCCAGAAAGAGACGTTGTGCGATCAGCTGTTCCAGGATGGCGGCACGGCCCTGAGGCGACTGATAAGCTTCGCCTCGCTCGCCCATTCCCGCGATGACTTCGTCGATATCAGAATCATAAATTGGCTTAGAATTGATGACCGCCAAAGGTCTGAGACTGCGTTCCATGATTCGTTACCACCTTTTCTTGTTTCTTAACATGTACATTATGAGTATACCATCATCCATCATTGATAAAAAGGTGAACATAGTTAAAGATTATCCTTGACGTCTGACCTCATGTCGTATAAAATATAAGTTAAATCCCGGGAATGACAGGACAAGTGTTTTGTCGGCAGCGGGGGAGAGGCGCAAGTGTCAAATCAACTCAAATCAGGGAGGTTTTTTACATGAAAATCAGCGAGGATCTCAAGAACGTCGAAGAAAAAATCGAGAACGCCGGCAAAGAAGCCTGTGAGAAGGCCGAAGAACTGAAGACTGAAGCCTCCGAGGCTGTAGAAGAAGCGAAAGACAAGACGGCCGACACCATCGATTCCCTGAAGAACGAGGCGGCCAAGACTGTCGAAGAGGTCAAGACCGAAGCCGAGCATGCGGTGAACGAAGTCGGCGCTAAGATCAAGGAAGTGCTCGATAAGACGGACATCGACGAGAAGATCGTTGAAGGCGTCAAGGGCGTGGGCGGCAAGATCAAGGAAGCCCTGGACAAGACGGACATCGATGAGAAGATCGTCGAAGGCGCCAAGGGCGTGGGCGGCAAGATCAAGGAAGCTTTGGACAAGACGGATATCGACGATAAGATCGTCGAAGGCGCCAAGAACCTCGCCTCTAAAATCACGGGACTTTTCAAGGGCAAGGACGAATAACCTCTACGCAGCATGACCGTCCGGTATTTGGCCGGGCGGTTTTTTCTGTTAACTCTGATTTATCGACAGCTCAACTAATTTGCCATTTACCGAACTGAATGATCGTATTATAATCTACTGTTTGAAAGGAGGAGCGCTTTTCAATGGAAATGTCTCAGTTAAAGGCTTTATCTGACGGGACGCGGCTAAAGATCGTCATGACACTGTATCCCCGTACGTATTGCGGCAAAGCCCTGGCCTGGAAGCTTGGTGTCAGCGAGTCGTCCATATCGCAGCACCTCAAGGTTTTAAGAGACTGCGGTCTTGTCGAAGGTGTCAAATACGGCTATTATACGCACTACATGCTCAACCGGGAAGCGCTGGCCGCGTTGGGAGAAGCGTTAACCGCCCTTTCCCGCCTTCCTGATGAGAAAGTCGAATGCGAAATGAAGATGACCGTCGGCTGCAAAAACAGGTAACTGATTCTTGTTGTAATTAAGAAAGGTCGATCCAATTGTTTAAAAGATTCGTGGCATATTACAAGCCGCATATGAAAATCTTCACGCTGGATATGCTGGCTTCGCTCCTCATTTCGGTCATCGGCATGATGTATCCGATCTTTACGCGAACCATGCTTAATGACCTCATCCCGAATAGAAACTATCGGATGGTCATTATTTTCGGGCTGGCGCTCCTCGCGTTGTACGCGCTTCGCATGTTCTTCAGATGGTACGTCCAGTATTACGGACACATCATGGGCGTACATATGCAGGCGCAGATGCGCTCAGACCTCTTCAACAGACTGGAGACCCTGCCGTATTCATACTTCGACGAGCACGAGACCGGCAAGATCATGTCCCGCATGACGAACGATCTGATGGATATCAGCGAGCTGGCGCATCACGGCCCGGAGAACATCCTGATCAGCGGTTTCATGATCATCGGTTCATTTACATATCTGTGTACGATATCCGTGCCACTGACGCTGATCATCTTTGCGTGCGTGCCGATCCTTGTGGCCGTGTCTCTCATCTTCAGAAAGAGGATGCGCGACGCTTTTATGGAGAGCCGCAAGTCCATCGCCGTCATAAACGCGGCCCTGGAGAGCTCGATTTCCGGCATCCGGGTCACAAAAGCTTTTACCAACGCCGACAAAGAGCGTGAAAAGTTCGAAGACGGCAACGCTCAGTTCGTCGAGGCGCGGCGCAAGTCGTATCTGGCGATGGCGCAGTTCCATTCCTCCACAAATTTCATCACGGATGTGTTCAACGTGGTTGTGCTCATCGCGGGGGGTATCTTCCTATATAATGGAAAAATCAACTTCGGCGATTACTCCGCTTTCATCGTGTCCATCAACCTGTTTATCGGCCCGGTTCAGACGCTCATCGGCTTCATGGAGCAGTACCAGAACGGCGTGACCGGATTTGAGCGCTTCCTGGAAATCATCGATCAGGAACCCGAATACGAAAACCCGGACGCGAAACCCCTCGAAAACGTTCAGGGTTCGATTCAGCTCGATCATGTCTCCTTCTCCTACGACACAACCAAAGGTGTACTGAACGACGTGTCACTGAACATCGAAAAGGGCCGGAAGCTGCGCTCGTCGGCCCGTCGGGCGGCGGCAAGACGACGATCTGCCATCTGATCCCCAATTTCTACCGCGCGAGCGAAGGACACATTCGCATCGACGGCAAGGACATCAATGACATTACGCTGACGTCGCTGCGGCGTGCGATCGGCATCGTTCAGCAGGATGTGTTCCTCTTTAACGGTACCATCAAGGAAAACATCCTCTACGGGCGGCTGGACGCCACCGACGAGGAAGTCTATGAGGCGGCGAAGCGCGCCAACATTCACGACTACGTTATGACTCTTGAAAACGGGTATGACACGCAGATCGGCGAACGCGGCGTCAAGCTCTCCGGCGGCCAGAAACAGCGTCTCAGCATAGCGCGCGTATTTCTCAAAAATCCGGCGATCCTTATACTGGACGAGGCGACTTCAGCCCTGGACAACACCACTGAGATCCTGATCCAGCAGGCGCTGGACGAGCTGTGCAAGGGACGAACGACGCTGGTCGTCGCACATCGCCTTTCGACGATTAAGAACGCCGACGAGATTTGCGTGGTCTCCGCGGGAAAGATCACTGAGCAGGGCACGCATGAGGAGCTGCTCAAGAAGGGCGGAATCTATCACGACCTGTATTCCCTGCAGTTCCGCTCCGGCGATGCGGATAAACTGCAGTTCCTGATGACCTGAGAGACATAACGACGCCGCGCAGCGGATCAACACGCTGTGCGGCGTTATTCTTTATTCTGATACGGGCGTTTAACTCAGCAGGCTCGTCAAGACGAACAGCAGCGCGGTTATAATATCGGCGTATAAGAGAGTCAGATCCTTTTCTGCTGGTTCCAGATCGTCAAAGGAGGGGATAGGGTCATCAACATGATCGATCATGTCACCGTAGACGATGGGGGGCTTTTTCTTGCGCCTGAAGAGCTTTCTGTCAAAGGTAGGCATCCGAACGCCGTCCAGGCGCAGCCAGGCCATCCACGCCATGACGACGTAAAACGCCGCAAAGAACTGAAACCCCCAGCTCACGGATGAGCCCACGACCCTCGGAGCGATGAACCTTGCCCAGAGAAGCGCGATGCATAGGCTGATCAGATATCGGGTGAACACCTGATACACCAAAGGCCTGATCAGATGACGCTCAAACCGTGGGCGATTTTTCTTGTCCTCTTTATGATTCATATCTGAAACCCCTTATCTATTCCTCGCCTTTTTGAATAATCATTCGGTATTATTGTATCGCCTGAGCGCCCCGGAATCAAGTTAAACCATTATGGCATAAAATCCGAACGTTCAGCTTTAGAACGCATTTTGCAGGAATCCTGATGAGAAGATTCGGTAAAACAGAAAAAAAAGTCAGAAATCAGGCGATTTTGCAGAGTATTTTCGGAAACTTGCACTTTACAAGCTGAACGCTATTGTGGTATAATTTGCCGCATAAGAAGTTTAGGACTTCTTTATCACTTTAAAAGGAGGAACTGACATGAAGAAGATTCTCTCTCTGGTTCTGGCTCTCAGCCTGGTTCTGTCCATGGCTCTGGTGTCCAGCGCAAGCGCGGAGAAGATCACCGACTACGTCGACTATCAGACGCAGGCCAATGAAATCGAGTACTGGTGCATCCAGCACTCTCAGGGCGCTGTTGATCTTAACGTGCTGTGCAACTGCATCGACGGTCTGCTGACCAACGATCCCAAAGGCGCGCTGATCCCCTGCGTGGCCACCGAGTGGTCCGCCAACGAGGACGGCACCGTCTGGACCTTCAAGCTCCGCGACAACGTCAAGTGGGTCGACTATGAAGGCGAAGAAATGGCCGACTGCGTGGCCGAGGACTTCCTGTGGGGCCTCGAGTTCGTTCTGAACTACGCTAAGAACGAAGCCGCCAACACCTCGATGCCTATCGAGATGATCGCCGGCGCCGGCGAGTACTACGAGTACACCAAGGCGCTGGCCGAATCCGACAACCAGGCTGCTCTGGACCTCGACCTTGAGAAGTTCAAGGAAATGGTCGGCATCAAGGCCGTTGACGACTACACCCTTGAGTACACCCTGTCCGGTCCCTACAGCTATTTCCCCACTGTGGCGACTTACTCCTGCCTGAGCCCCATCAGCGGCGCTCTGCTCGAGGAGATCGGCGCTGACGGCTACCGCAACGTGACCTACGATACGCTGTGGTACAACGGCCCGTACTACGTGTCCGAGTTCGTGGATCGTTCCTACAAGATCTTAACCGCGAACCCCCTGTACTACAACGATGAGGACGAGCTGTTCAATACCGTCAAGGTTCAGATGGTTGAGTCCGCCGATCAGGCTTTCCTGCTCTATGAGGCCGGCGAGATCGACAACGTCACCCTGAACCAGGCGAACCTGACCGCCATCTACAACAACGCCGACGACAAGTTCCACGATTACCTGGTCGAGGCTCGCCCCACCAAGTATTCCTATCAGTTCCACTTCAATTACAACCGCCTGAACGAGGACGGCACCGAGGATACTGCCTGGAATACCCTGATCGCTAACGAAAACTTCCGCAAGGCCTGGTACTACGGCATCGACCTGACCGAGTGGCTGGCCCGCACCAACTTCATCAACCCCCTGTCCTGTGAGAACTACGCTTACACCAATACCGGTGTCGCCGTGACGAGCGATGGCACTGACTATGTTGACCTGGTTCTCAAGGAGATCGGCCTGTCCAACGGCACCGGTACCTATGCCCGCTACGACGCTGACAAGGCCGCCGAGTACATCGCTGCCGCCAAGGCCGACATGGAAGCCGCTGGTGTCGCGCTGCCTGTCAAGGCTCACTACTGGATCGTGTCCGGCAACCAGACCGCTCTGGACAGCGCGGAAGTGCTGAAGAAGTGCGTCGAGGATCAGCTGGGCGACCTGGTCGAGCTGCAGATCGACACCTACGTTTCCTCTCTGGCTCAGGAAGTCCGCAACCCGCACCTGCAGTCCTTCGTGATCAACGGCTGGGGCGCCGACTTCGGTGATCCGATCAACTTCGTTGGTCAGGAGACCTACGGCGAGGACAACGCCTACTATTCTCAGTATTACTCCAACGCCAACCTGGCCACCGACGAGAACCTGATCGCGGCTTACAAAGAGTTCACCGATCTGGTCACCGAGGCGAAGGCCATCAACGGCGATCTGGACGCCCGCTATGCCGCGTTCGCCAAGGCTGAGGCCTGCATGATCGACCATTGCCTGGTCATCCCCGCCTACGTCAACGTCGGCTGGACCCTGACCAAGGTCAATCCCTACAGCCAGATCTACTGCGCTTACGGCATGATGTCCTACCGTTACGTGAACTATGAGACCAACAGCGACGGCTACACCACCGAGGAGATCGCCCAGCTGAAGGCCGCGTACGAAGGCAAGTAAGCTTTCCCGTTCATCTGATTTATTCCCCGGACAGCTCACGGGCTGTCCGGGGAGATGTCGCAGCCTGTCACCGCGTACCTTTTCGCGGGCGCCCGTGACCCGGGAGAAGGTATGCGGTGATATTTTATTATTTCAAGGAGGTATGATCATGCTGAAATACACCCTGAAGCGGCTTTTCAGGTCGCTCGTGACGGTGCTGCTGATCGTGTCCATCGTCTTCCTGCTGATGCGCCTGCTCCCCACGGATTATTACTTCCGCGAGGATGAGCTGATGAAGTTCACGGAAGAGCAGAAAAACGAACGCCTTCAGGCAGAAGGCCTGTTGGATCCGCCGCTGGTTCAGCTGGGCAACTTCTTCCGCAATATGGTTCAGTATCAGATCAAAAAGGGCAGAACCTATTCGCTGGATCAGTACATCGCGGCCAAACTTTCCGGCGAAGGCATCGACAATCCCAAGAACGCCAAGGCGAGCTGGGTCTTCAATTTAGGCTATTCACGACGCATTGCGGCAGGACAGCCGGTTCAGAAGGTCATTGCCGAGAAGTTCGGCATCTCCATGCGGCTGGGATTGATTTCTCTGGCCATATCGCTGTTCCTTGGCGTGATATTTGGCGTTCTGCAGGCCCGGTATAAGGACGGCGTTTTTGATCATATCGGCACGGCGTATACCGTGTTTGTCAACGCTGTGCCGCACCTGGTCAGTTATTCCCTGATCCTGATCATCGGAAACCAGATCTTCGGCCTGCCGGCGGTGTACTCGTCGCGCAATGAGGCGCAGAGCATGATCCTCCCCGTGATCTGTCTGGCTATGGGCTCGACAGCCGGTTATATGCTGTGGATGCGCCGCTACATGGTGGACGAGCTGAACAAGGACTACATCCGGCTGGCCAAGCTGAAAGGTCTCTCCACCACGAAGATCATGTTCCGTCATGTTTTGAGGAACGCGTTCGTTCCTCTGGCACAGTATCTGCCGTATTCCATCCTTCTGACGGTCGGCGGATCGCTTCTCGTTGAGTCCTTCTTCGCGATTCCCGGCATGGGCCCGATGCTTTCACAGGCCATACCCCGGTACGACCTGAACCTTGTACAGGCTATCGTCATGCTGTACGCCGGACTCGGCGTCATAGGCGTGTTCCTGGGCGACCTGCTCATGTGCCTGTTCGATCCCAGAATCAGTCTGATTGGAAAGGGGGAGGCGCGCTGATGGCAAAGAATGAACGCAAAAAGACCCCGCAGGAAATGCAGGAGCCGGTCGTCGATTTGACGATTGATTACGGCACTGTCGATACCGAGCCGGAAAAGGAGCGCCCGATGGGACGCGAATATCCTCAGTCCCGCAATCGGATGCCTGAATCTCAGCTCTTCGAATTTGCGGCATATCATTCGCAGGACGCCGAGCGCATCGGCTACTCCAATTACTCCTACTGGAAGAGTGTCTGGCAGAATTTTCTCAAAAAGAAGCCCGCTGTCATCATGCTATGCGTTTTCATTCTGCTTTTTATCTTCACCTACGTGGCGGAGTGGATCAGTCCTTATAAGATCGCGGAGCTGCAGCAGGACAATCAGCAGATTTTCCTGACGCCCTCGAGCGAGCATTGGTTCGGCACCACTCAGGCGGGCAAGGACTACTGGGTCATCACCTGGTACGCGACGCGCGTTTCGATCGGCCTTGCGGCGCTCGTCGCCGTGGGTCAGATCGTGGCGGGCACCGTTATCGGCCTTGTCTGGGGCTATGTCAGAAAGCTGGACGGCTTCTTTACCGAGCTGTACAACCTGATCGACAATATCCCCACGATCATCTACATGACGCTGATCGCCCTGATGGTAGGCCAGTCGGTCGGCATTATGGCGGCGGCCATGATCGGCTTCGGCTGGCTGGGAACGGCAAGAAACGTCCGCAATCTCGTCTTTATGTACCGCGACCGCGAGTACAACCTGGCTTCCCGATGCCTGGGCACGGGTCTCTGGAGAACGCTGTTCCGGAACATCTTCCCGTACCTGATCAGCGTGATCATCCTGAGACTGACGCTGGCCATCCCCGGCACCATCGCTTACGAGACGACACTGAGCTATCTCGGCCTCATCAGCGAGGAGTATTCTCTCGGTATTCTTCTGAAGAACTCGCGCGACTACTTCCTGCGCTTCCCGCACATGCTGGTATTCCCGGCGGTCATCGTGTCCATCATCACCATTACGTTCTATCTCGTGGGCAACGCGTTCTCTGACGCGTGCGACCCACGCAATCATGTGTAAGGAGGGCGTCAAATGAGCGAGAATAAACTGTTTGACAAATCCGTCTATGACGCCCGTGCGAGACAGATCCTGTCTCAGGTGCCGCTTCTGTCGGCGCGAGATGTAGAGGTTACGTTCTCCCTGCGCGGCAATAAGCTGACGGCGATTCGCCGGGCTTCTCTCGACCTCTATGAGGGTGAGACGCTGGCCATCGTCGGCGAGTCCGGCTCCGGTAAGAGCGTATTTACCAAGTGTTTCGTCGGCATGCTGGATAAAAACGGCTCTATTACGCATGGCACGATCACTTACGACGGCATGGATCTGACGCAGCTCAAGGAAAATGACTGGCTGAAGATCCGCGGCCGGAAGATCGCCATGGTGACGCAGGATCCTATGACTTCTCTGAACCCCCTGAAGAGCATCGGCAAGCAGATTCAGGAAGCTGTCGAACTGCATCAGGGCCTTCGCGGCGCTGAAGCGAAGAAGGAAACGATCCGTATTCTTCGCGCTGTGGGCATTCCCGAGCCTGAACGCCGGTATAAACAGTATCCCCATGAGTTCTCCGGCGGCATGCGTCAGCGCGTGGTCATCGCCATTGCCGTGGCCTGCAAGCCGAAGATTCTCATCTGCGACGAGCCGACGACGGCTCTGGACGTGACGATACAGGCTCAGATCCTCGATTTGATCCGCCGCCTTCAGAAAGAAGAAGGCATGACGATCATCTATATTACCCACGATCTTGGCGTCGTCGCGAATGTGGCGGACCGCGTGGCCGTCATGTACGCCGGACAGGTGATCGAAGTGGGTATGGCCAATGAGATCTTCTTCGATCCCTGGCATCCCTACACCTGGGCTCTGCTCAGCGCCCTACCTCAGCTGGGCGTCAAGGGCGAGGCCCTCCCGGCAATCGACGGCACACCGCCAAACCTGTTCAATCAAATCAAGGGCGATGCCTTCGCTCCCCGCAACAAGATGGCTCTGAACATCGACTTCATGGAAGAGCCGCCCACCTACGAAGTTACCGCGACGCATCAGGTGAAGACCTGGCTTCGCGACCCGCGCGCGCCCAAAGTGGAACAGCCCAAGGCCATAGCGCGCCTGAGTGAGCCCAAGGTTGACAAAGGCACCGATCCGGATACTTATCATCCGCATCTTGACCCGAACCGCGAAACGTTGATCGAAGTCAAGAACCTGCAGGTCACCTTCGGCAGAGGAAGGAAAAAGTTTGTCGCCGTCGACGACGTCAACTTTGAAATCTATAAAGGCGAAACCTTCTCTCTCGTCGGTGAGTCCGGTTCCGGCAAAACGACCATCGGACGCGCCATCGTCCGCATCAATCCCATCACAAAAGGTGAGGTCTTGCTGCACGGACAGCGCATCAGCGGCAAGATCAGCAAAGAGCAGGATCTCAAGGTCATTCGTTCAATGCAGATGATCTTCCAGGATCCCATGGCCTCACTGAACGAGCGCGCCAAGGTCGATTATATCGTCTCTGAAGGTCTGATTAACCATCACCTTTATAAGGACGATCATGACCGGCAGAATCTCGTTCAGGCGGCTCTGAACGAGGTCGGCCTCCTGCCTGAATTCTCGTCGCGCTTCCCGCATGAGTTTTCCGGTGGACAGCGTCAGCGCATCGGCATCGCTCGAAGCCTGATCATGCAGCCGGAGTTCATCGTGGCCGATGAGCCGATTTCCGCGCTCGACGTATCGATCCGCGCGCAGGTGCTGAACCTGCTCAACGATCTGAAAAAATCCAGGGGACTGACGTATCTGTTCATCGCTCACGATCTGAGCGTGGTTCGCTTCATATCTGACCGCATTGCGGTCATTCACAAGGGGCGCATCGTGGAGCTGGCGGAAAGCGAAGAACTGTTCTATCATCCGCTGCATCCGTATACCAAGGCCCTGCTCAGCGCGGTGCCCAATCCGAACCCCTATGTGGAGCGCAACAAAAAGCTGCTCGTCTACGATCCGACGCAGCACGATTACTCCAAGGATAAGCCCAGCTGGACGGAGATCATTCCCGGGCACTTCATCTGGGGCAACGAGCGCGAACGCGACGGATATCTTGAAGAGATCGCGAAAAAACTGTAAGAGAAGCCATATTCCAAAATATTGGGTTAATCAAAGCCATACGAGACAATTGACGTCCCGCATGGCTTTGTAGTATCATTAGGGCGTAAAGAGCAAAGCGTATAATGAGAAGCGGCATCAGGAGGCCTGTGACAATGTCGAGATCGTGTTTTGAAAGACAGCCTCTTTTTGTGAGTGAAGGGTTATCACATTACCGTATACCGAGCATTGCCGTCACGAAAAATGGAACTGTGGTCGCCGTTTGCAACGACAGGCGATCTTCGGTGCATGATCGCGTTCAGGAGCAGTGGGTCGTCGTTCGGAGATCACTGGATGGCGTTCACTGGGAACCGCAGCGCGTGCTGGCGTCAAAGACGGATTGGGTGTGCCATCTTCAGAATATTACCTATGATGCTGAAATCGACCGGCTCATTGTCATCTACGATGAACATATATATCTCCATGACGGCACGGTTAAGCCCGGATCCGTCACGCACTGCGCGATGATCAGTGATGACGCAGGCGCCAGCTGGACGCGGCAGACTGTGCAGTTTTTGCCGAACAGCCGTGGCCTGGTCGCCTCGGCCCATGGGTCGGGGGCCGGCATTCAGCTCGTCAATGACGCGCACAGAGGCAGGCTCATCACGTGCGCCAGAGTATCCACTGTGCATGACGCGATGAGCGAGCAATGGGAGAATCTGCGAACAAAGCACTGGAATTGTTCTCTCTACAGCGACGACCACGGAATGACGTGGCAGACGGGCGGCGAGGCACAGCCCGGTACAGGTGAAGGCGTGCTGTGCGAGTTGTCAGACGGCTCAATCTACCTGAATTCCCGCGCCTATTTTAACGATGGCATGCGTCGAACAGCAATAAGCCATGATGGGGGAGAGACTTTCGGCGAATTCAGAACCGAACCGCAACTCCCTGAAATCGACTTTGGCGTCAACGCCGCCCTGGTGTGCCTGCCTGGTTGCGGAACGGATAGGGGCGATCTCTGCGTTTACACATCCCTTGACGATCTTAAGGTGCGCCGGAATCTGACAGCCTGGATCAGCTATGACGCTACGAAGACCTGGACCACGAAAAAAATGATAGACAGTCGTTTCAGCGCATATTCTTCGCTTGCATACGATGCACGAAAAAAGCTCTTTTATTTGCTCTATGAATACGGACAGAAAGACCCATATGACATGGGTTTGTGTGTGGCTGCCTTCAATCTTGAATGGCTGCTCGAATAAAACGGTATCGTTGACCAAGAACGTTAAATGTCGGTGCGGGTTACGTGAGGCGTTGACTTTATTATTCATTTGTGCTAATATATTTCTGTTGCTTGAAAGAAGTGCGGGGCATTAGCACAGTTGGTAGGACAAGGGTTCCGTACTTACGCCCCAGAAAAAGGGTCATCTGCACGGTTGATTGTGCACTAAAACTCAGAATTCTCGCTCATGAAAATGAGTGCTTTTTTATGCCTTTCGGGGCTAAAATGAATCAAAAACGGGCTTTTTTGTATTGTTTTGATGGTATTCGGTACTGTCAAGAGTTTTGCGCAAATTTCATTTTCCCCCGTGGAACATGCAAAGGCCAAGATAAACAAGTTAGTGAAGATGGGGCAGGAAATTTTCCGGCGTGGGGTTTACGTAGGGTAAGTCGGTGT
>JAFRLF010000161.1 GCA_017431365.1 Clostridia bacterium | reverse complement strand
CGGCAAGCAGGGACGCTTCCGCCAGAACCTGCTGGGCAAGCGCGTGGACTACTCCGGACGAAGCGTTATCGTCATCGGCCCCACGCTCAAGATGTACCAGTGCGGCCTGCCCAAGGAGATGGCGCTGGAGCTGTTCAAGCCCTTCGTCATGCAGAAACTGGTCGAAAAGGACCTCGTTCACAACATCAAGTCCGCTAAGCGCGCGGTCGAGCGCGTGAAGCCCGAGGTGTGGGACGTGCTCGAAGAGGTCATCCGCGAGCACCCGGTCATGCTGAACCGCGCGCCCACGCTGCATCGCCTGGGCATCCAGGCCTTCGAGCCGATCCTGGTCGAGGGCAAGGCGCTGAAGCTGCACCCCCTGATGTGCACGGCGTTCAACGCGGACTTCGACGGCGACCAGATGGCTGTTCACGTGCCCCTCAGCATGGAGGCGCAGGCGGAAGCCCGCTTCCTCATGCTGTCGGCCAACAACATCCTGAAGCCGCAGGACGGCAAGCCCGTCGTCATTCCGACGCAGGATATGATCCTGGGCTGCTACTATCTGACGCAGGTGCGTCCCGGCGACAAGGGCGAGGGCAACTGCTATACCGACGTCAACGAGGCCCTGATGGCCTATCAGACGGGGAACCTGTCGCTTCAGGCCAAGTGCAAGATCCGCATGACCCGCACCTTCGATGGTGTGGAGGAGACGCGCATCAAGGAAACGACGATCGGCAAGGTCATCTTCAACGAGCAGATCCCCCAGGACATGGGCATGGTGCCGCGCAACAGCATGGACGACATGTTCGTCTTCGAGGTCGAACAGATCGTCGACAAGAAGATGCTCGGAAAGATCGTCGACGCCTGCTACCGCGCCTACGGCGTGACGCGCACGGTCCAGATGCTGGACGCCATCAAGGCCATGGGCTTTGCGTATTCGACGCGCGGCGCGCTGACCGTGTCGGTGGCCGACGTCGTCGTGCCCGCCAGCAAGAAGACCATCGTCAAGCAGGCTGAGCAGGACGTTCTGGACATCGAAAGGCAGTATAAGCGCGGCCGTCTGTCCAACAACGAGCGGTATCAGGCTGTCATCAGCGTGTGGGACAAGGCCACCAACGATATCACCAAAGCCGTTATGGAATCCATGGACGAATTCAACCCCATCTCCATGATGGCCAACTCCGGCGCCCGCGGTTCCACCAACCAGATCCGCCAGCTGTCCGGCATGCGCGGCCTGATGGCTTCGCCTTCGGGTTCCATCATCGAGCTGCCCATCAAGGCCAACTTCCGCGAAGGCCTGACGGTGCTTGAGTTCTTCCTCTCCTCTCACGGTTCGCGCAAGTCTCTGGCCGACACAGCTCTGAAGACGGCCGACTCGGGTTACATGACCCGGCGTCTGGTGGACGTGAGCCAGGAGGTCATCATCCGCGAGTACGACTGCTTTGCCTCCCGCGGCGAACTGGTGCGCGGCCAGGTGGTCAGCACCATCACCGACGGCCAGGGCGTTCTCGAAGATCTGGAAGAGCGCCTGATCGGCCGCGTCGCGGCGGAGGACGTCGTCAATCCCGCCACGGGCGAGGTGATCGTCAAGCTCAACGAGCTGATCACCAAGGAAGAGGCCGGCGCCATCGTCGCGGCGGGCATCACCAGCGTCAGCGTGCGCACGGTCCTGACCTGCAAGAGCGAAAACGGCGTCTGCGTGCGCTGCTACGGCGCGAGCATGACCAACGGCAAGCTGGTCGACATCGGTGAGGCGGTGGGCATCATCGCAGCCCAGTCCATCGGCGAGCCCGGCACGCAGCTGACCATGCGTACCTTCCACTCCGGCGGCGTGGCCTCGGGCGACGACATCACACAGGGTCTTCCCCGCGTGGAAGAGCTGTTCGAAGCCCGCAAGCCCAAGCGCGAAGCCGTCCTGGCGGAGATCAGCGGCCAGGTCAGCGTAAATGACACAAAGAAGCGCCGCGAGGTGATCGTAACCTCCAGCGAGGACAGCCGCACTTACGCCATCAACTACGGCGCGAAACTGCGCGTCGCCGACGGCGATACGGTGACCGCCGGCATGCCTCTGACCGATGGCGCGCAGAACCCGCAGGACATCCTGCGCATCCTCGGCGCGCGCGCCGTGCAGGATTACCTCCTGCGCGAGGTGCAGCGCACTTACCGCTCGCAGGCCGTCGCCGTTGCGGACAAGCACATTGAAATCATCATTCGCCAGATGATGCGCAAGGTCAAGGTTCAGGACGCGGGCGACACCAAGCTCTTACCCGGTTCAATGGTCGACATGTTCCGCTTCGAGCGCGAAAACGAGGCCACCATCATGGCCGGCGGCATGCCCGCCACCGCCAAGCAGATGCTGCTTGGCATTACGAAGGCCTCTCTGGCGACCGAGTCCTTCCTGTCCGCGGCCTCCTTCCAGGAGACCACGCGCGTCCTCACCGACGCCGCCATCAAGGGCAAGGTCGACCCGCTGCTCGGCCTGAAGGAAAACGTCATCGTCGGCAAACTGATCCCAGCGGGCACAGGCCTGAAGTATTACTCCGACGTCAAGCTCCAGGAAGTTTACGATTGATTCGCATCCCCGGTCATATGTGTCCCGCGCCGCTTAAACACAGCGGCGCGGGATGATTTTCATAGATAAGCCGAGGGACTGATTTGACGGGAGGGATCGGATTATGAGCCGAACCTATCAGACCGAGTTGACGACGACCTGCATGATCGTCGACAAAACGACGGACAGCGTCCTCGTTCAGGAGCGTACGAACGGCGACTGGACGGGCATGTGCTTTCCGGGAGGACACGCCGAGGACGGCGAGAGCTACACCGAATGCGTGATCCGGGAAGTCTGGGAAGAGACGGGCCTGACCATAGAAAGCCCCCGCCTGGAGGGCATCGTGCATTGGGAGAACAGGGACACACACGAGAGGACCGTCATCGCCTTTTTCCGCACGGAAAGGTTCAGCGGGCGGCTGAAGCCCTCCTGCGAGGAGGCCATCAACCGCTGGGTGCCGCTTTCCACGCTGCGCAGCCAGCCCCTGGCGGACTGGTTTAGTCAGCAGTACGCCATTTACGAGGACCCGGATCTGTGCGAAATGTATTATGAATATGGAAAGGACGGCACGGATGAACCGAGGCTGTACCGTTGCGCGCCGCCGGTTGCGTAATTTTTCTGATAAGTCAATTGACAGTCCAGAATGCAGGTGATAAAATTAAGCAGTTTGGTATGCCAGAGAATGGGGAGGTGCCGCTGTGCTAAGCGAACTTCAGGGCGCAAAAAAGGTCGTCGGCGCGAAGCAGGTGATCAAGACGCTCAGAGAATTTGATGTCCGCTGTGTGTACATCGCCACGGATGCCGACGCGTTTGTGACCCGCCCCGTTTTCGACGCCTGCCGCGCGCGCAACGTCCGCATCATTGAAACGCCTTCCATGCAGGAACTCGGCGAAGCCTGCGGCATGCGCGTGAAGGCGACGGCCGTCGCCGTGCTGAAATAAAGGTATCCTCGTTTTACATCGTCTATATGCCCCGAGGGTTGCGGGGATGTATATAGAACCCTCAAAACCGAAATTTCAAGGAGGTGTCTCCATGCCCACGATCAACCAGTTGATTCGCAAGGGTAGGGAACGGAAGACGACAAAGTCTGATTCGCCCATTCTGCAGAAGTGCCCGCAGAAGCGCGGTGTTTGCCTTCAGGTCAAAACACTGACCCCCAAGAAGCCGAACTCGGCTCTGCGGAAAATCGCCCGTGTTCGCCTGACGAACATGACCGAAGGCACGTGCTATATCCCCGGCATTGGCCACAACCTGCAGGAGCACTCCGTCGTGCTGATCCGCGGCGGCAAGGTGCGCGATCTGCCTGGCACGCGTTATCACATTATCCGCGGCGCTTTGGATACCGCCGGTGTGGCGAAGCGCATGCAGGGTCGTTCTCTCTACGGCGCAAAGCGGCCCAAGAAGTGAGGCCTGAGGCGCCTGTCCGGCGCGTAAGCGCCCCGCCCCGCGCGAAGGAACGGCGCGCGTCACGGGGAACCTGACGCCGGAACGGGATCGAGGGACAGCGCCAAATGTCCCGAACGCCTTGTGCCCAAAGCATTTCAGAGCACGCAATGACGTCATTTTGACAAGGAGGGACAACTATGCCCAGACGTGGATTTATCCCGAAGCGCGAAGTGCTTCCGGATCCAGTATACAACACCACCATTATCACCAAGCTGATCAACCAGCTGATGTATGACGGCAAGCGCGGCGTCGCCCAGAGCGTGTGCTATACCGCTTTTGAGCAGGTCGGCGCCAAGACCGGCAAGGATCCCATGGAGGTCTTCAACGCGGCGCTGGCCAACATCATGCCCGCGCTGGAAGTCAAGGCCCGCCGCGTCGGCGGCGCGACCTATCAGGTCCCCGTTGAGATCAGGCCCGAGCGCCGCCAGACCCTGGCGCTGCGCTGGCTGGTGACCTTCTCCCGCAGCCGCGGTGAGCGCAGTATGTCCGACCGCCTGGCGGCCGAGATCAGCGACGCCTCCAACAATACCGGCCACGCGGTGAAGCGCCGTGAGGATATGCACAAGATGGCTGAGGCCAACAAGGCGTTCGCTCACTATCGCTGGTAATTCCTTGATCTCTTTATTCGCGGCCGACGCGGCCGCGCCGACTGAAAGGAGTCACAGCAAGTGTCCCGTACCTATCCGCTTGGACATGTCCGCAACATCGGTATCATGGCTCATATCGACGCCGGCAAGACGACCACGACGGAGCGCATCCTCTTCTATACGGGAAGGACGCACCGCATGGGCGAAACGCACGAAGGCGCCGCGACCATGGACTGGATGGAACAGGAGCAGGAACGTGGTATAACGATCACGTCCGCCGCCACGACATGCACCTGGCGACATTGTCAGATCAATATTATCGACACGCCCGGCCACGTGGACTTTACCGTGGAGGTCGAGCGCTCGCTGCGAGTCCTGGACGGCGCAGTGGCAGTTTTTTGCGCCAAGGGCGGCGTCGAACCGCAGTCTGAAACCGTGTGGCGTCAGGCCACCAAATACAACGTGCCCCGCCTGGCCTACATCAACAAGATGGACATCACCGGAGCCGATTTCTTCCGCGTGGTGGACATGATGAAGGATCGCCTGGGGGCGAATGCCGCCCCGATCCAGCTGCCCATCGGTGCTGAGGGGGATTTTGTCGGCATCATCGACCTTCTGACCATGAAGGCTGAGATCTATAAGGACGATCTGGGCAACGTCATCGACGAGACGGATATCCCGGAAGCCCTGCAGGAGGAAGCCGAGACGTGGCGCGCCAATCTGATCGAGTCCGTGGCCGAGGCCGACGACGCGATCATGGAGAAGTTCCTCGAGGGTGAAGAGCCCACGACCGATGAACTCAAGGCCGCTATCCGCCGCGCGACGATCGCCGGCAAGCTCAATCCCGTGCTCTGCGGCACGTCGTACCGCAACAAGGGCGTGCAGCCCCTGCTGGACGCCGACGTGGACTACCTGCCCTCCCCCATCGACATTCCGCCGGTGTCGGGCAAGGACAAGGATTCCGGCGCTGAGATTCAGAGGCTCGCCTCCGATGACGAGACCTTCTCTGCCCTGGCCTTTAAGATCATGGTGGACCCGTATGTGGGCAAGCTGGCCTTCGTGCGCGTGTATTCGGGCGTGCTGGCATCCGGCAGCTACATATACAATTCCACCAAGGGCAAGCGCGAGCGCGTGGGCCGCATCCTGAGGATGCACGCCAATCACCGCGAAGAGCTTCAGGAAGCGCGCGCGGGCGACATCATCGGCATCGTCGGCCTTCGGGACACGACGACGGGCGATTCGCTCTGCGACGAAAAGGCGCCCATCATCCTGGAGTCCATGGAGTTCCCCGATCCGGTCATCCGCGTGCCCATCGAGCCCAAGACCAAGGCCGGCCAGGACAAGATGAGCCTGGCGCTGGTCCGCCTGGCCGAGGAGGACCCCACCTTCAAGACCTACACCGATGAATCCACCGGCCAGACCATCATCGCCGGCATGGGCGAATTGCACCTGGAGATCATCGTGGATCGTCTGCTGCGCGAATTCCGCGTGGAGGCCACGGTGGGCAAGCCCCAGGTCGCCTACAAGGAGTGCATCCGCAAGCGCGCCAAGGCCGAGGGGCGCTACGTGCGTCAGACCGGCGGCCACGGCCAGTTCGGTCACTGCGTCATCGAAATCTATCCCCGCGAGGCGGGCGCCGGCTACGAATTCAACAACAAGATCGTCGGCGGCGTGATTCCCAAGGAATTCATCGCGCCCATCGACCAGGGCATTCGCGAGGCGGCGCTGTCCGGCTCCGTCGGCGGCTACGAGGTCATGGACTTCGGCGTCGACCTGATCGACGGCAGCTATCACGAGGTGGACTCCTCTGAAATGGCGTTCAAGATCGCCGGCTCCATGGCCTTCAAGGAGGCCCTGCGCAAGGCCGATTCCGCCCTGCTGGAGCCGATGATGAAGATCGAGGTCGTCGTGCCCGACGAGTACATGGGCGACGTCATGGGCGATATCAGCGCCCGGCGCGGTCGCGTGACCGGCATGGACGCCCACGCGGGCATGCACTCCATCGACGGCATCGTGCCGCTGAGCGAGATGTTCGGCTATGCCACCGACCTGCGCAGCAAGACACAGGGTCGCGGCACCTACACCATGCAGTTCGAGCATTATGAAGAGGTGCCCCACAACATCGCCGAAAAGATCCTGGGCCATCGGTCATAAGTATAACAACAATAAAAATCGGAGGTATAACACAATGGCGAAAGCTAAATTTGAACGCAACAAACCCCATGTAAACATCGGCACGAT
>JAFRLF010000160.1 GCA_017431365.1 Clostridia bacterium | reverse complement strand
TTCGGAATACCTGTTGTTTTACAACAGACGTCGTATTCACCAATCTCTTGGCTATCTCACCCCGGTTGCCTTTGAGCAGATGTTCGCCGCTTAATTCCTTGTCAACTTTTTCGTTTGTCCGCTTTTTCGCTACCAGACCAGTGGGGTATTCGTTCGACCCCTCAGTCAGCTTCGCTGACAGCTCGCGTAGCGAGACGGTGGGGTATTCGTTTGACCCCTCAGTCAGCTTCGCTGACAGCTCCCCTTAGCAGGGGAGCCTAATTACTCCAAGGGCTGATTGGTAGCGCTATACAAATGCTGTACCGCATTGCGCGGTACAGCATGTCCAAGGGCTCTCAGTCCAGCACCCCGTTCTCGGGATTGACCTTCATCGGGGGCTTTCTCTCATACTTCGTGGTGATGGGCAGGATCTTCCCCGCGTCAGAGCTCTTCTCAAAGGCGGTGAGGATCTCCAGCACGTGCTGCGTCTGGTGATAGTCTGTGCGGCAGAAGCGCCCGGTCTCCAGCGCCTTGGCCATGTCGGCCAGGCCCAGGGCGCGGCTGTTTTCCGCGTAGTGCGGGAAGGCCAGCGGCACGTCCTCGGTCTTGCCGTCCTTGAACATCGAGATCGGTCCGCCGAAGCCGTTGGGGTCAGGCACGAAGAGCGTGCCCTTGGTGCCGTAGATCTCAAGGCGCGCCTGATTGGGATAGTACACGTCGAAAGTCGTGAAGATCGTGCCCACGGCGCCGTTGTCGTAGAGCAGCGTCCCCGTCACGTAGGTGGGCACGTCCACGGTGACCACCTCGCCATAGTGCGGCTGGGACGTGATCGTCCTCGTGGGGAAGGAGGTCTTCGTCACGCCGGAGACGGCCTTCACCCCGCCCACCAGGTTCAAAAGCGCCGTGATGTAGTACGGACCCATGTCCATCATGGGACCGCCGCCGCGCTTGTAGTAGAATTCCGGATCCGGATGCCAGGTCTCGTGTCCATGGCAGATCATGAATGCCGCCGAGCCGATCACGTCGCCGATGACGCCCTCGTCGATGAGCTTGCGGCAGGTCTGTATGCCCGCGCCCATGAAGGTGTCCGGCGCGCCGCCCAGCATGAGGCCCTTTTCCTCGGCCAGGGCGACCAGCTCACGGCCCTCGTCCCAGTCCGCAGCCAGGGGCTTCTCGGAATAGACGTGCTTGCCAGCCAGAAGGGCCGCCTTCGTCACGCCGTAGTGCTCGTACGGGCGCGTCAGGTTGAGGACGATATCCACCTCCGGGTCGGCGAAGGCGTCGTACATCGTGTCGTAGATCTTGGGCACGTTCCACTTGGCCTTGGCGCTCTCGGCGCGCTCGCGGATCAGATCGCACACGCCGATCAGGTTGATCTCCTTAAACAGGCCGGTGATGTTCTGCAGGTAAATGCCGCTGATGGCGCCCACGCCGATCATTGCGATGTTGACGGACATAGTAATACCCCCTTATTACTTGACTGATGATAAAACGTCCCTCACATTCTATTCGCTCCGCGTATCAGAATACGCGTAAGCGAGCCCGTTGTCAATGGCGTATTTTTCAGCGAAGCCGCCTTGATTGACAATCAGAGTCAGGGCGCCACAGTCCGCAAAGGCATTTCGGCCAATATTGGATACACTGTCCGGTATCCGGAGAACAGTCAGGGTCGTGCATATGCGGAAAGCCGACGAATCGATCCTTCGTAGCGTTTGTGGGAAATTGACCTCGGTCAAACCGGAGCAAGATTGAAAGGCCGCTTCCCCCACGCTTTTTACACCATCCGGAATTGTCACAGACGTCAAAGCTGCACATCCGCAAAAGGCAAACTGCCCAATTGCCGTGACGCCGTTGGGAATTGTGACCGAGGCCAGATTGGAGCATCCGTAAAACACACCATCTTCGACGCGCTTTACGCCCTCCGGAATAATGACGCTTGTCAGACTTCGGCAATTATAAAACGCATACTCTCGTATTGCCTTTACGCCTTGGGGAATCATAAAATCCCTAAGGGCATGACAGTTAAAAAACATACACGACTCAATGGCCTTAAGGCCCTCGGGCAGGGAAACGCTGTTTAATTGGCTACAACCATAGAAGACACCTTTGCCTAAAGAAACGACGCTGTCAGGTATATCGACTTTGCAAAGAGCTTTACAATCTCTGAAGGCCTGCTCACCGATGCTCGTCACACTGTCCGGTATCGTCACAGAAACAAGTAACCCCTGGTTGTAAAATGATGCGCCGGCCAGTTGCGTCACGCGTTTCCCGCCAAGCTCTGTCGGTATGTTTACCTCTGCGTCGTTCCCGTCATAACGCATAAGACAAACGGAATTATCGTCAAGCACGGAGTAATAATAGTCTCCCGTCTTGAAGATCATCTGTCCATTGTAAAGTAGAACCGATGTCTCACCCATTGATCCCGCAAAGGCAACCGATAACATAATAAACCCAAAAGACAGAACGCAAAGGGCTGAAAACACCTTTTTTGTCATAAGCTCACTCCTCTTGAGTCAGGGCGGCTAGGGGCTGTCGATTATTTCAGCGTCACCACGGTGACGCCGTCCTCACCCTCGCCGTACTTCCCGAGCCGGTACTCAGCCACGGACGGATGCTTTTTCAGGTGCTGCTGGATGCCGCTTCGAAGCGTGCCCGTGCCCTTGCCGTGGATGATCTGCACGTTTTTCAGCGACTGCATGACGCACTGATCGAGGAATATATCCACCGCGGCGATGGCCTCCTGCAGGGTCATGCCGCGAACGTCGCACTCCATGGACGCCTGGCGGGGCGCCAGCGTGACGCTGCTCATGGGCTTGGGTTTCTTCTTTTCCTCCTCGCGGGCGCGGCGCATCTGGGAGACGTGAACCTTCAGCTTCATGATGCCCGCCTGCACGAGGGCCTCGCCCTTGGCGTCGGGCGGGTTGATGACGGTCCCCTTCGTGCCCAGGGCGAGCAGTTCAACCGTCTCGCCGGGCTTTAAGTCCTTCGGCGGCTCGGTGACCGTGTTGGCCTCCATCCTGAGGCCGCCGGTCAGGTCGTCGATGGAGCCCTGCAGCTTTGCCCGGATCTCGTTGAGCTCGTGATCCTTGTAGGCGTGGCCCTCCTTGGCCTTGGCCTTTTTCAGGTCGCTGATGAGCTGTTCGCTCTCGCGCTGAGCCTTCTGCAGGACGCGTCTGGCCTCGTCCTTCGCCTTTTTGAGCATCTCGTCGCGCTGCTCGTTGAGCTTCTTGCGCTCGCGCTCCGCCTGATCCCGAAGGGCCTGCGTCTCGCGGTGCGCTTCCTCGGCGAGGGCGCGCTCGCGCTCGGCGATCTGGCGGTGATACTCGGCGGATTGGATCACGTCCTCGAAGCGGATCTGCTCGTGGCTGAGCTTTTCCGTCGCGCTCTTGATGATGCTCTCCGGAAGGCCGAGCTTGCGGCTGATCTCGAAGGCGTTGGATTTGCCCGGCACGCCGATCGAGAGCCTGTACGTCGGCCTGAGCGTCTCCACGTCGAATTCCACGGAGGCGTTCTCCACGCCGATGGTGGACAAAGCGTAGGCCTTGAGCTCGGCGTAATGGGTCGTGGCCAATGTGCGCACCTGACGGACGCGCAGCGTCTCCAGGATGGACATGGCCAGGGCCGCGCCTTCGGTCGGGTCGGTGCCAGCGCCCAGCTCGTCGAACAGGACGAGGGACTTCTCCGTCACGCTGTCGAGGATGGAGACGATGTTCGTCATGTGCGAGGAGAAGGTGCTCAGCGACTGCTCGATGGACTGCTCGTCGCCGATGTCGGCGAAGACCTCGTCGAACACGGCCAGCTCCGTGCCGTAGTCGGCGGGCACCATCATGCCGCACTGCGCCATCAGCGTCATGAGACCGACGGTCTTGAGGGTGACCGTCTTGCCGCCGGTGTTCGGGCCGGTGACGACCAGGGTCGTAAAGTCCTGCCCCATCCAAAGGTTCAGGGGCACGACCTTCGCGGGGTCGATCAGCGGGTGCCGCCCCATCTTGATGCGGATGCGGCCCTCAATGTTCATCTTGGGCGGGACGGCCTTCATCTCGCGGCCCAGATAGACGATGGCGAACACCATGTCCAGCTCCGCCCTGATGTCAAGGTTCCCCGCGATGGCTTCCGCGTCGGGCGCGATCTTGGCCGTCAGCGCCCGCAGGATGCGCTCGATCTCGACCTGCTCCTTCGCCGTCCACTGCCGCAGGTCGTTCCCCGCCTCGACCACGGCCATCGGCTCGATGAACAGCGTCGCCCCGGAGGCGGACTGGTCGTGCACCAGGCCCTGGATGAACTGCCGCGCCTCGGCCCGCACGGGAATGACGTAGCGGCCGGCGCGCTGGGTGATGATATTGTCCTGCAGGTACTTCTGCATGTTCGGGTTGTGGATGATCGAATTGAGCTTGTCGCGCACCCGGTCGTTGCACTGGCGGATGTGGCGGCGTATGTCGTAAAGCTCAGGGCTCGCGCGGTCGGAGATCTCGTCCTCCGAGAGGATGGCGTCGAAGATGTCCTCCTCGAGGGAGCGGTTGGTCGTCAGGGCCTGCGCCATGCCCCTGAGAAGGGGCGTGTCCTCCCTGTCCGTTACCAGGGCGCTCTTGACGCCCCGCGCCGCGCGCAGGGACTCCGCCACGTCCAGGAGCATTCGCGGATTGAGCGCGGCGCCCGCCACGGCGCGTTTGAGCGGTTCCCGCACGTCGGCGAAGGCGAGCATGGGATTGCCGCCCGTATAGCTGATGACGGAATCAGCCTCCTCGGTGCGCTTGAGCCGGTCCATGACCTCGTAGGGATCGGACGAAGGCTCCAGCGCCGCGATGCGCTCGCGTCCCATGTCGGAGACGGCGTAAGCGCTCAGCATACTCAGGATTTTATTCAGTTCCAGCACCCGCAAATTGCGCTGCCGCATAGTATTGTCCTCCAAAGATATATCTTAAACCTTAATCTGTGAACTACTCCACCGCCCGGAAGTAATGCCCCGTGGTCGTGAGCATGTCGCCCGGCAGAGCGTCGAGCGCGGCCTGCGCGTCCCCGTTCAGCGCCAGCCTGTGCGCGCGCACGACGGCGGCAGCCAGGGTTTCGTCCTCGTCCGTCAGACAGACGTGCCACGCAGCGCAGGCGGGCAGCCTGTTGACGTGGCGCAGGAGCATCAGAGGCCGGTCGGCCAGCAGGCGTACGACGCACCCCTCGGACGACTTCTGACGCCGCAGCGGCAGAGACACGCCCGTGCGGTCGACGAGACAGTGGGCGTTCATCTCTTCGCCCGGCGGCACGCGGTCGCAGCGGCGGCAGTCCGCGTGTCGGCCGCCCAGCTGCGCCCGAATCGGACAGTGCCTGAGGGACATGAGCTGCACCCGGCCGTAGACCATGATCTCGCGCAGCGCGCCGCCCCCGAGCGCGGCGATCTCCCCCGCCGTCAGCTCGATGGATGGCATGTACGCCCGGACGGCGTCCGTCCAGAGCGCCTGCAGCGCGCGTCGGGAGGCGAGGTTCAGCCCCGTTCCCAATACCAGCGGGACGGGCCATTCAAGTCCCAGATGTCCGACGTTGTTGACGATGATCCGGTTGACGCGCCCGCACGCGCGAGCCCAGCCGTTCAGGCGGTCGAGCGTCTCGCCCGCCATGGTCATGGGCAGCGACAGGTCGAAGGACATGCCGTCGGCCTCGCGCGCGGCCCGCTCGAGTCCCCGCTCCGTCAGATCCTCCGGCGCGTAGACGACGCCGTCCGCGCCCTCGTCGAGGGCCGCTTTCAGAAGTCGCATGTCCCCCGCCTGTACCAGAAGGCGCGCCTTTTCCGGCGCGCGCGGATCGGGATCCGGCGCGGCCTCAAGGCCAAGCGCGCGCACCTCACACCCCCGGGCGTGGAGGAGCCGCTCTTCGTTCAGGGCGTCCAGAGCCGTTCGGCGCAGCTCGTTGAGGGCTGACGCCGGCACAAAGGCGTTTTCGTCCGCGTTGATGTCACAGTTGCGGAGAACGTAGGGCGTACCGCCCGTCTTCGCGATCTGCGCTCGCGCGCGCTCGGGGTCAAAGCCCCGCTGGCGGGCCGGCGTCACCGCTTCACCCGAAGAGGCCGCTTCCACACCGTCGCAGACGACCTTGATGGCGAGGTTCTCCCCCACGCGAGCCGACAGCGCCGCGTCAAAAGGCCGAGCCCGGCGCTCAGCGCGCAGGCTGTCCCTCACGCGGTCCATCTGCGCCTGACTGACGAGCCGCCACAGAGGCGTTCCCTCTTCGGCGGCGATCCCCTTCAGCCGGACGGACTCGCCGGCGGCCGCGTCGAAGCCCGGTACGGGCGTCTCCTGACCGTCGCCCCGGCGGACGGCCAGCGCGTCCTCGCGGCGCACATCGCTTTCGAGGCGCACGCTGCCGCCCCGGACAAACCGGCCGACGGGCACGCCCATGTGATTCGGCTTGCCGTGGGACATGAGGTCGCGGTCCACGAGGCCGGGGCCGTACCCCCGGGTGAACCCGCCGCGGTTGAAGATCTGCAGCGCCTCCCTGACATCCTCGGGATCGGGCGCGCAGGCCCGTCCGGCGTTCAGGGCGTCGAACGCCTTTCTGTATATGCCCGTCATTACGGCGACGTACTCGGGGCGTTTGAGACGCCCCTCCAGCTTGAGGCTGCACACGCCCGCGGCCTTCAGCGCTGGAAGGTCCTCGAGCGTCATCAGATCTTTCGGTGAGAGGAGATAACCTGAGCCGGTCACGGCGCCCTTCAGCTCATACGGCAGGCGGCAAGGCTGGGCACAGCGCCCACGATTGCCGCTCCTGCCGCCGATCATCGACGACATGAGGCACTGACCTGAGCAGGACACGCATAGCGCCCCATGGCCGAACGCCTCCAGCTCGACGCCGAGGCCCGCGCAGGCCCTGATGTCGTCAAAGCTCATCTCCCGCGCCAGCACCACGCGGGAAAATCCCATTTCCCGCGCAAAGCGCACGCCCTGCGGGTTGTGCACGGCCATCTGCGTCGAGGCGTGCAGGCTCAGCCCGGGCAGCATCCTGTGAAGCGCGGCGGCGACGCCCACGTCCTGCACGATGGCGGCGTCGGCGCCGGCCTGCGCCAGCGCATCGGCCGTCTCGACCAGGCTCTGGTACTCCCCGTCCTTGACGATGATGTTGACCGTAACGTGCACCCTGACGCCGCGCTCATGGCAGTACCTCACGGCGTCGCACAGCTCGCCGCGGTCGAAATTAGCCGCGCCGGCACGGGCGTTGAGCGATTTTGTCCCCAAATACACCGCGTCCGCGCCGCTCTGCACGGCGGCGACGAGCGCGTCCATGTTCCCCGCGGGGGAAAGCAGTTCTATGCTCATGCGTCCTGCCGAGGCTGCGCCTCCGCCTGAGCGGCTTCGCGCAGGGCCTTGAGTTCCGCGGCCTGCGCCTCCATCTGGGCGCGCAGGCGGTTGATCTCGTCCCGGGATTTGGAAAGGTCGTCCGCGATGGTCACCGCGGCGAGAACCGCGCAGTCGCTGACGGGCTGGCGGGTCGTCAGATTCAGCTCGGTGATCTTTCGGTCGACGTATCTCGCCACCCTCTGGACGTACATCTCGCTGTCCTGGCTGACGATCGGGTATTCCTTTCCGGCTATGCGCACGACAGTGCGGTTTCTGCTCATACAGACCTCCAAATCAGTAATCTGAAACGCGGGCGGCGGTCAGTACCATTCCGCCGCCCGTGTGCTTTTTATTTTACAAGAGTGATCAGTCCGCCGCTGACCGTAAAGTGGATGACGCTGTCGTCCAGATACTGCCAGGCGCGACCCTCGGGGCTTTCAACCTCCGCGACGGCCAGATACCGCCCGTCCGGAAGGACGCTGCCGTATACCCTTGCCGTGAAGGCGGAGATCTCTTCGGCGCTGGCCCCGTCGTCGGAGCGCCCTCTGAACATGCGGAAGACCTCCGTCTGTCCGACGGGCCGGCCTTCGGGGTCCGTCACGACGAGATAGACCGTGCAGTCGGCGGGGTCAACCTCCTCCAGATACGCGTATCCCTGGAACGTGGCGACGCGCCCGTCCTCGGAGACGGTCAGATTCGTCAGGCCGGCGCGGACGTCGGCGCTGTTGGCCTCGGGCAGAT
>JAFRLF010000159.1 GCA_017431365.1 Clostridia bacterium | reverse complement strand
GAGCATGGGCCTGTGCGGCGCGGCGATCTACGCCGCAAGGTCGGCGCTGCGGTTCGGTACGGGGCTCGTCACCCTGGCCGTGCCGCGATCCGTCGTGCCCATCATGCAGGGCGCGGTCCCCGGCGCGATGTGCCTGGGCCTCCCGGAGGCGGACGGCCGCCTGAGCCTCGAAGCGTCCGACGCCCTGCGCGGCGCGCTTTCGGGCAAGGACGCCTTCGTCATCGGCCCCGGGCTTGGCGCGGTGCCGCCAGAGCTCGTGACCGCCGCGCTGGACTCGGGACTCCCTGGCGTCGTTGACGCCGACGCGCTGAACGCCCTGTCGACCGATCCCGTTCTCCTGAGCCGTCTGAGCGGAAAACACGTCATCACCCCGCATCCCGGGGAAGCCGGGCGTCTGCTCCGGCGTGTCGCCGACGATCCGGCGCGCGATTCGGCCATCCTGCATAAAGCCACCTGCGCCGTTGTCCTTCTGAAGGGGGCCTCCACCGTCGTCACCGGAGAGAGGCAGACTCTGATCTACTCCGGAAGCGGCGGCATGGCTACGGGCGGAAGCGGAGACGTTCTGAGCGGCATGATCGGCGCTCTGCTGAGCCAGGGCGTCGAAGCTGAAGACGCGGCGTGCGCTGCGGCGCATATTCACGGCCTGAGCGGCAGCCGCGCCGCCGACGTTCTGTCTCAGACGTGCATGAACGCGTCGGACATCATCGACTGCCTGCCTGAAACAGTCAGGGATCTTTCAACCCGCTTCGGCATCGTCCTGTGAGAGGTGACGGGGAATTATAAACGTATCGGCCGCCTGATCATGCATCAGGCGGCCGGCATTTACATCTGCGCCAGCTTCCGCGCGATGGCCTGGCCCGTTTCCGTAGCGGCGACGCCGCCTTCGCCCGTCTCTCTGAGGCAGGCGGGCAGGTACTGCCCCACATCGCGCATGGCGTCGATGACTTCGTCCGTCGGGATCGGACATCTGATCCCCGCCAGCGCCATGTCCGCCGCCGTGATGGCGTTGGTGACGCCGCTGACATTGCGATACACGCACGGCACCTCGACGAGGCCGCCGACCGGATCGCAGACGAGGCCCATGCTGTTCATCAGCGCAAAGGAACACGCCTGCGCGGCCATGTCCGGCGTGCCGCCCCTCAGTTCGACGAGAGCCGCGGCCGCCATGGCGGCCGCGCTGCCGCACTCAGCCTGGCACCCGCCCTCAGCGCCGGATACCGTCGCGCGGTCTGCGATGACCTGACCGACGACCGCCGCCGTAAACAGCGCGTCGATCAGATGATCGTCGTCGCAGCCATAGACTTCCTGCGCGGTCAGGAGCGCGGCCGGCAGGATCCCGCACGATCCGGCCGTCGGCGCCGCGACGATGCGCCCCATGCAGGCGTTACACTCCGCTATGGCCAGCGCCCTTGCCGACGCCATGCCGATCAGCTCGCCGCCGAAGGTGCGGCCCTCTTTGACCGCTTCTTCAAGGCGCGGCGCCTGCCCTCCGCTCAGGCCGGACAGGGAATGGAGAGAGGGCTGCATGCCCTCTTCGACCGAGGCGCGCATGACCTCCAGATGGCCGGCCATCTTTTTGCGCACGTCTTCGACCGATATCTCATCCTGCAGCGCTTCCTGGCGCTGAGCCAGGGCCGAAATCGTGCCTTCGCCGGCCTCAGCGACCAGCGTCGCGATGGAATTGAGCATGACATCCTCCCCTATCCCAGTTTTTTGAGCAGGGTTACCCTTATGATCCCGCGCATCACCCTGAGCGCGTCCACGATGGGCTCGGGCGGCAGATCGTCGAGCTCCATGCACATGATCGCCTGCCCGCCGGCGTTGCTGCGGCTCAGGTTCATCGTCGCGATGTTGACGTGCGCGCTGGACAGCAGCATGATCACGTTGGCGACCATGCCGGGCTCGTCGTTCTGCACGATGATCAGGGTGTGCTTGCGGGCGGTGATGCTGACGTTGAGCCCGTCGATCTGTCTGATTTCGATGGCGCCGCCGCCGACCGACGCGCCGACGACCTCGATGTTACGGCCCGTAACGCCCGTCAGCCGCAGACGAACCGTGTTCGGATGCGCGTTTTTCAGATTGACCGTTGAGAAGTGAACGTCCATGCCGCGCTCTGCCGCGATGTGCAGCGAGGAGCGCAGCCGCTCGTCGTAGGTGTGAAAGTTCATCAGCCCGCCGACGACCGCTCTGTCCGTCCCGTGGCCGCGATACGTGCTGGCAAACGACCCGCAGAACGCGATGTCAGCCGTCTTTACATCCTCGCCCAGCAGGCGCATGGCCGTTCGGCCGATGCGGCAGGCGCCCGCCGTATGGGAACTGGAAGGCCCGATCATCACGGGGCCGATGACATCGAACAGGTGCATCTCCATATCCATCGTGATCACTCCGTTCCGACAGAATGAGACAAACGCGTCGGTCAGCGCTTGGCGCCGCCCATCTTGCCGGCTTTCGCGCCACTGCGCACCGCCGTGAGGATATTTGAATCATAGGAGAAGACGCTCCGATTCCGATCCGACCAGGCGTCGAAGGCGTGCTTGACCATTTCGTCGATGAGCTCCGGGAAAGACAGACCCACCGGCTCCCAGAGGTAGTACGCCAAAGACCCGGGTATCGTGTTGATCTCCCCCATGTAAACGGTATTCGTGCTCCGGTCGATGATATAATCTACCCGCACGACGCCTTTGCAGTCCATTTGGCGGAAGACTTTTTCCGTCAGCTGCTTGATCAGCGCCTGTTCGCTCTCGGAAACCGGCGCCGGGATGCGCCGCTTGAGCGACGACATGCCTTTCCCGCCGCCGCTTAAGTACTTGGCGCCGAAATCGAGGAATTCCGCGCTGTCCCACCGAACGGGCATTTCCGTCTCGGAAACGCGCACGTCTCCCGCATAACCCAGGGCGGAGCAGTTGACCTCCTCGATCTGCGTGACGGCCTTCTCGATCAGAACGCGCCGGTCAAAGGAAACGGCCACGTCCATAGCCCGCTCGAAATCCTCACGGTTGTCGGCGCGGCTGATGCCGATCGAGGAACCCAGGTTCGCGGGCTTGACGAATACGGGATAGCCCAGCTCTTTCTCCACGCGCTCGAACACGCACTCGCGCTCGTTGTCCCACTCCCACCTGTCCGTGTGGGTATCGGGCAAAACAGGCAGGCCGCACCCGCGGAAGAGCTGCTTCATCGTTATTTTATCCATACCCACGGCGCTGGACATGACCCCGGACGAGGTATACGGCACGTTCAGCATGTCAAGGAGGCCCTGCAGCGTCCCATCCTCGCCGTTAAGCCCGTGCATCGCGGGGAGGACCACGTCGATCGTGCGCAGCACGTGCCGCCCGCCGCTGAGGAGCTTCCTCTTGTCCGTGGGATAGGCGATGAGGAGCAGTTTCCCGTTTTCGCTCACGGGCAGGACGCGCGTCACGGCCGCGGCGTCAAAATTCAGATAAAACGTCATGTCGCTCAGCTTTTCTCCGATATACCACCGCCCGTCGCGGGCGATGTATATGCGCGTCACGTCATAGGTGTCGACGTCCGCGTACTGAGCGGCCTGAAGTCCGGTGATGATGGAGACGTCGTGTTCACAGGTACGGCTGCCGAATATCACGCCAAGGCTGGTTTTCATTGAAATGAGTCCTCCATATCGGTCGTTGCGTTTGTGCCGCGCGCGGCGCGGATTCAGTTTTCGTTATAATTGTCGGGCAGGTCATTCTCGAAGAGGATCACGTCGCCGGGACGGGCGATCTTCCCCAGGAAGGCCGTCGCCTCGTCGAGATCGGCCGCCAGATACATGTTGTGCTCGTCCATGCCGGCGGACATGAGCCCTTCCACGATGGGACGGGTGTGCTTCTTTCCCACGAGGATGACGACGTCGCACACGCCCACCATCTGCGCGCCGAAGCGGCGGTTCAGTTCCTCCTCCTCGGCGCCCTGCTCGACCATCCCGGGCGTGACGATGACGTGCCGGCCCTCAAATCCGGACAGGACGTCCAGGGCGCGTTTCGCGCCGACCGGATTGGCGTTGAAGGCGTCGTCGATGACGGTCATCCCGTTCGATCCGGCGATCAGCTGCAGCCTGTGCTCGATGGGCTTGATCTTGCGGATGCCCCTGGCGATCTCCCGAAGGTTCAGCCCCAGCTCGCGGGCCGCGCAGGCGGCAAGCACGATATTGCTGATGTTGTGTATGCCCAGGAGCCGGGTTTCGCAGCGGGCGCTGTCTCCCGACTTCATATCCCGGAGAACGAAGGTCGAGCCGTTTCGGCTGACGGCGACGTCCTCCGCCTTCATGTCAAGGGACATGCCGCGTGTGCCCGTCAGGTACTTCTTGACGCGGGCGCGCATGTACAGCTTGTCCACCTCGCCCCCGTCGGCGGCGAAGAATGCCACGCCGTCTTTGGGCAGGCCGGCGATCAACTCGAACTTTGTATCGGCGATGTTTTCGATGCTGCCGAACGTCTCCAGATGCTGCGGCCCCACGGACGTGAGCAGCCCGTACTTCGGCTTGACCAGATCGACGAGCTCCTGAATGTCGCCCACATGCCTGGCGCCCATCTCGGCGATGAACACCTGATGATGCGGCTCCAGCTGTTCTCGAATGACCCGGGTCAGCCCCATGGGCGTATTGAAGCTGGCCGGCGTGGCGAGGACGTCGTATTTCTCCTCGAGGATCGTCGCCAGGATGAATTTCGTGCTGGTCTTGCCATAACTGCCCGTGATGCCGATCTTTATGAGATCCGGCCTGGCCTCCAGTTTTCGCCGCGCGTCGTCGAGATAATGCTGGGAAACCGCCTTTTCTATGGGCGACATGATCAGCCCGCTCAAAAGCGTCAGGTAAGGGATCAGCGCCATCAGGATAAAGGCCTTCACCTGAACGAGCTCAAACAATCCGCCCGCCAGCAGCGTGATCGCAATCAGCACGGCGAGCTGCCGCTTCATGCGTGCCGTGTAGACGAGGGGTTTTTTCTCCTTTTTTGCGGTGAGCGCGCGCACGCAAGCCGCTGAAGCCAGCCCGTACCCCGCAAGCGCGATCAGCGACGCGGTGACGCGGCTCGCGTCGGAACTCATGAACAGCCGAAGGATCAGCCACAGGACGTAGTATCCAAGGGTCGATCCCATGCCGATCAGCAGCGTCGACCCGGTTTGCCTTTCGGGGTTCTTTTTGAGCCAGCGCACGTAGCCGTCCGCCTGGTAGCTTTCCAGCTGATACATGTGCAGATAGTACCGGCCGACGAGGACGGCGCCGAGCGCGCAGCACAGACAAATTACAATACTCATCAATCAACAATCAACCTCGTTTCGTCCCGGCCTCAGCCGGGGCGGATTTTTGAGCGCCTGCCCGCAGACGGATTTTCAAAGCAGGAAGGCCTCTGTCACGCGCCGGAAATCGGCGTACCTGTCGAGATAGGCAAAATGGCCGCATCCCTCCCACGCCACCAGACCGGCGTCCGGGATGAGGCGCTCCATGGTCTGTCCCATCCAGAGGGGCGTTTCGGTATCGTCGCGTCCCCAGACGAGCAGGGTCGGAGCCTTGATCTTTGAAAGAGACGGCGTCAGATCCTGATGAATGACGCGGTTGAAGGTCTGCCGCATGGACGGGGTCAGCGCCCTGTAATCCGCCGACCCGAAGCGCTGAACGAGCTTCTCCCGCAGATTCGCCTGCCCCTCCTCGCCGAGGATCGCCCCGACGGCCCCGCTCGACGCGACGCTCCTCAGCGCCGTATACAGGCGCGCGCGGGCGGTCTTTTTCCCGCTCGGCCTGGGCGGAATGCCGGCGGCACCGGTCAGGATCATCTTTCCCACGAGGCGCGGCCATTCGGCCGCCAGCAGGATCGCGACGCGCCCGCCGAATGAGTGCGCAACGATATCCGCGCCCTCGACGCGAAGTTCTCCGAGGAAATTGGCTATGTAGGCGGCGTACTCGTCCACCGACCACGGGCAGTCCGGCTCGTCGCTCTGGCCGTGGCCGGGAAAATCGAGCGCGATGATCTGACGGCGGCCCTCAAAATCCCTGATCAGCGGCAGAAAGCTGTCGGCGTTGCCGCCCCAGCCGTGCAGGAGCAAAAGAGGCTTCCCCTCGCCGAGGAGCTCGTAGTGCATTTTTACGCCGCGCCGTTCAAACACCATAAGATCATCACCCGCAAATCCTATTGTATACCTTTTCCCTGAAATTGAAAAGGGCAAGCGCGCATTTTGTCACAGGTCGACCTCGCCCCTGAAGACTGTTTCGGCCGGACCCGTCATGTATACGCGCCCGTCTGCCCGCCATTCGATCAAAAGCGTCCCGCCGGGCAGCGTCACGCGCGCG
>JAFRLF010000158.1 GCA_017431365.1 Clostridia bacterium | reverse complement strand
GGCCGGGGCGACGGTTCATCACGTCCGCCTGATGAGCGAATGCGTGGCGGCTGCGGGAATCGGCGTCAAAGCGGCCGGCGGCATTCGGTCGCTTTCAGACGCTATGTCGATGATCGAGGCCGGAGCCACGCGCATTGGCACCAGCGCCGGCGAGAAACTGATCGACGGACTTGAATAATCTCAGCTTTATCATACAGAGGAGGATATGAACGTGCGTAACGGAGCTAAAGTCGTACACGGCGCAACGATCGACGGGGGATTCTGGAAGGTATATCGCGAAACCGTAGCCAGGGAGGGCATTACCTATCAGTGGAAGGCGTTGAACGACGAAATTCCCGACGCCTCGCCCTCCGGCTGCATGCGCAATTTCCGGATTGCGTCGGGCAGGGAGCAGGGAGGGCATACGGGCTTTGTTTTCCAGGACAGCGACGCCTATAAATGGCTCGAAGCCGTGGCCTACTGTATTCGGTGGAAGGGCGACGAAGCTATGGAGGCGCTTGCCGACGAGGCCATCGAAACCATCGCGGCCGCTCAGCAGCCTGACGGGTATCTTGACACGTATTATATCATCAACGGCTTGGAGAAGCGCTGGACGAACCTCAAAAACAATCACGAACTCTATTGCGCTGGGCATATGATCGAGGCGGCCGTAGCCTATTATCAGGCGACGGGGAAGCGCCGACTGCTGGATGTGGCGCTGAGGTTTGTGGATCACATCAACAGCGTCATCGGCCCTGAGGAGGGAAAGCTGCACGGTTATCCGGGGCATCCCGTGATCGAGATGGCGCTCATGCGCCTTTACGAGGTGACGGGCGATGAAAAGCATCTTCGCCTGGCGAAGTACTTTGTGGATCAGCGCGGTCAGGAGCCGCTGTACTTCCGTGAAGAGGATAAAAAGCGCGCCGAGAAGAACAGCTGGGGCACGATGGAGTACTACCAGGCCCACAAACCCGTGAGGGAACAGACTGAGGCCGTGGGTCACGCCGTCCGCGCCATGTACCTGTACAGCGGCATGGCTGACGTGGCGCGCGTTACGGATGACGAGACCTTAAAGGCAGCCTGCGTGACCCTTTGGAACAATACGACCCGCCGCCGGATGTACGTGACGGGAGCGGTCGGATCAACCGAATATGGGGAAGCCTTCTCCTTTGACGACGATCTGCCCAACGACACGGTCTATGGCGAAACCTGCGCGGCGATAGGGCTTGTATTCTTCGCCAGGCGCATGCTGCAGTTGCGCCCAAGCGCCGAGTATGCCGATGTCATGGAACGCGCCCTGTACAACGGCGTCATCAGCGGGATGGATCTGGACGGGAAACGCTTTTTCTACGTCAATCCCCTTGAAGTGTGGCCGGAGGCCTGTGAAAAGGATCCGCACAAGAAGCATGTCGTGCCGCAGCGTCAGAAGTGGTTCGGCTGCGCCTGCTGTCCGCCCAATCTTTTCCGCCTGATCTCTTCGCTGGAGGACTATGTGGCCGTGGAGGATGACGGGACCCTGTATGTCAACCTGTACGCGAAGGGTACGTTGAACGCCTGCTCCGGAGCGCTGAAGTTCGCGGTGGAGACGGACTATCCCTGGGACGGGGCGATTCGCCTGAACTGCTTAAGCGATCAGCCCGCAGAGGGCGTTCTGGCCCTTAGAGTGTCCGGATGGTGCAAAAAGTACACCCTATGTGTCAACGGCGAGCCTGTGAAAGCGCCCATGACTGACGGATATGTCCGCTTGAAGAGGGCATGGAAGGCGGACGATCAGGTAGATCTGGTCTTTGACATGCCTGTCAGATATGTGCGCGCCAATCCCAGGGTGCGGGAAGATGTGGGCAAAGTCGCGCTCATGCGCGGGCCCCTGTGCTATTGTCTGGAACAGGCTGACAACGGGGACAGCCTGCATCTGCTTAAAGCCGTCACGAACGGCGAAACTCGGATCGAAAGAGCCGATATGCTGGGTGGCATCACGCTGATCACGGCGCAGGGTGAGAAGGAGGTAGTTTCACCGGAGTGGAACGATACCCTCTATGCTGAAGCGGACGCGCCTGCCACTGTGCCGAAGACGTTGACGTTCATCCCATATTACGCCTGGGCGAACCGCGGATTGGGAGAGATGAGCGTCTGGGTGAGAAGCTGACGTCACAATGAAAGGTGTTCATCCCAACGGAAAGGGCCGCTCTCGACTGAGCGGCCCCTGTTGTAGAGAAAAGACTATCAGATTGCAAGTTAAAATCTTTCCGTTTCATTTTCCTTTAAGAGGAACTTTAAAAGCCGAGAATACGCGTCTTCTGTATGCTTACAATCATATCAATTCAAGGATGATCGCGTTCAGCACGTCGGCCCCGTCCTCGGTGACACGGGCGCGCCCATCGCGCACTGTCATGAGCCCCTGCCTGACGAGACGGCTGAGCGCCTTCGGGGGCAGTATGTCGGCGCGGACGCCCTCGCGCGTGCGCAGGCCGAGCATGACGGTTTCTTCATATACGTCGTCGTCGGTCAGGGTCTGAACCTCGTTCCGGCGCAGACCGTTCAGGTAATCATCGAGCGATTCTGTATTTGAAAACCGCTCTCCGTTCATCAGCGAGTGGGCTGCCAGCCCCAGACCCAAATAGTCGCCCCGGCGCCAATAGGTGAAGTTGTGCAGGCTTTCAAAACCCGGCTGAGCGTAGTTTGATATTTCATATCGCTCAAATCCATGACGGGCGAGCGTTGCCGTACATAAGCGCTGCATGCTCAGCGAGTCATCCTCGCTGGGAAAGCGTTGGGGTTGTCTTGCATGCATCACAGCCATGGGCGTATGCTCCTCGACGATCAGGCTGTAGCAGGAAAGGTGTCTGATGGGGAGAGATACGGCCGTTTCCAGCGAGGCCTGCAGGTCATCCAGGCTCTGATCGGGCAGACTGTGCATCAGATCGACGCTGATGTTATGAAAACCCATATCGTGCGCCAGACTGATGGTGTCGGCGGCTTCACGCGAGGTGTGGATCCGTCCAAGCACGCGGAGCAGTCTGTCGTCGAAAGTCTGCACGCCGAGGCTCAGGCGGTTCACGCCGTACTCTCTGAGCACGGCAAGCTTTTCGGGGGTCAACGTGCCGGGGTTGCACTCAACGGTGAACTCGCGGCATTCGTCGAGAGATATAAACGTCCTGATCGAAGAGAAGAGCCTGGCCAGCTGTTCAGTCTCCAGAATAGATGGCGTGCCTCCACCCACGAAAAGGGTGGAGGCTTTGATTCCGCCGTATGAGCGGCAGGCTGTCTGCATTTCAGTTTCGAGCGCCGCAAGGTATTCGTCGATCTGATGAGCGGCATCCGCAAACGAGACGAAATCGCAATACGCGCACTTGCGCGCGCAAAAAGAGATATGAATATAAACTGAACAATCCTTCATAATGAGGTGAGATGTCAATCCATCTTCAGCACGGCCATGAAGGCCTCGCTGGGCACCTCCACGGATCCGACCTGACGCATGCGCTTTTTGCCTTCCTTCTGTTTTTCCAGAAGCTTTTTCTTTCGCGTTATGTCTCCGCCGTAGCACTTGGCCAGGACGTCCTTGCGCAGAGCCTTGACCGTTTCGCGGGCGATGACCTTTCCGCCGATCGCTGCCTGAATGGGGATTTCAAATAGCTGCCGCGGAATCACTTCGCGTAGTTTTTCGGCGATGGAGCGTCCGCGCGCGTAAGCCCTGTCCTTGTGCACGATGATGGACAGCGCGTCGCACATCTCGCCGTTCAGGAGCATGTCCAGACGGACGAGGTCGCTGCGCACATAGCCCTTGAGTTCATAATCAAAGGACGCGTAGCCTCGGGTACGGCTCTTCAACTGGTCGAAAAAGTCGAATATGACCTCGTTTAGGGGCAGGTCGTAGTTCAGGAGCACGCGGCCGCCTTCAATGTATTTCATGTCGCGGAAGGTGCCGCGCTTGTCCTGACAGATGTCCATGACCGCGCCCACGTAATCCGCCGGGGTAATAACCTGGGCGTCGACAAAGGGCTCTTCCATATAGTCGATCTCCGTCATGGGCGGCAGGTTCGTGGGGTCGTCGATGCTCATTTTCGTGCCGTCCGTTTTGATGACGTTGTACACGACGCTCGGCGCGGTCGTGACCAGATCGAGGTCGAACTCGCGCTCCAGGCGCTGCTGGATGATCTCCATATGCAAAAGGCCCAAAAACCCGCAGCGGAAACCGTATCCCAGAGCGACGGAGGTCTCCGGCTCGTAGCTCAGGGAGGCGTCGTTGAGGCGCAAACGCTCAAGGGCATCTTTCAGGGTCTCATAATCAGCGCCGTCGGCGGGATAAATGCCGCAGTACACCATGGGCAGCACGGGCTTATAGCCCGGCAGAGGTTCGGCGGCGGGAGCGTCCGCATGCGTGATGGTGTCGCCGACGCGAATATCCGCGATGTCCTTGATCGACGCGGCGATGTAACCCACTTCGCCGGCATTCAGACACTCGCACGGCGCATAGCTGCCGGGCCGATAGGTTCCGACTTCGGTGACATCGAATTCACGGCCGCCCGCCATCATGCGGATGTGGTCGCCCACGCGGACCCGTCCGTTTTTGATGCGGACAGAGGAGATGGCGCCGCGGTAATTGTCATAGTAAGAGTCAAATATCAGCGCCTGAAGCGGTGCGTCCGGATCGCCCTGCGGCGGCGGTATGTGCGTAGCCACCATTTCGAGAACCTCTTCAATTCCGATGCCCTGCTTGGCCGAGATCAGCGGGCAGTCCGTCGTGTCGAGGCCGATCTCGTCCTCGATCTCCTGCTTGACGACCTCGGGTTGGGCGGAGGGCAGATCGATCTTGTTGATGACAGGCAGGATCTCCAGATTGTGGTCGAGCGCCATGTAGACATTGGCCAGCGTCTGAGCCTCAATGCCCTGAGAGGCGTCGACCACCAGGATGACGCCCTCGCAGGCCGCCAGAGCGCGCGACACCTCATAGGTGAAGTCCACGTGTCCGGGCGTGTCGATGAGGTTGTACTCATACGTCTTGCCGTCCTTCGCGGTATAGGGCAGGCGTACCGCCTTTGATTTGATCGTGATGCCGCGCTCTCTTTCCAGTTCCATGGAGTCGAGGACCTGTTCTGTCATGTCTCTCTGGGCCATGACGCCGGTGACTTCCAGCAATCTGTCAGCTAGAGTGGATTTTCCGTGATCGATGTGCGCGATGATGCAGAAATTGCGGATGTTCTCCTGTGTATGGGGCATGTGCGTAACCATCCTTCCAGGCTTGAGAGCTTTACCGGGATTATTTTGTGTACTCTGCGGCGATATCGCGGCAGCGAGATGTGATCAGGTCGTATTTCGATTCGATATCGGTCAGGAGTTTCATCTGGTTGCGCGCGCGGATGAGGTTGTGCTCGGGCGAGCGCACCTTGAAGTAAAGATCTCCGTCGATGTAGTCGGTGAGGAAGCGCATGGCCAGCTCGCAGGTGATGACTTTGATGGATGCCGGGAGCAGTTCCAGCTCACGCGGGGTCAGTATGCCGCTGACTTCGCTGAGGAAGCCCCTCGTGAAAAGCTCGAACCGGTTCATGTCGAGTTCAACCTTAGACAGATTTTCTTCGTCCTCGGCGGCGGTGGATGCGCCTGAACGGATTGCGTCGCCATAGTCGTAGAGCGCCGAACCGGGCATCACAGTGTCCAGGTCGATGACGCATATGGCCTTGTCCGTCATGTCGTCGATCATGACGTTATTGATTTTTGTATCGTTGTGGGTGACGCGAACGGGCAGACGTCCCGCGTCAAGCTCCTTCACGATTTCGCTCATCATTTTCCGACGGTCAAAGAAGAATTCTATCTCGTCTTCGATATCCTTGACGCGGCCCGCCTTGTCGGCGGCGACGGCGGCGACGAAGGTGTAGAACCTCTTGAGCGTGTTGTGAAAATCCGGTATGGTCTCTACCAGTTTGCCGGCGGGGAAATCCGTCAGCAGTTTCTGAAACTCACCGAAAGCGCGTCCCGCCTCGTAGAAATGCTCATCCTTTATGACCTGATCGTAGGCTGTCGCGTGATCGATGTAGTTGTACGCGCGCCAATAACTGCCGTCAGCGCCCTGATAGAGGGCTGAACCGTCCGTGCAGTCGATGACGCGGAGCATACGGCGCGTAGAGTCGACGCCGCGTTCCCTGAAAATGCCTTCGAGATATTCCGAGACCTGGCGGATATTGTTCATTACGGCGACGGGATCCTTAAAGGCGTAACTGTTGATTCTCTGAAGCAGGTATTCGCGCGGCGTGCCGTCAGACATGCGGTAAATCAGGTGATAGGTCGAATTGATATTGCCGGAATTGATCTCAAAGCAGTTTTCGTACCGGCCTTCGAATCGGAAGCGCGGCAGGACGTTTTTAATGTCGTTATAAAGCATTTCAGAAAGCCTCCATAATCTATTCTGTTTGTATTGTGCGCAAACAAATACATTATAAGTATAACGGATAGCCCGTCTGTTTGCAAGCCTTGCAGCTACTTTTTTACCGTTGTGGCGACAACAATGCATCTCCCGCCTGACGATAGCGGTCAGACGGGAGATGAGAATTGGTAAAGACGCGACGCGCCTTTGTCACAACCAGCTCATAATCTGATTGTACAGGCTGCGCAGCTCCCATGTATATCGCTCGACAAGGTCGTGATGCTGATTGATCACGGCGCTGGAGAGCCGGTCGATTGCAGCGGAAAGGTTGGCCTTTTCCGACGAATTGAGCCGTCCGTCCTCAAGCAGTTCTCTGGCCAGGGACAGGTATTCGTTGGCCTCGTTGTAAATATGGTTCTGATTGTCCTGGCATACCGTGCAGTCTCCGATCAGGGCGCTGTCCTGCTCAGTGGACGCGCCGGTGAAGTATTCCTGCACGACGGTGGAGATGCCCGCTCTCAGAGGATGTCCTTCCGGCAGGTAGACGACGCCGTAATAAGCCGTACTGCGGCAGTAGCGGCTGGGCACGCGCTTGGACACGGTGCACAGGCGCACCATGCGGTGCATGTTGCAGGTGAGAATGGGTTCCGTCCCGGACAGGAAATAGTCGGTGTTCGTTCCGTAGCCGTTGATGTCGTTGCGGCAGGCGTCAGTGGGCACCATACCGGACACGGCGCACACCTCGCGCGTGACGAGGCCGACGTCGGCCGCCGACTTCGAGCGGATGGGCTGATCCGTGGTGTATCCAAGCACCTTGTGTGTGGCGGCCATGATGCCCGCCCACAGCGGCGCGGCGTACGAACCGCCCGACGCGCCCGTGACGAGAGGGGCGTAGTTTTCCGACCCGATCCACACGGCTCCGGCGAGATAACCGGTCATTCCGGCAAAGAACACGCCGCGGTAGTCCGAGTTTGTACCCGTTTTGCCCGCTACCGTCATGCCACCGAAGTTGGCGAGTTTACCGGTCGAGCCCTCGACCTCAGGAGAGCAGCATCCGATGAGCACGTCCACCAGCAGCCATGCCGTCGACTCCTTGAAGGCGCGCCGTGTGATTTGAGCGTCCGCGGCGTCGAGGTAAATGCTGCCGTCCGACCGCGTGACCTTGGAAAAGGCGACGGGTTCCAGATATACGCCGCCGTTGGCGATCGTGGCGAATCCCGCGGCCATTTCGACCGTCGATATGCCCGAGGAGCCCAGCGCCAGACCGGCGCCTGTGGGTATCGGATTCTTGATGCCCAACCTGTCGAGATAGGCGACGGAATTCTCTATGCCCACATAATTCATGAGCGCCTGGGCGGCGGCCGTATTGTGCGACCTGTTGATGGCCACGCGCAGCGATTCGACGCCCGAATACGTGCCGCCTTCGTAGTTCGTGGGGAAGCCGGTTTCGCTGTCCCATCCGACAATCTGGATCGGCAGGTTCATAACCGGCGATCCGGGCGAGTTTCCGAGATCGAAGGCCGGTCCGTATACGGAGAGCGGCTTGAGCGAGGAGCCTACCGGCATATTGAAGTTGTACGCCCTGTGGGTCTGCTTCCAGCCTGTGGGTGTCGCCCGGCCGCCTACGATGGCGACGATCTCTCCCGTTCGCCAGTTGATGATGGTACACGCCGCCTGCGGCTGTACGACGTCGAGGTATTCTCCGTTGCCGAGCGAGGCTTTGTATACGCTGTCAGCGGAGGAACGCATGCGCGGATAGCCGTCCCAGTTGGTGATGACGCGCTGCACTGCGTCCTGCACTTCAGGGTCGAGCGAGGTATAGACCCTGTACCCGCCTGTGCGGAGCTTGTTTTCCATCATGCTGCGGTTGGATTTGGTGTTCTCAAGGCCTTCCTCGCGCAGCATCTTCGTCACGACGTCGTAGATCGCGTATTCAACATAATACAGATTGTCGCATATTTCCGATACGGATGAGGACGAATACTGTATGACGTGCAGCGTTTCGCCGCGGGCTTCGACGTATTCTTCCTCGGTGATGCGGCCCTGGTCAAACATGTAGTCGAGAACCATGTCGATGCCGTCTTCGACCTGTTCGGGTTTATTCAGAGTGTAGTAGCAGCGCCGGGGGTTATACTTGTAGGGGTTGCGGATAAGACGCGCCAGGCAGGCGCATTCCCGTAAATTCAGTTCGCTCAGATCTTTGCCGAAATAGTCCTGGGCGGCGACTTTGACGCCGTAGTTCGATCCGCCAAGGTAGATGACGTTCAGGTATTCGGCGATGATCTCTTCCTTCGTGATCGCTTGTTCGAGTTCGACGGCCAGATAGACCTCCTGCAGCTTTCGCTTGAAGGTCTGTTCATCGGAAAGGATCGTGTTCTTGATCAGCTGCTGCGTGATGGTCGAGCCGCCCTGCACGGAGTTGTTTGTCAGAAGGCCGATCGCGACGCCGGCCAGACGCCGCAGGTCGAACCCGTTGTGCTCCCAGAATC
Source organism: Clostridia bacterium (assembly GCA_017431365.1). Classification (GTDB taxonomy): domain Bacteria; phylum Bacillota; class Clostridia; order Christensenellales; family Aristaeellaceae; genus Firm-10. The sequence goes on along the minus strand of JAFRLF010000158.1, from coordinate 97 downwards.
GCTGATCCTCTATTGAAATCACGGCGTCGATCAGGTGCTGAGGCAGGTCGCCGTACTCAACGTCTACGCGGTTTTCCAGACCTTTGAAGTCGGTGAT
>JAFRLF010000157.1 GCA_017431365.1 Clostridia bacterium | reverse complement strand
GCAAGAGCTGCATCGACGGCGGCTTCACTTCTGTCATGATCGACAAGAGCGGCCTCCCCATCGAGGAGAACATCAAGATCACCCGTCAGGTCGTCGAATACGCGCACGATCACGGTGTCGTCGTTGAAGCCGAGCTGGGCACGCTCGCCGGCGTCGAGGATGAGGTCAAGGTTTCCGCTGAGGATTCTTCCTACACCCGCCCCGAGGACGTTCAGCACTTCGTCGAAGCGACGGGCTGCGACTCCCTGGCCATCGCCATCGGCACCAGCCACGGCGCCTATAAGTTCCAGGCCGAGCAGTGCACCCGCAACGAGAAGGGCATCCTGGTGCCCCCGCCGCTGCGCTTCGACATCCTTGACGAAGTCGCCAAACGTCTGCCTGGATTCCCGATCGTGCTGCATGGCTCTTCCTCCGTGCCGCAGGAATTCGTAAAGATCATCAACGAGAACGGCGGCAAAATGCCCGATGCGGTCGGCATTCCCGAGGAGCAGCTGCGTCAGGCTGCCCGCGGCGCTGTCTGCAAGATCAACATTGACTCCGACCTGCGCCTCGCGATGACCGCCTGCATCCGTCAGTACTTCAACGAGCATCCGGATCATTTCGATCCTCGTCAGTATCTGAAGCCCGCCCGTGTCGCCATCAAGAACATGGTCGAGCATAAGCTGGTTGACGTGCTGGGCTGCGACGGCAAAGCCTAATCCGGCAATGACAGAGAGCTGCAGGTATTCTGCGGCTCTTTGCATTTATATCAACAGTTTCTTTTGACAAAGCTCATAAAACAAACACTACTGTACTGTACTGTACTGTACTGTGCGCCGTGCATTCTGCGCGGTGCACAGCTTTATCGGAAATCTTACGACAGGAGCTTTCGCGCATGGAGCCGTTTGATCTTACTATAACGGGAATTGGGTCTGAATTGCAGGGCGTCGGTCGGGCGGATGACGGACGCGTAGTCTTCGTACCCTATGCTTTGCCCGGTGAGCGCATAACAGTTAAACCGGTAAATCTGCAAGCCCGTTATATCGAAGGAGAAGCGCTGCGCGTCCTCTCTCCTATACCAGAACGCTGTCAACCATTGTGCCCGCAATACGGCGCATGCGGCGGCTGCAGAGCGCAGCACATGACGGCGGAATATGCGCTTCATCTGAAAAGGCAGGTCGTCATCCAGCAGATTGAGCGGATAGGACGGATCAAAGACCCCAATGTACTGCCGGTCATCGCGGCTGACAGTAATGTTCATTACCGCAACAAGGCCGAATTCAGCATCATATGGGATGACAAAAGGCGTGGCCCCGTGTTGGGTATGTTCTCGTCAAATGACGAGAGTGTCATACCAGTGACGGATTGCCTGTTGCAGAAACCTGAAATCAGTGAAGTGACACGCATCGTCCTCGAATGGATGCGCAAAGAACACATACAAGCTTCTGATCGTGAAGGAAAGAGACAGGGTTTACGCTTTCTCGTGACGCGCGAAAATGAAGCCGGGGATATCATGGTCGTCCTGAGCGGTATTGGCCAGACGATCGGCAAAAGCAGCACTCTGGTCAGCGCGTTGCGAGAAATCCGTCAGGCGCATTACATCGGGTTATACTACTGTCAGCTGAAGCCAAGGTTTTCTCACGCTTTGGACGGCGTTTTAAAGCTTGTTGACGGCAAAGATGCTCTTCAGGAAACGCTCTGTGGCCTGAGATTCAGCGTTTCTCCTCAGACCTTTCTGCAGGTTAATCACGATCAGACCGAAGTTCTTTATAATCTGGTGGATTCAGCCTTAAAAAGCATGAAACCGAATCTGGTATTTGATGCCTTCTGCGGATGTGGAACCATGTCTCTGATGTTCGCAAAGTGGTGTCAAAAAGTTGTTGGCGTCGAGATTAACAAAGCGGCTATAGAAGATGCCAAACGTAACGCGCAGATCAATGGGCTCAGTGATCATACGACATTTATCGCGGCTGACGCCGGCCATATCGTCACAGACATGCTGAATAAAGGTACGAAGCCGGAGGCATTGGTCGTCGATCCGCCGAGAAAGGGCGTCGATCAGCGTCTTCTAGACGCCATAATCAGGGCGCGCATTCCTTGTCTTGTCTATGTTAGCTGCAACCCTGGAACTTTGGCCAGGGATCTGCGTATATTATTCGAAGGCGGGTATCATCTTGAATGGGCGCAGCCGGTCGATATGTTCCCTTTGACTGAACATGTAGAATCAGTCGTGAAACTCACCCGAGCTGGGTTGTGACTATAGGATTACTGTTACCGCCTTTAAATCTGAAGGGATTAAGAGATGAAATACGAGCAGAAGATTGTTCTGAAAAACGGCAAAGAGGCTCTGATCAGGAATGGTAATGCATCAGATGGCCTTGCTGTTTATCAGGTTTTTAATCTCACACACGCAGAGACCGATTATCTATTATCATATCCCGATGAAAACAGTTTTGATCCGGAACAGGAGGCGCGGTTTCTGGAAGAAAAAGCTGAAAGCCCAAATGAAACAGAGCTTATAGCCATCATTGACGGAAAGGTTGCAGGGACTGCCGGGATCGAGGCTGTAGGGAAGAAGTATAAGGTTAAGCACAGAGCTGAATTCGGCATCAGTGTGTTAAGGGCGTACTGGGGACTTGGATTGGGCAAAGCTCTGACTAAG